>VBFH01000098.1 GCA_005883575.1 Chloroflexota bacterium | reverse complement strand
CCAGGCGCTGAGCGCAGGGGTAGCTCGGGTCGATGCCAGCTCGCGCGACGGCAGCTACACGTTCCAGCTCCGCGTCGACGTGGGATCGGCCGGACCTTAGGCCCGGGCCGCGTCCTTCAGAGTGGTGATGTACATCGACGCGGCGACCGCCGCCGTCGTGCCGTCGCCAACCGCGGTTGCGATCTGCTTGGTCAGCTGTGCCCGCACGTCACCCACGGCCCAGATGCCCTCGACCGAAGTCTGCATGTTGCGGTCGGTGAGGATGTAGCCACCCGCGTCGTGGTCGACGTGGACCTTGAACAGGGTCGAGTTCGGCACGAAGCCGACGAAGATGAACACCCCGCCGACGCGAAGCTCCCTCGTCTCGCCGCCTTTGTCATAGCGGACGATCTGGACCTTCTCGTCACCGACGATCTCCTTCACGTGGGCGTCGAGGACGAACTCGATCTTGGGGTTGGCGCGGGCGCGGTCGACCAGGATCGGCTGCGCCCGCAGCTCATTGCGTCTGTGGATGATGTAGACCTTCGACGCGTATCGGGTGAGGAAGTCGCCTTCTTCGACCGCGGCGTCGCCGCCGCCCACGACCGCCAGCTCCTGGCCCTTGAAGAACGCGCCGTCGCAGACGGCGCAGTAGCTCACGCCCCGACCCCAGAACTCCTTCTCGCCAGGGACCTGCAGGTAGCGCGGCAACCCGCCGGCGGCCATGATCAGAGCCCGAGCGTGGAGCTCCTCGCCCGACTCCAGGCGCACCACCTTCGTGCTGCCCTCGACGTCGATCTCCTTGACCGGCTCGAAATCCCGGATCTCCACTCCGAACTTGCGCGCGTGGTCCCCCATCTTGAGGGCGAGGTCCGAGCCTAGGACCGATTCGAAGCCGGGGTAGTCCTCGACCAGCTCGGTGTTGAGAAGCTGGCCGCCGAGCGGGCCCCGGTCGACCACCAGCGTCTTCAGGTCCATGCGGGCGGTATAGAGCGCCGCGGCCAGGCCTGCCGGGCCGCCCCCCACGATGATCACGTCGTACTCGTTCATGCGCCTACAGGAAGTATTCCCATCCCGGTCGCTATTCCTATCCGGAAGGGGTAGCGGCGAGAATCCGGCCGCCACAAGCGCTGGACCCTTGAAAACGCATGAGCGGTCGTTGAGCGCCGCGACGTAGGGGGAACCCGGTAGGGTTCCCCCTACGCTCATCCGTGCTGGTAGCGGACGCCGTACCCGCCCCGGGGCGACCGGCAGGCGATGTTGTCGAACGGACAGCCGATGGAGCAAGCCCCGCATTCGATGCAGTTGCCGAAGCTGACCAGGTTCTTCTTCTGCTCTTCGTTCCACTCGTACACCCCCGCGGGGCAGAAATGGTTGCAGTACTTGCCTGTGCACTTCTTGAAGCACACGTTCTGGTCGACGATCTCGATGTGCGGCTTGCCGGTGTCCTCGTTGTACTTGACCGTGAAGAGCTTGTCGGTGAGCTTCTCCATCAGGCCGCCCCGAAACGCTCCCAGATCCGGCAGTTCAAACGCACCGTGTTGATGTAGTCCGCCGCTCTGATGTTCTCGTTCGGAGCGTGGATGCGGTTGTCCGGCCGGCCAACACCCACGGGCAGGACCGTCGGGATGCCGAGGTCCGACACGACCGGGTGCATCGGGCCCGTCGCGGGCATGAACGGCCACAGCACCGGCTCGCCGTGCATGTCGCGGACACAGTCGATCACGGTCCTGGCGATGGCCGAGCTGGGATCTGAGCGCGCCGGTTTCTCACCCTCACCGCGGACGATCTCGACCTTCTCAAAGCCGTGCCGGTCCAGGTGCCTGCGCAGAAGCTCAACCACGTCGTCAGGGTCCTGGTTCGGGATCAGCCGGAAGTCCAGCTTGGCGCTCGCCTCCGCGGGCAGCACCGTCTTCGAGCCCGGACCCTGGTAACCGGTCGTCACGCCCGCGATGTTGCACGTGGGCAGGAACAGCATCTGCTCGATCACCTGCTCCGGCTTGGGGTCGCGGACGAGCTTGTCAAACCCCACGAGCTTGCGGCGCTTCTCGGTTTCCGGATCGATGGTCGCCATCATTCGGCGATCGGTCTCGGTCGGCTTGACCACCCTGTCGTAGAAGCCGTCGATCTTGATGTTCATGTCCTGGTCGCGCAGGCTCGCGAGCGCACCGATCAGGTACATCGCCGCCGACGGATAGATCGATGCGAACCCGGAGTGCTGGTCGAAGTCGAGCCTCTTGACCCGGAGCTGGACGTAGGCCAGGCCACGGCAGCCGAACTGCAGCGTCGGCCGCCCCGCGTCGTCGAAGGAGGTGCCCGACTCCCACAGGCAGCCGTCGGCCTTCAGCTTGTCGGCATGGTCGTGCGCGATCTTCGCGAAGGAACGCGAGCCGATCTCCTCCTCGCCTTCGACGAGAAAGCGAAGCGTCACCGGAGCCTCGCCCAGATTTTTCAGCGTCTCCAGCGCGTGGATGCGCGCCATGACGTCGGCCTTGTCGTCGGCCACTCCGCGCGCGACGATCCGTCCGTCGCGCTCCGCGGGCTCGAAAGGCGGCGACTGCCACAGGTCGAGCGGGTCGACCGGCTGAACGTCGTAGTGCTCGTACAGCAACAGCTTGCGGCGTCCAGCGCCCTTCACCTCGGCGTACAGCGCGGGCATGCCCCCCGCCTCGAGGGTTTCGACGCGGTCGGTGAATCGCGCGAGCCGGTCGGCCAGCCAGTCACGCGCGGGCTGGATCGCCGCGTGCCCATGGTTGGAGATGCTGGGAAACGAGCAGAGCTCTTTCAATTCGTCCACAAAGCGCCGTGTGTGCTTCTCGACGTAGGCGTCGACAGCGCTGGTTGAGATCACATCGCCATCGTAACCTTGTCCTCGAGATGGAGGCTGCAGAGGAGTTTCACTTCTCGCCGCGGCCCAACCGGGCATCAGAGATCAACTGGCACCCGTGGTCGAAAGAGGCCTTCGACGAGGCGAGGCTCACGAACCGCCCGATCCTCCTCTCCATCTCCGCGGTCTGGTGTCACTGGTGTCACGTCATGGACGAGACCACCTACTCGCACCCGAGCGTGATCGAGATCATCAACCGCGACTACGTGCCGGTGCGGGTCGACAATGACGTGCGCCCCGACATCAACCAGCGCTACAACATGGGCGGCTGGCCGACGACGGCGTTCCTCACTGCCTCGGGAGACATCCTGACCGGCGCCACATACCTGCCCCCGGACCAGATGGCGAGCGCGCTGGTGCGCATCGCCGGTTACTACCGAGGCAACCAGACCGAGATATCAGCGCGCGTGCTGGAAGCGCGAAAGCGCGCGGCTCTAGGTGTTTCGCGGAGCGCAGGCGAGCTCGAGCCCCGCCTCGTAGCTGAGATCCTCGACGCCGTCAGTTCCGCATACGACGCGGAATACGGCGGATTCGGCAACGCGCCGAAATTT
Source organism: Chloroflexota bacterium (assembly GCA_005883575.1). Taxonomy (GTDB): domain Bacteria; phylum Chloroflexota; class Dormibacteria; order Dormibacterales; family Dormibacteraceae; genus 40CM-4-65-16. The sequence continues at coordinate 1,539 of VBFH01000098.1, read as the reverse complement.
CCGCAGGCCGACGCGATCCTGCTCCTGCTCGAGCAATCGGTCCTGCGTTCCGACGATGAGCTGCGCCGGATGGCGGTGCACACGCTCGAGAAGATGACGGGTGGCGGGACGTACGACCACGTCGAGGGCGGCTTCTTCCGCTACTCGACCACTCAGGACTGGAGCGTGCCGCACTTCGAGAAGATGCTGGAAGACCACGCCGGATTGGTCCATGCGCTATCGCTGGCCGGCATGTCCCAGGCCCTCGACAAGACCGCTGCGTACCTCGATCGAGTCCTCCGTGATCCGAATACCGGGCTTTACGCGGGCAGCCAGGACGCCGACGAGCACTACTACTCCATGGACGCGGACGAGAGGGAGTCGGCAAACGCGCCGTACGTCGACCGCCGCATCTACACGTCGTGGAATGCGGCGCTCGCGATCGCGTACCTCGAGGCCGGGCGGCCGGCCGAGAAGCTGCTCGATTCGCTTTTCAAGCACGCCTATCGCAATGGTGAGGGCATGAACCACGCCGAAGGTGTCGGCGGCCAGCTGGCGGACCAGGTCTGGGCGCTGTGGGCCGCCGCTCGCGCGTATCAACATGGACTCGGCGAGGGATGGATGGAGGTTGCGCTCGACCTGGCCGCTCACCTCGAGGAGCGCTACGGCGATCCGGAGCTGGGGGGCTACCTCGACCACGCAGGAAGCGACGAGCTGGGCCGCCTGGGCGAGCGCATCAAACCGCTCGCGGAAAACTCGGTTGCAGCGATGGCCCTGATCGAGCTCGACAACCTGCGTGGCGACCCCGGGTCGCAATATGGCGCCCGCGCCCGCCACGCCCTCGAGTCCGTGGCCGCGCTGCCGCGGTCATTCGGCCTGATGGCGGCGATCTTCGCGCGCGCTCTCGACCGACTCGATCACGCGATCAAGGTCACCACGCGAAATCCCGAACTCGCGCGGGCCGCGCTCGCCGCGCACCCGTACGCCGTCATCGATCCATCCGGTGATGATCGCGCGGTGGTTTGTGTCGGGACCATATGCTTGGCGCCGGTGTTCACACCTGACGGCGTGAAGGAATCGATCCGAGAAGCCGCGCAAACGCGTGCCTGAAAGCCGGAGCCATTTCTCCCGGCGCGTGAACCACGCGCTCGATGATCCCAAGCTGCAGAAAGCGCTGATCGGCGCCATGACCGGCCTCCGCGGCCGTCGCAACGCCGCGTTCGAAAGCTTCGACTTCGCGAAGGGACGAGCCGAGCTGAAACGCCGCCGCCAGGCAAACCTCGAACGCTTGCCAGAGCTGCTCGACCAGTTCGCGCAGCGCCTGGCGGCAGCCGGGGGCGCGGTGCATCTCGCCAAGGACGCGGCCGAGGCGTGCGACATCATCGGTCAGCTGTGCTGGAACGCCGGCAGCGGACTGCCTTCGGGCCGGCGGATGGTCGTGACCAAGAGCAAGTCGATGGCCACCGAGGAGATCGGGCTGAACGATTACCTCGAAGGGCTCGGCATGGAGGTCGTCGAGACCGACCTTGGCGAGCGGATGGTGCAGCTCACGCACACGCA
>VBFH01000097.1 GCA_005883575.1 Chloroflexota bacterium | reverse complement strand
TTCGAAGTGCGCGACTCCGGGCGCGGCTTCGAGGTACCGGAGCAGGAAGGCGGAGGGCTGGCTAACATGCGCGACCGCCTTGGTGCTGCGGGTGGGATGCTGATGATCGAATCTCAGCCCGGCCGCGGCACGGTTGTGAGAGGCCACGTGCCGCTGCAGCTCCACGCGCCGCGCCGGTACTCAACAAGAAGCTGACACCTATGCGCCGTGTTGCAGGTGGCAGCCTAAGAGCCCGGCTAATTGACGGCTAGCGCCGCGACTGACTAGGCACCGCTACATGCGGCGGACGGCGCCGAACTGAGAGCGCCGGCGCCCTTTCAATGCATCGAACGCAGACATCTCGAGTTGGATCATCAGCCCTGCGACTCGAGGTTGGTGTTCGCGTTCTGTAAAGCTGGGTCCGCCTCATAACAGGATTTGTTGGCTAGGTCAGGGTCCGCCGCCGGGGCCCCGAACAGGCAGCCCGGGCGCATGGTTATTCGTCGTTCAAGCTGTCGTTCGCAAACCGGTAAATGAATTCGATGCGGTCCGTGGTACCGGGGATGAAGACCCCCGTCTCCCGCTCCACCTTAAGTTTGTGCTACAAATAGCACATGGCAACAGTAGGGGTTCGTGAGCTTCGTCAGCGTGCCAGCGAGCTGCTGCGCCGCGTCGAGGCCGGTGAAACCATTGAGGTCACGGATCGCGGGCGGCCGGTCGCGGTGCTTGCCCCGTTGCCCGAAGCGGGAGCTTTAGAACAGCTCCGAGCTGCTGGCGAGGTGACTCCGGCTGCCGGCAGCCTCAGCGACCTGCCACTACCCTTGCCGCTTCCTGAAGGTAAAGAATCGCCTTCCGCGATCCTGGCCCGGCTACGTCGCAATGAACGCTGAGCGGGCAATCTATTTGGACTCATCCGCGATCGTGAAGCTCGCAGTCGCAGAGATAGAGTCTGCGGCCCTCCGTCGGTACTTGCGACGCCGAGCATCACTGGTGGTGAGTGCACTGGCGCGGACCGAGGTCGCAAGGGCTCTGTTGCCGCTCGGTCCAGCGGCCGTGCAAAGGGGTCATGAGGTGCTTGGCCGCGTAGAGCTGATCCGGGTCAGCGACCGAATCCTCCTGGACGCTGGGTCGCTACTGCCGGCCCAACTTCGTTCGCTGGACGCCATTCACCTTGCCACGATGCGGCAGCTCGGGGCCAGCCTTCGCAGAGTGGTTACCTATGACAGTCGGATGGCGGCGGCCGTTTCGGCGATGGGAATGACGACAGTCGCGCCTGCGTGATTGAGCAGGCGCGAGCGAGCGCCGTTACGCCATGGGTCACCGGTAAACCACCTCGTCGACAGACTCCGAGAGGTTCGGCGGTGCGCCCTTGATTACGCCGACGAAGGGTGTGAGGCGGTCGGGCTGACGTGAGGCGAGCAACGCCTCCACCGCGTCAATGATCAGTGCGCTCTGGGACATGCCCCTCTTTTTTGCCAGCCGTCTGATCTTCCTGTCCATTGCATCGGGAACGAGGAACTTTTTAAGCACCATAGAGTCGACTCTATGTCAATCCCGAAGCCGATCGACGAATTCGCCATGGTGTTCGGTACCACGGACGACAAACCCCGTCTCTCGCCATCTAGACCGACAGTCTCGTTCAGACCGGGCCAAAGCCACTCGTTTGGAAAGCATGCAAGAGGGGCGGAAGCTCTGCACCAGGTGCGAGGTCGCATCGCACTCCGCCCTAAGGCTTCACGCGGGACTCGCCGCCGAGCTCCGCTACCCGCGCCTCCCAATGGCCGAGGAGTTGCCGGAACCTCTCGGCCTGGGCGGCGACAACCGGGGCGTTGGTCAACTCGACCTCGCGACGGCCCTCGTCCGACTGTTTGAGCATCAGCTGACGGATGGGGACCAGCCTCTCCTCCATAGCGAGGATCTCGGTGTAGATCTGCCTCAAGTAGAGCGCTTGCTTGATCGTCGCCTCGTTCGGAGGACCGTCGCTATCTATTGGGTGCCTCCAATCGCAGCCGCGCACCGCCGCATTGACACCTGGCCGCTCGCGGTTGGGCTGGACCTTTTCATTCCTCAGTACTACGGCCGCCTGGCATGAAAGGATCAGCAATATTCCCGAGGTGCATCGGCGAGCTCTGAAAAATGGTGTTTCAGATCAGCTGTAGAGGGGTAAAACCTATAAATACAGTTCACACCTAATCCTACATCGGGAGGTGTATTGATGATGACAGCAACCCGAACGTTGGTGCCCGGCTCCAACCTTGTGACTGGCGCAAGCCCGATCGACCGCTTATTCGAGCAGTTCTTTGGCTATGGAGTCGCGAGTCAGGAGGACGGCACACCGACTTACGCTTTGCCCGTCGACATCCTGGAGACAGGAGACGCCTACGAGCTTCACGCCACCGTCGCTGGCGTTCCGCAGGACGGTGTAGAGGTGACGTTCGAGGTCGGCATGCTTAGCATCGCAGTGAAGGCGGCGTCGTATGAGACCCACGGCAAGTTCATTCGTCAGGAGCGGCCATGGGGTAACTGGAGCCGCAAGCTGGAGCTACCCAAGGAGATCGACTCCGCGAACATCGCCGCTAAATTTGAAAATGGTGTTCTGACAGTTCGCGTGCCGAAGGCGGCGAAGGTCGAGCCGGTGCGGATCGCGATCAGTGGAGCCAGCAAGGCCGGCTCACTTCCAAAGGGCCGCGGCTAAACGAGACCAATTCTCGAGACGTGATAGGGGAGCAATCCGAGAAGACATAAAGGCACCTTGGCGCGAAGCTGACCCGACATCCGTTGAGGATATGGATTCAGATAGCGGTCACCAGGTCGTCCTCCCGGGTTGCATCTCCCCTTTCGCTTCTGCGTTTAAAGCGGCCGTCAAGCACCAGCTCCGCCAGTTGCTACTGACTTTGTTCTCGAGGGCGGCGAGAAGATCACCCGAAAGAGAAGTCCTAATCGCTTTTGTTGACGGATCCGGTAGAGGCTTCCAGGAGGAAGAAGCGGTATGAGCACAAGGATCTTGGTGGAAAGGGAAGCGGTCGACCGCATGATCCTGATCGGAATGGATGTAGACAGGTACCAAACGCAGGTGATACCCGACCTACAGCAGAGGGTGGGAGAGCTTACGCGGGCGCTGAAGGAACTCGTCGGAGCTCTCGGAGTCGCACGGCAGGACCCAGCTCTGGCGGGTCAGGTGGAAGGCGCGTCTGCGAGAGCGGAGCAGGTCCTCGGAGCCGGCCTTCCCAACACAAAGGGAGGGCAGCTGTGAATCTGAGGCCACTAGGCGACCGAGTAGTCGTTAAACCAGTCGATCGAGAAGAGATGACCAAGAGCGGGATCGTCATTCCCGACACTGCCAAGGAGAAACCACAAGAAGGGATTGTCGAGGCCGTCGGGACTGGCAGGATCCTGGACAGCGGTGAGAGGGTTCCCATGGAACTGAAAGTCGGCGACAAGGTGCTCTATTCGAAGTATGCAGGCAGCGAGTTCAAGCCTGACGACATCGAATACCTGATCGTTTCCGAGAAGGACGTTCTCGCCGTCGTCGCTACCGCCAGCAAGTCGAAGAAGTAAGACCAAATAACCGTGAGGAGCAGCGAATCAGATGGCTAAGACCGTCCACTTCGACGTTGAGGCCCGACAGGGACTCAAGAAAGGCATCGACATCATCGCCCGCTCAGTGCGAATCACTCTCGGTCCGAAGGGCCGCAACGTAGTCCTCGAGAAGAAGTACGGCGCTCCGACCGTCACCAACGATGGGGTGACGATCGTCCGTGAGATCGAGCTCAAAGACCCGTGGGAGAACACGGGCGCGCAGCTTCTTCGCGAGGTGGCGACCAAGACCAACGACGTCGCCGGTGATGGCACGACAACCGCAACCATCCTGGCCCAGACAATGATCAGTGAAGGCTTCCGTAACGTGGCCTCGGGCGCCAACCCGATCCAGCTGAAGGTGGGCATTGAGAAGGCAGTTGAGGCGGTCGTGGCAGAAATCAAGCGGATGTCCGTACCAGTGAAGGACCATGCGGACATAGCCCACATTGCCACCATCTCATCGCAGGACGAAAAGATTGGCGAGCTCATCGCGGACGCAATGGACAAGGTCGGCAAGGACGGAGTGATCACTGTCGAGGACAACCAGACCATGGCCACGGAGCTCGAGGTCGTCGAGGGCATGCAGTTCGACCGCGGCTACACCTCGGCGTACATGGTCACCAACCCGGACCGGATGGAAGCAGTGCTCGAGGAGCCGTTTGTTCTGATCAGCGACCGCAAGATCTCGGCCATCTCCGACCTGCTCCCCGTGCTGGAGAAGGTCGTCCAGCAGGGCAAGCCGCTGCTGATCGTGGCCGAGGACGTTGAGGGTGAGGCGCTGGCGACCCTGATCGTCAACAAGCTGCGCGGCACCTTCACAGCGGTTGCGGTCAAGGCGCCCGGCTTCGGCGACCGTCGCAAGGCGATGCTCGAAGACATGGCCATCCTGACCGGTGGCAATGTCATCAGCGAGGACATGGGCCTCAAGCTCGACCAGACGAAGATCGAGCAGCTGGGCAAGGCTCGGCGGGTGACCGTCAACAAGGACGACACGACGATCGTGGAGGGTGCGGGCAAGACGGAGGCCATCCAGGGCCGGATCAAGGCGCTCAAGGTCCAGATCGAGGAGACCACCTCCGACTATGACAAGGAGAAGCTGCAGGAGCGTATGGCCAAGCTGGCCGGCGGCGTCGCCGTCATAAAGGTCGGCGCGCCCACCGAGGTTGAACAGAAGGAGAAGAAGCACCGGATCGAAGACGCGCTCAGCGCCACGAAAGCCGGCGTCGAGGAGGGCATGGTCGCGGGCGGCGGCGTCGTGCTGCTACAAGCCCAGAAGGTGCTCGACGGCGGGCTCGATCTCGACTCTGATGAGAAGACGGGCGTTGCAATCGTCCGCAAGGCCCTCGAGGAGCCGCTGCGGCAGATTGCCGCGAACGCTGGCGTGGAGGGCTCGGTGGTCGTCGAGCAGGTTCGCAAGGGCAAGCCAGGGCACGGCTACGACGCCTTGAACAACAAGTACGCCGATATGTTCACGGCCGGC
>VBFH01000096.1 GCA_005883575.1 Chloroflexota bacterium | reverse complement strand
CCCCGGCGAGACCAGCTGTCTCAGTCTTTGCTGGGCGGTTCTCGACCTCGTCATCGCCGGCGCCAGAGGCCTCGCCTTGACTGACTTCGAGCATCGTCAACTCGCCGACCTGCGCGCCGCGAAGCGCGCGCAATCATCCGTGGAGATGACCGCTTAGAATGCTGACGCCGCGCGGAGAAACGGCCTCGCTTTTACAGCAGTCCCGGGACGCGACCCCCCCTGTGCCCCCCAGGGCCAAAATCGCCGGCCCTGGCGTCGTTCGAGCCGAATTTCGAGTTCAAAAACTGGTCGGGGGCCCGGGATTTGAACCCGGGGCCTCACGGTCCCGAACCCTGCGCATGTCGTGTCCTCGCGTGTCCCGAGGTTTCCTCTAGTGTCCTCTGGTACTCAATTTCGCTCGGCGTCGTGTCCGCGGGTGTCCTCCCGTGTCCTCCTGTTTCCGCGAATGCGTGACACATCTGTGACACAGGTCGAGGCGGAGTCGGTGCGCGTCGCCGGCGCGGACCCGCGGACGCCGACGAGGGTGTGTCCGTTGTCAGGGTCAGAATCTCCTATTTCAACGTGAGGCTACGAAACGACGGTCGCTCTGGATCGTCGAGATTGATAGCGTCGGATCCCGGTGCCTCGCGGTTCCGAGCCGATACGACTACCTGCACCGACTATCCGCTCAAGCTTGTCGAGCAGCTGGCGCCATCCGAGCTCAAGGCCGGCCAGTGCGGGCACTGCCGCTTGCGTGGCTGAGGTCACGCGGATCGTCAAGACTAGATTCGTCCGCCCGCGCTGACTTACGAGGGTCAGGTCATACACCGCCGTAAGCAGGGCCCGGCCATCGGGGTCGATAGGTCCTAGCTCGAAGCGGAGGTGCTTCGGCGGTTCAACGTCAAGGAAGCGTCCCCGGCTGGCGTGGCGAGTTCCATCGCCCTCTTGCATGACGATTTCGAGCCGCCCGCCGGCGACAGGCTCCACGCGAGCCCGCACAACTTCAAAGCGCTCGGGACTCCACCAGCGGCGGACCAGTCTGCCTGTCGTCCACAAGGCCCAGATCTCGCTACGCGGAGCGGGCAACTTTCGTTCGAACTTGAACACTCGGCCCCGGCCGAAATCACGATCTTTTCGGGCAACGGCTGCCTCGACTTTGATCGCGTTGGCGTATTCGTCCAGCACTGCCTCACGCGGATTTGCGGCCGCGAACACGTCGAGCCATCGACTCAATTCGGCAAATGGTTCACGGCGCAGCGCGTAGATCCGGCGCTGACCCAGAGGATGCACCGCGACCAAGCCGACACGCTGGAGGATCTGGAGGTGCTTTGTGACCTGAGGCTGGCGGAGTCCGAGCCGATCCGCGATCTCACCGACTGGCCGCGGGGCGATGTTGAGGAGTTCGACGATGCGCAACCGGTTGCGCTCCCCGATCGCACTCAGACGCGCCGCGTCCACGCTGTAAGTATGCCCAACCGTATATATTCTTCCTTAGGAATACTCAGGAGGGGAACGCAATGGAAGATCGGCAGACGACCGCCACAGGCGACAAGATCCGCATCGAGCGCATCTACGACACGTCCGCACAAACGATATGGAGATTGTGGACGGCGGCCGAGGGAATCCAGTCCTGGTGGGCACCCGACGGTTTCACAGTCAAAGTAGTGAAGCTCGATCTGAAGCCCAGGGGCGAACTCGTCTACACGATGACCGCGACAGGTCCCGAACAGATCACATTCATGCGCGGCGCCGGCATGCCCCTGACGACGGAATCACGGAAGACTTTCACTGAAGTAGTGGAGCCGCGAAGAATCGCCTACCTCTCGCTCGTCGACTTCGTGCCTGATCACGAGCCGTATGAGTTTCTGACCGTCGTCGACCTCGAGCAAATCGGCGAGCGGACCAAGGTGGTCATGACAGTGGACCGCATGCATGACGAGGTCTGGACCGGGCGATTGGTCGCCGGCCGTGAGAACGAGCTCGAGAACCTGCGCAGTGTCATCGCGGCCGCTCACTAGGTCGGCGATCCCAGCTTGGTCGGTTGGTTCGGTTCAACGTAGCCGGTAGCCACCATCCGGTCGATCAGGTCGGTGGCTGCCGTCATGAGGATGATGCGGTATGGCACAAGCGGCGCCGTCACTACGTCCTGAGAGCCCTGCCGCTGGCGGCTCGCTCTCTGCCGACGTCCGATGAGTTCGAGGGCCGCCGGTCGTCTTAACGAGTACAGAGACAAAGGGTAGGAGATGGAAGAGCAGAACCTGGACATCTATGGACACGATCCGATCCCGTGGTCCGGGCCCTCGAAGCAGCTCGCGGCGCAGGCTCGCGAAGAAGGAAGAGGCCGGACGTGCTGGCTGGCCACGACGGATGAAGATGGGAGTCCCCACCTGGCAGCGGTCGGCGCGATCTGGCTCGATGACAACTTCTACTTCACAAGTGGGCCGCGCCTGCGTAAAAGTCAGCGGCGAGGGGGCGGGTTCCCGTCGAAGGCCGCAGCGGTCGAAGCCATGAACCGGCTTCAGGCCGAGGTGGTGGACGGTACGTACGTCGAGCGGAGCCGCGTCACCCTGGGTGAATACCTGGAGGAGTGGCTTGCGGCATGTCGCAACATCCGTCCGAATACAGCTCGCGATTACAGCGTGAGCATCCACAAGCACATCAACCCGCGAATAGGTAAGGCCCGGCTGCAATCGGTCGACCGTCTTCAGATCCGCGGACTGTATAAGAAGCTGGCGGAAAGTGGGCTGAGCGAGAAGACGGTGCACAACGTCCACATCTGCCTCCACAAGGCTTTGCAGGATGCCGTTGCCGATGGTCTCCTACGCAAGAATCCCGCCGAGAGAGCTCATGGCAAACCGAAGGACCGACCGGGGATGAAGACATGGTCTGCAGACGAGCTTGCGGCATTCTTGGCTTTCACATCCCAGGATCGAGAACTCGTCCTCTATCACCTCGCCGCAGCAACAGGAATGCGACGCGGTGAGTTGCTCGGGCTGCGATGGCGTGACGTGGACTTCGATGGAGCCAGACTGGCTGTGAGGCATCAGTTCACGCGACAAGGCAACGGCCTCGGCTTCGGCCCTCCGAAAAGCAAGAAGGGCGTCCGCACCATCGATCTTGACGAAGAAACGGTCGCGCTGCTGCGCGAACAGCAGGAGCGCCAGCGATTCGATCGCCATGCTTCCGGCTCCGCATACCGGACTGACCTGGACCTAGTCTTCTGCCGGCCCGGTGGTTTGCCTGAGGATCCGAACGTCATCGGAAGACGCTTCGAGCGCCGCGTTCGCGCTCTGGCGACTGTGCCAGCGATCGCGCTGCATGGCCTTCGCCACACGCACGCCACGCTCCTGCTTGAGGCGGGCGTCGATGTCAAGACGGTGAGCGAGCGCCTCGGGCACGACAGCGCTCAGACCACACTTGAGCTCTACGGTCACGTCACGACGAGGATGCGATCCAACGCAGCTTCACGATTCGGATCGCTTCTCAGTACCGCCCGAACTCCGACCACGATGTTGACGGCCGACAACTAGGGAGCGGACTGCGACTGCTGTCGGATTCATGTGCACGCGGGAAGACCTCCCCGCTGAACAGGTTGTCTTACTGAGTCAAGCCGGTCGGCTCCGACTGCACGCTGTGGCCAAGGGCTTCCCGTACCTTGGCCGCCAGCACAGTCGGAGGTGCCGCGGCAGCCCTTACGCCCGGGACCGTCGCTGCAGACTAGCCGAGGCTTGTCGGCCGGAAATTACGTGCGCGCCGACGTACGGCGATGGATTCGACCCTCAGTTGCCCACTGCCGGGTCAGGCATGAACTCACGGACCTCTTGAGCGCAGCGGCACGCGGTGGCTATCTTCGCGGCCCACTCCTCGGCCGCCTCCCGAGACGGCAGGTCGAGGACGGTCAGGCCTCCGTTGAACTCCCTCGTTTGCAGATACGTCCCGGCGGTGATCGTCCGGTCACCGGCCACCATGACCGGCTCGACGTCCTCGGCCAGCCCGCCGCCGAACACCCACACGCCTGCGTCCATGGCCTCCTGGACGACCGCGTGAGCGGCCTTTCCTACGGCGGGCAACTCCTCGCGGGGGATGTGGTCCATCGCACCGCTGGGGAACGAAATGAGGTACCGCGTCATCTCATGCGTCGTCGACGACTTTACCAGCCATTGGGCAGCACCCAAGTCTGTGCGGTCCTGTGACCCCCCTGTGACCCCCAGGCCCAAAATCGCCATCACGCGGGTCGCCGAGGCCGAGTTTTGAGTTCAAAATCTGGTCGGGGGCCCGGGATTTGAACCCGGGGCCTCACGGTCCCGAACCCTACGTAGGTCGTGTCCTCGTGTGTCCCGCCGATTCTTCCAGTGTCCTTCTGTACTCAATTTCGAGGCCGTCGTGTCCCTCTGTGTCCTTCCGTGTCCTCCTGGTTCCGCGAATGCGTGGCACATCTGTGACACGGTTCGGAGCGACCGACGTTCAGGAATCGGATAGCTAGCCCGTCTGGC
>VBFH01000095.1 GCA_005883575.1 Chloroflexota bacterium | reverse complement strand
AGGGGCTTGCCGAGCCGATCTCAGCTTCGGTTGAGACGGGCGCCTTGGACAATCAGTGCCTTCAGGGCGGACGCGTTGATGGCGTCACCCTCGTGGAAATCGATGGCACGTACCGTCTTGCTGTCCAAACGCGTGTTGAAGAGCCCTTTCGGATCCTTCAGCTGGGCCCCTTTTGGAAACGTCAGCCTCACGGCGTTCTTGAGGGCCTCGCCTACGCAGACGATGCCGTCGTGGGACCAGACGGGGACTCCCTCGGGGCGGGAGGGCTTCTTCCACTTCACCTCTTCGATTACGCCGGGGTCGGCGCCCCTGATCAGAGCCCGCAGTTGGCCCAGCCTCTCACCCCTCCAGCCGGTGGTCTTCCGGACGATGTCATCTATCTGTTGGGACGCGGATGCGTCGCTCATGCCGACGCTTTGCTGCGGCTGCTTAGCACCCAGC
>VBFH01000084.1 GCA_005883575.1 Chloroflexota bacterium | reverse complement strand
CGACCCACAAAAGTCCGAACATGAGTTGGCTGCGTCGCAAAGACCAAAGGAGGACTCCGGCCTGGGCTGTGGCTGAAACGCCGGCTCCCAGCCAACCGCCGATAGCCACGGTGTATACGCCAACGAAAATTCCGAATGACCACGCCAGGGGCGATGCGCTGATCGTTACCGGCACCCAGACCCAGGCATTGGCAAGGAACGGCCTCAAGGCCAACCACTGCGCAATCCCGAAAACTGTGCCCGCGTACAGCCCCTCCGCGATGATGCGGGCATCAAACCCAAAGAGTGGCGGAGCTAAAGGCGCGAAAGCCGCGCCCGCAAGCGCATTGGCAACAAGCCACAAAAAATAGGCTCGGAGACCTCTTTGCCAGGCAGCCATCGACGCAGTCACGCACCGTAGCACCAGGAACGCAGCGCCCAACCGCATCATTCGCGCGGGCAAGACGTCGTGGGTCGAATCGACCCGGGCTGTTGATCAGGGCGGTGGTCGAGGCACTGACACCTTGATTGACGCCTTCACGCGGACACTCTCTGACACTCCCTGACACTCCCTGACACACTGTGACACTGCTGCGTCAAAGACTCGGGCTCGTTTGGTACTCCCTGACACTCGCTGACACTCGCTGACTGGATGCCCGCAGACTCTTAATCCCAAGGTTCAGGGTTCGACTCCCTGCGCGAGCACCATGACGTTGTGCAAGTTCGGCTGGCGGGTCTCAAAAGGCCTTCGGCTGATGCGTTACACACCTTCGGCTGATTCGTCGCAGCTCCTTCGGCTGATTTGTCACGCTCCGCATGAGGGAGATGAGCGTGGCTGAGCAGAGGTACAAAGCAATCCTGGCGGTCATTGCGGACGGTCGGACGGTGAGCGAGGTGGCAAGCGACTGGGGCGTCTGTCGACGCACGATGCACCGTTGGCTGGCTCACTACGAGGCTGAGGGCTTGGAGCTGAGCGACCGCTCCCGTCAGCCGGCCTACTGCCCGCACCAGATGCCGGCGACGGTCGAAGTGATGGTGCTAGTTCACGTTCGGACTTGCAAGTGCGTATTCAACAGCGGCTTCGGGTCCCATCGCATGACCCGTGTCCCACGATCTGCGCCAGCGTTTGGCCCTAACGGTCCTTTCAACCCTGCGCAAGAAGCGTTCCGGTATCGCCACATCAAAAGGTCCGGGACGTGCGGCGATCGTCTCCCTGATTGCTGCCGCGGCCCCAGCAAGGATGGCGGCCCGATCCGGGTCGGAGCGCGCGGCCGCCACGCCGGCAAGGGTATGCAACCCCTCAGCAATCCCCTGGCGCTCTTCTTGCTGCGGCGCCACCGAGAGCGCTTCGCGACTTAGCTGGTCCGCTCCGGCAATTTCGTTCCGCGCCAAAGCGGCGTGCGCCATCGTGTTATTGATGTTGGCAGCGAAAACCTCGTCGCCTAGCTCTCGATAGGCCCGTAGGCCTTCCCTCAAGATCGCGAGAGCGTCGTCGCCAGAGCCTGTATGTAGAAGTGCGGTGCCAAGGTTCAAGCACGAGGTTCCCAGCTGCCAACTCATGCCGAGCCGCCGGCAAATGGCAACCGATTCGCGAAAGGGCTCCAGCGCGTCCCCGTAGCGACCCTGAACCATTGAGACCATTCCTTTAATGGTGAGCATGTTGCGCAGGTCCATCGGGTCGTCGCTTTGCTTCGCGAGCTCGAGACCCTCAGCAGCCAGGGCCGCCATGCGCACTTGATCTCCTTGCGGAAAAGCCAACGCCGACGCTGCCCAAGCAGCCTTGGCCCGGAGCGAGGCCGTCGCTGCGCCCGCCGGCATGGCCAGCGCAGCGTCTGACCAACGACGCCCTTCCACGAGGTCACCCAGCTGCCTCCAGTACCGCCAAAGGGCGACGGTATACCGCATTGCGAGAACCGCATCGCCCGACTCGATGGTCCACGCCATCCCGCTCCGCAGGTTGCCGCGCTGTACACCAAGGCGCTGGAACCAAACTTCGTGCCCAACCCGCACGAGGTTGGGCTCGGCGTCCTCCGCCAACTTCAGGTAATGGAGCGCGTGTTGTCTTGCGATTTCCTCGCTCTCGCTAGCCTCGACAAGTCGTCGCGCGGCGTACTCCCTGACGACGTCGAGCATGTCGTAACGCGCCTCTCGATTGTTGCGATCCACCACGACCAGACTCTGATCAACCAGCGCGCTCATGGTCTCTAGCACATCTCCGATTTCGGCCACGGGTCCGCAGATTTTGGCCGCGTCGTCCAGGCCCCAGCCACCGGTGAATATGGAGAGGCGCCGAAACAGCTTTTGAGCTTGACTCTCCAGCAGGTCGTGACTCCATGCCACCGTGTCGCGGATCGCGCGCTGGCGCAAAGGTAGGTCGAGCGGGCCGCCGACCAAAAACTCCAGTCGATTCTCGAGCTGCCGCCCTATTGCAGTCAGCGGAAGATGCTTCACTCTGGCGGCTGCCAGCTCAATCGCCAAAGGCAGGCCGTCGAGCCTGCGACAGATATCAAGCACCAGCGACGCACTCTGCCGATCCAGTTGGAGATCCGGCATCACAGCCTGCGCGCGCTCCCAGAAAAGCTTCGTAGCGGGCCAGCCCATGATGTCTTCAGCGGGGTCGTCGCCTATTTGGGAGGGCGACTCCAGAGGCGGCACCGGAAACTCATGCTCTCCGCGCAACCGTAGAGCGCTTCGACTCGTCACCACGAAAGTCGTCTCGGGGCAGCTGTGCACAAGCGAATACACGAGCGGCGCTGCCGGCGTCAGATGCTCGAGGGTGTCGAGCACGATCAGGAAACGTCTTCCCGCCAGGTGCTTGATCAAAAGTTGCTCCAGACTGGGCCCTGCCTCCGCGACACCGATCGTTTTGGCAAGCTCGGGGGCGACAAGTGACGCATCCTTCACTTCACCGAGCGAAACAAAAAAGCAACCGTCAGGAAAGGACTCCTGTATTTCGCGCGCGGCCTCCAGGGCCAGTCGGGTCTTTCCGATGCCTCCAGGCCCGGTCAACGTCAGCAGCCTTACGCGACCGGCGAGCAGCGTCGCCTTGATGCCGTCCAGTTCCCGTGATCGACCGAGAAGCGGGGTGAGTGCGGACGGCAGTCCCCCCGCAGTCGGGATGGAGGGGGCCCTGAACACGCGCCCACGCGCGAGCGCCTCGAATTTGCGCCGCCGATCTTCATCCAGCCCAAGGGCGGAGGCGATCCGCTTGGCAGTGTCGTAATGGACGGCCGTTCGCAGGCCGCGCTCGAGGTCGCTCACAGTGCGAGCGCTGATTCCGGCTCGCTCGGCCAGCCCTTCCTGCGTCAGTCCGGCCGCCACGCGGAGGCCCTTGAGGGCTGCTCCCAACTGGTGATCGATCTCAATCTCGCTCAAATCGGTGAGCTAAACGGTGAGTAAGTTTCATGGCGCGGCAAGCAGTCAGGGCACATCATCAGCCTTGATCCCTCCGGGCGCACTGAGCCGGCGGATTGATAGACAGAGGAAGGAGCCAGATGACCGAAAACCAGAGTCGCAACAAGCAGACCGTTCGGCGCCTGTATGAGGAGGTCGCGAACCAGGGCACACTCGAGCTGATCGATGAGATCGCATGGCCGGATCACGTCGAGCACAACCCGTTTCGGCAACAGAGCCAGGGCGCCGAGGGGCTCAAGCAGCGAATCAGCATGGTCCGCGCCGCCTTCAATCCACGCTTCACCATCGAGCACCTGATCGCGGAAGGCGACAAGGTCGCGGTCATGTGGTCCAACCAGGGCACGCACGTCGGTGAATGGTTCGGTTTTGCACCGACCGGAAAGAGCGTCAACACGCATGGGGTCGACATTCACCTGCTGCGAAACGGCCGGCTCGCGGAGCACTGGGACGTGGTGGACATCGTCAATTTTCTGACCAGTGTTGGGGTGCTTCAGGCTCCGCCGGCTGCGGCGCGAACCCAGCGATGATCCTCGTTGCAGGCGGCACCGGCCGCCTGGGGACAAGGGTTGTCACCTTATTGCGCCAGCGAGGACAAAACGTTCGCGTGCTCACACGCGATCGCAGCCGGGCTGCCCACCTTGCCGGCACGCATATCGAGATCGTCGAGGGCGACGTCCGAGATCTCGCCGCGCTTCGGCACGCGGTCGCCGGCGCTCGGACCGTGATTTCAGCGATCCAGGGATTCGCCGCCACCAAGGACGGGAGTCCCGCCACGATCGATCGCGACGGCAACCGCAACCTAATCCTCGCCGCGCGTGAGGCTGGGGTCGAGCATTTCGTGCTGGTCTCAGTCAAGGATGCATCGCCAGATCATCCGGCGGAGCTGATGAGGATGAAGCACGCCGCCGAGCAAGAGCTCAAGGCCAGCCGCCTCACGTGGACGATCATCCGGCCAACGGCCTATATGGAGACCTGGTGCGAGGTGTTGGGCCGCCCGCTGCTCGACAAGGGCAAGACTAAGGTGTTCGGCCGCGGCAGCAATCCAATCAATTGGGTTTCAGCGGCTGACGTGGCCGAATTCGTCGCATTGGCCACGTTCGATCCGGCCACCCGAGGCGAGGTGATCGAAGTTGGCGGCCCAGAGAATTTGACCATGACGACTTTCGTTGATGTCTTTCGACAGCAGACCGGATCGCGCGGCAACGTTGGCCATGTTCCGACCGTTGCCATGCGGCTTATGGCCGTCGTGATGAGTCTCGTGAACCCCGAGATGGCTAGACAGATCCAGATGGGCGTAATCATGGACACCCGCCCACAGGCTTTCGACGCATCAGAAACGCGTCGACGCTATCCGTCCATCCCTGTTACCAACCTCGACGAAGTCGTGAGGCGTGACTTTGCCGCCGCGCCAGGCACTGCTCATGGCTCTCCTTCGGATGCTCCCGCTTGAGGCCAACGATGTTGCGAGTTCCGAGGGCGTAGCGAAGGACGTCCTCGCGGGCATTCTCGTGGCGGCCCTCCTGCAGGACCTGTCGTACACGTCGAAGACCGCGCTCGTCAGCCGCGGCATCGGAGCCTGGCTGTCGCAGCCGACGTCTGCGCCATGGTCACATCCTCGCTCTACCTGATCT
>VBFH01000088.1 GCA_005883575.1 Chloroflexota bacterium | reverse complement strand
CCTCATCGGCGATCGAGAAGCGCCGAAGTTCCACATCATCCGCCTGCTCGCGACGCCCTCGCGAGAGCTACTCAAGCCGGTCGGTCGCGACCTGGTCGCACGCGGCCGGCTCTCCGACGAAGACGACATCTTCTTCCTAACCCTGCCCGAGGCGCGACGCGCCGCCGGCGGCGAGGACCTGCGGGAACTGGTTGCCGCCCGAAGGGCTACTTACGACCGCGAGCGCGCGCGCCGGCGCATCCCGCGCTTGCTCCTTTCCGACGGCACTGACGCGGAGGCGGCGCTGGTGTCGGTCGGCGAGGGACTGCGAGGTTCACCCGCCTCCCCGGGGGTCATCTCCGGGAGCGCGCGCGTGATTCGCTCGCCGGCCGGAGCAAGGCTCGAGCCGGGAGAGATCCTGGTCGCGCCTTCCACCGATCCCGGCTGGACTCCTCTTTTCTTGACCGCGGGCGCCTTGGTTATGGAGATGGGCGGCATGATGTCGCACGGCGCGGTCGTGGCCCGCGAGTACGGCATCCCCGCCGTCGTCGGAGTGGCCGGTGCCACCGATCAGATCACGACCGGTCAGCGCGTTACCGTCGACGGCTCCGCGGGCACAGTCGTGCTTGAGGTGGGGCCGAAAGAGGAGGCCCAACCGGACCTGGCGCCGGCCACCAAGGGCGCGTCGCCACAACCCGAGCCGAGGGCGAATCTCGCTGACGGTTGAGCCGAGTGGACGCTGAATCCCACACGGCCTTCACCGGGTTCGCGATAAGTCAGGCGCCGGGTTCAAGTCCCGGGCCCCCGACCAAAACTTGAATTCAGAAATGTCTCGCCGGCGGAAGGAACGTGATAGCCCCGCTGTAGCACTGTACAAGTTGTGTATAAATCTCTCGGACTGCTCCTCGACCGGGCATTAGCTCAAGCTTGGTCGTCTCCGTCGACTTACCCCGGCTAGCACACTCTTTCGTGGCTGCCAAGCGACCAGTACGCCATGAATCAGTCTCGTGCGTACGATCGCGGCAGGCCGAATCGTGCCATCACGCCGCTCTCAAATGCCGTGATTGCGCTGACCCGACCGCCAGCTAAGGTGACCACGATCAGGCCGAACGCGTGGGCGACGCGACTTAGAGGGCTGAAGATATAGAGGCCGAATGCGGGTTGTCTGTTCGCACGAGTAGGGACGAGCCTGAAGCGTAGGCCCTCGCGGAACGCACTGGTCGCAAACCACCGTTTGGCCGTCTCCTTACCTTGGTATTCGAGAGGATTCGGTGGCATCCGCAACCACACGTCGTCAGTCAGGAGCGCCACTAACGCGTTCGTGTCGCATTCCTCCCAGGCACGAACCAGTCGGTCAAGGACCTTCTTTTCGTCTAGTGAGTTCGGCAGTGGCGGCGGCTCAGCTTTCGGCAGCTGGCGAGCGAGCGTGGCGCGCGCTCGCTTGACCGCACCGTAGATCGCGTGCTCCGTTGTGTCGAGCATGTCGGCGACTTCGCGCCCGGAGAAGTCCAAGACGTCAGTCAAGATCAGGGCAGCACGCTGCCGCGGTGGCAGCAGTTGCAGCGCGGTGATGAAAGCCAGCGAAATGGTTTCCCGTTGCTCATAGCGCGCTTCCGGTCCCGCCGCCGGGTCAGCGACCTCTGCCAGGATGGCATCGGGATACGGTTCTAGCCAGAGAACCTCACCCAATCGACTGGGCTCTGGCGGCTCCACATCCATCAGCGTCACACTCACTGGTGACTGCCTGCTAGCGCGCACCATATTCAAGCAGCGGCCGGTGGCGATTCTGTACAGCCATGTGCGGAAGGAGGCTCGGCCCTCGAATCCCGCCAGTCCCTTCCACGCGGCGGTAAGCGACTCCTGGAAGGCATCTTCCGCGTCGACGGCGGAGCCCAGGATTCGGTAGCAGTGCGCCTGTAGCTCCCGATGATGGGGACGGACCAGCTCCTCGAAGGCCACGTCGTCTCCCGAGCGGGCACGACTGAGTAGCTGCCCTTGCACGCCACCATCCTGTGCCCCATGCCCCCATCTCGCTGCGGACACGCCCACAACAGTACTGACACCGACCGGGACCGAATTTAGGCGGTCGGACGGCCAGCTAATTCGCCGGGGATCTGGTGTCTATACGGCTAGGTGCTGGCTCCGGCTCGGCGCCTGAAGGAGGTCATCGTCAATAACCCATCAGTCCTGGGAGGAAAGGATCCCGTGAACACCATATCTTCGATCGCCGAGCAGGTAGCCAGCCATCACCGGGCCTCGGCCGGCCAGCTGCCCCCCGACGTCGCCGAGGCATTCGCCACCGAGCAGCGCGACCTGGCCGCAGCCGGCAACCCGTCCGGCGTGGCAGAGCCCGGCAGCCAGCTGCCGGACGCGGAACTGCTCGATGTCGGCGGCCAGCCGACCACGCTCGCCCAGAACCTGGGCGGCAAGCCCGCCGTCATCGTGTTCTACCGCGGCGCCTGGTGCCCCTACTGCAACATCGCCCTGCGCACCTACCAGGCGCAGCTCGCGCCCGCGCTGGCCGAGCGCCGCATCGGCCTGGTCGCCATCAGCCCCCAGGCGCCAGACGGATCCCTGTCCACGAAGGAGTCGAAGGAGCTGACCTTCACCGTCCTGTCCGATCCGGGCAACCAGATCGCCGGGCAGCTCGGCATCCTGACCGCGCCCAGCGACGGCACCCGCGCCGCCCAGCTACAGCTGGGCCTGGACCTGACCCAGATCAACGCGGACGGGACCACCGGACTGCCCATGCCCACCGTCGTCATCGCGGACGCGGACGGTGTCATTCGATGGATCGATGTGCACGCCGACTACACCACCAGGACCGAATTCGGCCAGGTCCTGCAGGCGGTGACCGATGTGATCCGCGAGATCGCGGCGTAATAAAACCAGGAGTGAATGAACATGAAATTCAAACCAGGCGATATTGTTCCGGCCACAACTCTGGAATCCGTCACCGGCGAGTCGATCAAGCTTCCCGACCCTAACCGTCTCGTCCATCTGCAACTCCGGCGGTTCGTGGACTGCCCTATCTGCAACACGCACATTGCCGAGATGCGCGGGCGTGCTCGCGAGATCGAAGCGGCGGGCATCAAAGAGGTGATCGTCTTTCACTCCTCCGCCAAGTCGATCCGGTCGTACCAGAAGGATGTTCCATTCGTGCTGGTTGGCGATCCGAAGAAGGCCCTCTACAAAGAATTTGGCGTGGAAACGTCGCTTCGGTTCATAAGCCCCAAAGCCCTGGGCGCCGCCATGCGCGGGATGGCGCATGGCCATTTTGGCTTGCGGCTTGCGGGAGGCCCATTCGGCCTGCCGGCCGACTTTCTGATCGCGCCGTCCGGGCGGATCAAAGCGGCGAAATACGGGACCCATGCCTACGACCAGTGGTCCGTGGACGAGTTGATCGCGCTTGCCGGGAGCGCCGCCCTGCAGGCCGCTTGAAAGGAGCCACCTTTGTCTTCAAAGGAAACACACAGGTCTGGGCAAATTGCCAGACTAAACGGGAAAGTGGCCATGATCACCGAAGGGTCGAGAGGAATTGCGGCGGCCATCGCGTTGCGCTTCGCTGCGGAGGGCGAGCGCGTTGTATCAGTTATCAGCTCAATCACGCGGCGGCCCTAGGTTCGAAAATCACTCGCCTGCATGCCTGAGGACGCACGAACCAGAGCTGCGATGATCGATCGATGACCAAGCCCGCCCGCATCTATCTCATCCACCAGTATTCGCGCGATATAGCGGTGCCCAGCGGTTCGATCCTAATGTCGACAGGCTGCTACCTGGTTCAAACCGATGATGGGCGCAACATCTTGATCGACTCAGGAATGCCCGTGGATGCGGATGGCTCGGATCCCCCGACCGAAGAGTCGGCCAGCATCCTCGATCAGCTGAGTGAGCTCGGAGTGCGGGCTGAGGACGTCGAGGTCGTCATCTGCACACATTTCGACATTGATCACGTCGGTCATCACGAGCACTTCATCAATGCCGAGCAGATCGTCCAGCGCGAGCAGTACGAGGTGGCGCTTTCAGGTGCGGAGCGTTTTGCAAGTGGCCGATCACACTGGGACGCGCCGGGCACCCAGCGGCGATTGGTCGATGGCGACGTGGAGCTGATGCCCGGATTGAGGCTTATAGAAACCAGCGGCCACGCGCCGGGCCATCAGTCGGTGCTGGTGACGTTGCCAGAGACCGGTCCTGTGCTTATTGCTGGAGACGCAGTTAGTCTCGAGCGGCAGTTCTCAGTCGACCGTCAGCCGCGCTCTTATGAGGACGCCGACCGGCTTCGAGCGAGCACGCACAAGTTGCTCGACCTCGTATCCCGCGAGAAGGTCGCACTCACCGTGTTCCATCACGACGGCGGGCAATGGAGAAAGTTGCGGCGTGCGCCCGACGCGTATGCGTGATCGCCCCCGGCTTGCCTGAGCGCCACGATCCCGGGGCTGTTATGCGGCCAGAGCCCAGCACGCCCCCTTAGCCGTCGCGTGACACCAAAGGGGAAGTCCCCAAGAAACTCAGGGCGATTCACGCCTGGCGGCGTGGGAAGACCTCACCCCTCTTGCCCGCAATGAGTGGATCTGCTGGGTGCTCTGGCCGAAGAAAGCAGAAACGAGGAGCCAACACATCGAGCGATTGCGATCCGAACTGCTGGAGGGAAAGCGGCGGCCGTGTTGTTGGCTTGGCTGCACGCATCGAAAGGACAAGGAACTGAGCCCTTCGGTCCGCTGGGTGCTAAGCAGCCGCAGCAAAGCGTCGGCATGAGCGA
>VBFH01000087.1 GCA_005883575.1 Chloroflexota bacterium | reverse complement strand
TCCGAAAGGGCTCTTCAATACGCGTTTGGACAGCAAGACGGTACGTGCCATCGATTTCCACGAGGGTGACGCCATCAACGCGTCCGCCCTGAAGGCACTGATTGTCCAAGGCGCCCGTCTCAACCGAAGCTGAGATCGGCTCGGCAAGCCCGCTGAGGTCGTTCCGGATACCTTGCTCGGTCGAGCTTTGCGCGTTCTCAATAGCCATGGCCGCGGGTCATCATTTCCAGGGGATTTCGCTGAGTCCCCTTCGAGGAGGAGACATCTGAGGCGCCAGACGAGGTAGCTATCCGATTCCTGAACGTCGGTCGCTCCGAACCGTGTCACAGATGTGTCACGCATTCGCGGAACCAGGAGGACACGGAAGGACACAGAGGGACACGACGGCGCTCGAAATTGAGTACAGAAGAACACTGGAGGAACCGGCGGGACACACGAGGACACGACCTATGCAGGGTTCGGGACCGTGAGGCCCGGGTTCAAATCCCGGGCCCCCGACCAAAATCCGAATACGATTCCGGCACGATGGCCGGTCCGGGTAGGGCGCCGGATCACAGCCGTATCACAATTTCCTGGAGTCGTTCACAGCTACCCGCCCGACTAGGTGATTGGGAGCCCCGATTCTTCGGCTCTTCGGCAGTGTTCGCCCGAATCGTCGGAGTCACTTTCCTGCAAGGCTTGATTGCTGTTTCGCTTCAAAGGGCGTGAAGGCATGACCGACGCCCACTCCGAATTCGCTCCTGAAGGAGCAAGGGCATCGTGTTAGACGTTGGGCAGATGCGAGCAGAAGGGTGCTGGGTGTGATCCTCCCGAAAGACCGCGACCCTCGTTTCGTGACGATCCGCCGCGGTGGGACCCTTACCGATTCGGATCACCAGCTTCTCGCCCTATGGGCGGCATCGTGCGCGGAGCACGTCCTTGACCTCTTCGAGTCGGATCAGCCTGAGGACCCGCGGCCACGTCGCGCGATCGAACTCGGGCGGGCCTGGGCGCGCGGCGAGATCACCATGACCCAGGCTCGCACGGCGGCCGGCCATGCAATGGCCGCGGCCAGGGACCTGAGTGGGGCAGCACGGCATGCCGCGTACGCTGCCGGCCAGGCCGCGGCCGTCGCACACGTCGCGGCGCACGAGCTCGGTGCGGCCGCCTACGCGATCAAGGCCGCACGTGCCGCCGCGCCGGAAGGAGAGGGCGAGAGCGCAGGGCGACTCGAGTGCCGGTGGCAGCGCGACCAGCTCCCGGAGGCGATCCGCGAGCTCGTACTCGACGACCAGCAGTTGCGTAACGACATCTGCTGGTCGGTGTTCCACTGCTAGGGCGCCCGTCGAGGTGCCAGAACTGCCCAACAAGCGCATCCATCAACGTCACATTGGATGGGTGCTGCGATCATCGTGCAATCCCCGCGGACGAAGACTTGCATCGTCACGCAGTCGAGAACCTCAACCAGGCCGATGCTCTTCTCTTCGGCCGGGTGAAGCTCGGCTCGGGGGCAGTGGCGATGCGGTACGAGCCTAGAAGGTAGCCATCGGGCTTATTAGCCCGAGTCGGCCGCATCATGGAGCAACTCGAAGGCCTTCAAAGGCTCGACCAACCCTATCCGTCTGCCTCAATGGCCGGCAGGATCTTCGACTCCGCGTGCTGGATGCGATCGAGCGATCACGTGAGATACGACGGAGGTGACGAGTCCGAGCCCGGACGCCGCCGCCGTCAGCTCCGCTTGAAGAGGACTACCGGCAACGGTCGTCTGCGCCGAACTCACGTGGCAGCGATCGAGTGCGCCGCAGACAGCTTCAGCGTCGGTCGCAACGGGCGCCGTGAGGCATCGGTCGACAGCTGATCGTTCCCTCGTGTGGTGCAATGTCGGACGAAGTCAGCTCATCGCCTGGTTCATCTCAGATGCCCTCCCGGAATGCGCTCTCGGCGACGCTGGCCACCTGGAGGCTGCGTCGCGTCCTGATCGCTGGCTGAACACGGCGTCGTCTCAGCACTGAGATCGATGCTGACTCTTGAGCGAGCGTGTGGGCTAGGACCTTTTCCAACCCGTCAGGTGAGCCG
>VBFH01000092.1 GCA_005883575.1 Chloroflexota bacterium | reverse complement strand
TTCGCAGAGACCGACTGCCAACTCCTCGTCATCGAGCCGTCAGGCACGGTGAACACCGGCGAGGCCGGTGGTGATCTGACCGCTGAGGAGCGCTCGATTTAGGCGTCATGGGCCGGCCCCTCCGCGGAATGTCGCCCTCTCTGGATAGACCCACAACGGAGGAACTCGGCTACATAGAAAAATGCGAATACGGCGCGGCGCGATTACGTGGTGGGCCGCGGTGGACTCGAACCACCTACCTCCGCGTTGGGCAAGGCTGAACGCTGTGCTAACAAGAGTGGGAGGCCGAGCGTAAGCCGCCGAGTTATGTGGTGCGGGTGGAGGAAAGCTCTCGCCTTAACCGCGCCCCGGAAGGGTGCGCGGTGTGACATCAGATGTGGGTCGCGCCTCCTTCGGGCTCAGCGCGAGGTCTCCAACCAAATCAAACGATGGCATCCCCACGGGTCGGTTACGGGTACATCGCGCGCAACGCCGACAGCTACATTTGGCAGCATTAGCGACCAGGTGGCCCTCTCAACAGAACCCTAGGGGTGAGGAGAGTCCCATGAGCGTCAGGCGGCTCGAACACATTCCCGGCTTCAACATCGATCGCGTTGCGGCTGCGGCCGGCGACGACCCGGAAGTCCTTCGCATGGAGAACCTCGACACGGACATTCCACCGCCCGCAGACGTGATGGAGGCGACTCGGACCGCGATCGGTGAAGACGACGCGAATAGCTGGCTGCCCTTCACAGGACGCGATGACCTCAAGGAGGCCGTGGCGGCGTATATCGAACGTCGCGGTGGACCGCGATACGACGGTCGGCGCGAGATCGTAATCACATCCGGCGAGGGCGACGCGATGCTCGACGCTCTGTTCTGCCTAACCGATCCCGGGGACGAAGTCATCCTCACCGACCCGACTTACGCCGGCATGGTCAACCGCGTACGTCTTGTAGGTGCGGTTCCGCGCCTGGCCCGGCTGGGCGTATCCGATGGCCATTGGCGGCTAGATCTCAAGGCTCTTCGAGCCGCCGTCAACGAGCGCACGCGCGTCCTTTTTATCAACAACGCGTCTTTTCCGTCCGGATGGGTTGCGAGCGACGACGAGTGGGATGCCATCGCCTCGATCTGTCAGGAACGCGACGCCTGGCTCCTCTACTGGGCTGCATACGAAGCGGTCCTGTTCGACGGACGGCAGGTCCGACACCCCGCGGCCCTTCAGGGCATGCGGGACCGAACGGTGACGGTCAGTTCCCCGTGGGAGCGGCGGATGATCGCCTGGCGGGTTGGCTGGGTGGTGGCGCCGGGCGAGCTCACCAATGATGTCTCGCGCGTGCACATCTACAACGGTCTGGTGGCGAGTGGGTTCGCTCAAATCGGGACGCGCGTCGCCCTCGGCTTGCCCGACGACGACCTCGCTACTGCCAACGCCGAGTGGCAGCGGCGTCGCGATGAGACGCTTCGGCAGCTCGAAGGCCTTCCGGTAGTGAGCGCAGCTGGAGGGTGGTCACTCCTCCTTGACGTGGCATCCCTCGGCCTCGACTGCGCCGAGGTGTCCCGGCGCCTTCTCGAGCAAAAGGTGGCCGCCACGCCGATGCGTGGCTGGGGCGGCGAGATCGCTGACCGTCATGTGCGATTCGTTTTCAGCAACGAGCCTGTCGAGCGGCTTTCGACGCTTGGCGATCGGGTTCGGGCGGCTCTTGAAGCCGCCAGTCACCAAACTTAAGCCGCGTATGTCAAAGGCTCTACCGTGGTGGGCCACGGTGGACTCGAACCACCTGCCTCCGCATTAGACAGGGATGAGCCGCTGTGCTACGGAAACGACTGCGGCTTGGTTCTGCGAGATGGAGCCGGCCGGTACACATGGAGCCCTGACCGGGACGCGACTCTCCCTTCACTCCCATCGGCATCGACCCGCGTGGCCGATGGGATCGCCTGGTGAACGTTACTTTAGGAGGCGTAGATGGCCACGATGACACGCGCATGGCCGGCTGCGTGGCTCGCGGTTGCGACGATCGCCTTTGCTGCCGCGTGCGGGCCCGGTCCGTCGGCGGGGCAGACTGCTGCAACGACAACCGGCTGGCACCTGGTGACGTTCGGCGACTCAATCCCCTTTGGGCAGGACGACTGCGGCGAATGTGAGACGTTCACCACGCTCTTCGGCGATGCGATCGCCAAGGCCACTGGCAAGTCAGTTGAAGTACAAAACCTCTCGACTCACGACAATCTGACGGGGGCACGCCTTCTCGGTCGGATCCAGACCAGTAAGCCATTTCGCGACGCCGTCGCAGACGCCGACATCATCGTGGTTACCATCGGGCACAATGACACGCCTTGGAATTCAGATGATGATCCGTGCGACGGTGCCAATGGCGACACATTCAACTGGTCGAAATACACCGGTGACTGCGTAACGCAGCTTGCCCGGCGCCACGGTGACGAGCTTGACAAGATCCTCACCGAGATCGAGACCCTCCGAAACGGCAAACCCACCGCGGTCCGGGTCACGACCGATTACAACGACGTCATCGGCTTCGATCAGGCGCCCCCCGAGTCGGTCGCACCGTCGATCGAAGTCCTCGAGGCCTTCCGTTCTGAGACATGCCGCGTCGCTCAGGCCCATCACGACATATGCGTCGACGTCTATCGCTCGTTCAATGGGCCCACCGGTCGCTCGCCGGCGGGTGGTCTCCTTGCGGGCGACCACACCCACCCCTCAGCCATTGGGCAGGCGCGCATCGCTCAGCTCCTCATCGACGCCGGCCTGGCCCCCATTGGCATAACCGCCTGACTGGTTTTTGGCAGGCAAAAGCACAGTCGTCGAGACCCCAGCGCGCGTTATCAGGAGAAGTATCTGTCACGGTGCGGAACCTGCGGGTCCGCCCCGGTAAATCGGCGCTGAGCAAAAGGCCGAGCGCGGTATCGAAACACCCGTTGCCGCCGGTGCGGTGGCGCGCCATCGACGGCGCTTGATGGGAACTGGTGCTGGGCCGCGGTGGACTCGAACCACCTACCTCCGCGTTGCCAAATGGCGCTGCGCAAACGAGCCAGGCAGCTTCAAACCAGAGGAGCGGCGAGCTCGGGTGTTATCAGGAGTGATTGAGGTTGGGTTGCGCATCCGCGCGTCTATCTAACCCGGTTGAGCTTCAGGCACCTGCACATCGGTCTCCGCACAACGATGGTTGTCACACACCTCGATGGCGGCCAGGCCAACGGAGAAGTAACCCCTGAATTTGATCGTTGTTCCCGGATTCAACGATCCGTCCGGTAGCAGCCGAATGTCAGGGTTGGTGTAGCCGTATCCGACAAAGCCTGCTGAATCGACATCTCCACTCGCTTGGTGCATCGCAGCATGGACAATCCGGTCAGTCCAGCAGCAACCTTCAAGGTCGACACCCACGTCCCAGAATTCTGGGTTACTGGCGGGATAGTGAGCAGATACAGCTAAGGCACGGAGCGGCAACGGCGTGCCGAGCACGCTCACTGGGGTCGGGCGGTCGCTGGGCCACTGGATCTGTGTTGAAAACGCGACAATCACGACCGTAGCGGTTAGAGCGATTCCAGTCGCGCCCAATGCGATCCAACGCCGCGTCCGGCTCATGGTGGCCCAAGCCATTTGTCCCAGAGCCAAGTATGGATCGGTACCAAGCGGATCAAGTGGGAAAGCGCGAACAGTGTTGGGCCGCGGCGGACTCGAACCACCTATCTCCGCGTTAAGACCCGACCTCTGTTGTGCTTGCGAACGTCAGGACGGTCTAGATCTGTGTGGGTTTATCAAATGCGCCGAATGCATGCGTATCAAGTACCTACCGCTAAAGGGTACTTACGCGCGAAGCACAAACGGCATATGGTGACTCGAAGGCGTGCGTTCTTACCCGTTATCGGGTGCGTGTGCCTCAGAAACGGGCCGAAAGAGGGGCCTCGGTCTCGTGGTACATCGGGGGAGGAGAACTACGTTGCGGAAGAGCTTATTGCTGGTTCCGCTCTTTGGAGCGATGGCCCTCTTGCCAGGAGCCGGGTTTGCCGGGCAGCCCGTCACTCAGACCCTCAATCCGCCTCCAGCGCCGTTCTTGACGTGCATGGCCGTAGGAAGCGGCACCATCTGTCAGGGCACCAGAACGATCTCCTACGGGCCTGACGATACAGGCATCGTGTGTGGAAGCGGCGCGAACGCCTATGACATCTTCGACGCGGGGACATTCACGCAACGCGTCACCCGGTACTACGACACGGAAGGCAACCTCACTCGCCGCGTCGCCCACGAGCACTACTCCTTGGGGCAGTGGAGGAACCCGCTGAGTGGGGCCACCGTTTCCTACACACAGAACAACGTCATCACCGACGTCCTTGCAGTCCCGGGTGACCGCACCTCTTCGACGGAGACGATCACCGGCGAGGTCATCATCAGAGCCGCTACGGGGGCGCCGGTACTCATCGCTACGGGCAGGCAGGTGTTCAACTTCGATGAAAGCGAGCTGATCTCCAGCGCCGGTCGCAACGCCTTCATCGCCGCTTTCTTCGAGGGAGACACAACAGCGTTCGACGACGTCTGCGCCGCTCTCGCGTAGGCGACCGCGACCACCATGCAGAGAAGGGTCACGTATTGCGCAGAGAAGGGTCACGTATTGCAGGCCCTTCTCCGCGCCGACTGCTAGGACCGGAGGGCCGGAAGCCGAACGAGCGTCTTTTGAGCGCCACAAACATTTATCAAAGGCTATTCAAGCTCGCTCGGCGCGAGCTGATGTTATGGCGTGCGTAGAATTCAAAACAGATGGTGGGCCGTAGTTTCCGTAACGCGAACCACGCCACTCAATTGTCCGGCCGCCCTATCAGCCTTTCTGAGCGTCAGCAAACTCCAGCCTGGCGCACTCAGGAATCTAATGACTGCCTACCGAGTTTGACTCTGCCTCGCCAGGATTCGGCCAACCGACGCTTCGATCTCTTCGTCCTTGGCGCCCAGCCGCCGCGCCGCTGACACCATGCGAGCAACCGCCTCGTCCACGCGCTGGCGTCGCTCGGTTCGAGGGACGAATGCGACCTCGGCTACACGCGTGCCTGCCCATCGGCTGCAAACGACCATCCCACTCGCCTCTAGCTCCCGATATGCGCGCGCGACGGTCCCTGGCGCAATCTGCATGTCAGCAGCCAGTTGGCGCACCGAAGGCAATGGGGTGTTGGTCCGCAAAGTTCCGCTTTCGACCAGCTCGGTCACCTGGGCCCGTATCTGCTCGTAAACGGGCACGGGCGATGCGATATCAACGGTGAGCTCCATGTCCCGAGCCTTACGCGCGTTGCCCGCCCGGCGGG
>VBFH01000023.1 GCA_005883575.1 Chloroflexota bacterium | reverse complement strand
CAGCACTGGCGCCGTGAACTGGTCCATCTCGCCGATGACCTGCGGCCGCGGCTTCGAAGTGTCGATGATGACGACGTTGTCGGCCAGGATCCGGCGTAGGTGGACCTCGTCGGCCGGGAAGGCCTGGCGGCTCCAGAACCAGCGTCCCGCGGAACGCGTCGCAGAACCGTCCTCTTCGAAGAGCTTCAACAGCTCCTGCACGTCTGCCGCGCCAAGCCTCTCGTCGTCCATGAAGGGGAGCTCGAAGAGGCCCGCCTGCAGATGCGCCGCGAGCAGGAGGAGATTGTCGGGATCGATCAGTCCTTCTTCTGGGTCAGTGCCGAGGAAATATTCGGGATGGCGGACGATGAACTGGTCGAGCGGAGAGCTGGAGGCGACGAAAACCCCGATCGACCCCGACCTCCGGCCGGCACGTCCGAGCTGCTGCCACGTCGACGCGATCGTGCCCGGGTAACCGACGAGCACCGCGCACTGCAAGGTGCCGATGTCGATGCCGAGCTCGAGAGCGTTGGTGCTCACCACGCCGGTGATCTCGCCGTCGCGAAGCCCCGCCTCGATCTCGCGGCGGTGCAGCGGCAGGTAGCCGGCGCGGTAACCCCGCACGCGTTTCGAGGCATCGAGCCGAGGCGCCAGGTCCTGTCGCAGGTAGCTCAGCATCACCTCGACCTGAAGGCGGCTGCGGCAGAAGACGATCGTCTGGACCGCCGCGCGGATCCATGGCGCAGCGATGCGCCGGGCTTCCAGCATCGAGCTGCGGCGCACGCCCAGGTCGCGGTTGACGAGCGGCGGGTTGTAGAAGACCAGGCGCCTTTCGCCACGCGGTGCGCCGCTGCGATCGACGAGCGCTATGTTCTGCTCCTCGAGCAGGCGCCGAGCGAGCTCGAGGGGGTTGCGAATCGTCGCCGAGGCGCAGATGAACGTGGGATGCGAACCGTAGAAGGCGCATATCCGCTTCAGGCGCCGGATGACGTTGGCGACCTGGCTTCCGAACAGTCCTCGGTAGGTGTGGAGCTCGTCGATGATCACAAACTCCAGGCTCGAGAAAAGGCGGCGCCACCGGGTGTGGTGCGGCAGCAGTCCGGTGTGCAGCATGTCGGGGTTGGTCATGACGATGTGGCCGCCTTCGCGGATGGCGGTCCTGCGACCGGGAGGCGTATCGCCGTCGTACGTGTCGACGCGAACCTCGATCGGTAGACCCGATTTCAGCGCGCCAAGCTCCGCCAGCTGGTCCTGGGCCAGGGCCTTGGTCGGATATACATAGAGGGCCCGCTTTGCGGGGTCTTCGAGCAGCCTTTGAAGGACAGGGAGGTTGTAGCAAAGGGTCTTTCCACTTGCGGTCGGCGTAACCACCACGAGATGCCGGCCGTTGCGGACAGCTACGTACGCCTCCGCCTGGTGCGAGTACAACATCTCCACGCCGCGACGCCCAAGCGCGGCCACCAGCTCCGGCCGGAGGTCTGCGGGCAGCGGGGCGAAGGTGGCGGCGGATGCGGGAATCACGCGATCCAGCGTTATGTCACCTGGGTGCTCCGACGAGTCGAACGCGGCCAGGCCGGACATATGTTCGAGGAGGTTAGACGAACATCCGTTTGCAGTCAATAGACGAGCCGCCGGCTGACGAGACCCCAGCGGCTGCAGTGACACCCGAGGAGCGGGCGGCCCCAGGGCCCTACCAGCCGGGCTCGGAGGCTGACTTCGAACGCCTCTACCGGAACACATACCGCCGGATACTCGGCACGCTGATCACGCTCGTCCGCGATCGGGCGACCGCGGAGGACTGCGCCCAGGAGACCTACGAACGCGCTTTCCGGCACTGGCGAAGCTGGCGGCCGGAGGCTTCGGTCGAAGCCTGGCTGCACAGGATCGCCATCAACGTGGCGATCTCCGATCGCAGGCACCAGAGCCTGCGCCAGGCCGGCGAGGTCGTCAGGCGACTGGGGCGGCCCGCTCCGGGGCCTGACCCGTCGGCCATGGCAGAGCGATCCGATCTCCTTCGGGCGATGAAGAAGCTGCCGACAAAGCAGGCCGCGGCGCTCGTGCTCCGCCACTACCACGGCTACAGCAACCGTGAGATCGCGGCGGCGCTGGGCATCCCTGAGCAGACGGTCGCGTCGCGCCTCGCGGCGGCCCGCAAGCAGCTGCAGGCGGTTCTCGGCCGGTGAGCTCAAAAATGGTTGATTGCCAGGCGGTCGGCGTTATTGCTTTTCGCTTATGAGCGATCTCGAGCGCGAGCTGGAATCTGAGCTACACAGGGTCCTGGACCCGGTGGCGGCGATGCCGATTCCGCCTCGCCGGACGCCGATCGGCCGCACCCGGATGAGGACGCTGGTCGGAGGCGCCGGTGCGGTCCTCTCGGTGAAGCTGCTCACCGGCGTAGCCGTCGCTGCCGCTGCGGTGACTGTGGCCGGGGCGGCGACCACCGGTAGCGTCAATCCGGTCGACTGGGGCCAGCAGGTCAGCCAGCATGTGGCCGACTGCAAGGACAAGCTGACCGACGGCCAGCATGGGATTGGCGACTGTGTCAGCTCCTTTGAGAGCCAGCACGGTGCTGCGGCGGTCGCCAGCGGCGCGCGACCTAGCGTCAAAGGCGGTGGCTCTTCGAACGCCCATGGGAACAACAGCAACGCCAACGGCCACGCCAAGGACAAGAGCAAGGATCACCCTCTGCCTCCCAAGACCGGCCCGACGGCACGGCCGACGATCGAGCCCGAACCTTCCGACCCTCCCAACCACCCTACGGTGACGATTCCGCCGCAGCGGTAGCCGTTCGCGTTCAGCTCAACCCCTTCCTCTCGTGGGGCCGGACCGCAAGGTTCGGCCTCTACCTTTTTATGCGCTGTCCTTCAGGCGTGTCGATCACTGTCAGGCCAAGAGAAGCCAGCTGTTCACGCAGCTGATCGGACCTTGCGAAATCCTTTGCCGCCCGAGCCTTCTGGCGAGTGCGCAGCAAGTCCGCAGCACCGTCAGGCAGCTCGGATTCCGGAACCGCGCGGCCGACGTCCAGGCCGAGCACGCGATCCCATGCGCGCAGCTGGGACGCCTTTGTGCGCGGACGAACAGAAGATTTGACAAGCTCCGACACCAGCGCCATCGCCGCCGGCAGATCCAGGTCGTCGCCGATCGTCGCGCGGAAACGCGCGTCCCAGCTCTCATCGATCTCGTCCGGATCGACATCACCGTGCGACCAGTCAGCGACCCGCTCGCGCAGCTGGCGAAGGACGCGGTCGGCGCCCGCCAATCCCTCGGGGCTGAAGTTCAAAGGCGCGCGATACTTAGCTTGCAGCGCGAGATACCGAAACGCCAGCGGATCGAAGCCCTGCTCCTCGAGCTCCGTGATCCGGAAGAAGTTGCCGGCGGATTTCGCCATTCGCGAACCCGAGAGCATCAACAGTCCGCCGTGCATCCACAGGCTGACAACGCGATGCCCGGCGATCGCTTCTGACTGTGCTATCTCGGCCTCGTGGTGAGGAAAGACGTTGTCCGCGCCTCCGGTATGAATGTCGAAACGGTCACCGAATATCGACATCGACATGGCCGAGCACTCGATGTGCCATCCCGGAAATCCATCTCCCCACGGACTCTGCCATGCCTGTAGGCGATGCTCGCCCGCCGACTTCCAGAGGGTGAAGTCTCCCGGATGGCGCTTGCGCGGATCGGGCTCGCCGCGCGCTCCAGCCATCAACTTGTCCGTCGTGTTGCCCGAGAGCCTGCCGTAGCCCAGAAAGCTGGCGATGTCGTAATAGACCGTTCCGTCCACCTGATAGGCGTGCCCGCTCTCGATGAGCCTGGCGATGAGCTCCACCATCCGAGGGACGTACGCGGTCGCCCGCGGATACTGTGCCGCCGGGCGAATGTTGACCTTGCCGATGTCCTCCAGGAACGCCTCGGTGTAGGCGGCCGCGATCTCTTGCGGGGATTTCTTCTCCAGCCGAGCCGAGACCAGCATCTTGTCTTCGCCGCGGTCGAAGGTGTCGTCGGTGAGATGGCCGACGTCGGTGATGTTCATGACCTGCTCGGTCCGGTAACCGAGGTACTCGAGGCTGCGGCAGAGAAGGTCCGGCAGCATGAATGTTCTCAAGTTGCCGACGTGCGCGTAGCGGTAGACGGTCGGACCGCACGAGTAGATACGGACCACTCCCTCCTGTAGTGGACGGAGCTCTTCCTTACGACGCGAGAACGTGTTGTATAGCCGTACCGAGGGCAAGCTCATCGCCTCTCTATCCTCACATCACATGAAAGCGTTGAGGCTCCAGGGAGCTTCTGCCTCGGCCGCAGACATAAAAGGACGCGTACTCGTCCACGACCTCGGACCTGACCTCAGGAAGGGGACGGTGCTCGCGGAGGCGCACCTGGAACGCGTCCGTCGCAGCGGCGAGATTCACCTCGTCGAGCTCGAGCCAGGCGACCTCCATGAGGACGCCGCAGCGGGACGTCTGGCCGCGGCGCTCGCCGGACCCGACCTGCAGCCCACGCCGCCGGTCCAGAGCCAGGCTCGGCTCGTGTCGCGCACTCGCGGTCTGGTCCGCGTGCGGAGCCAGCTCATCGATGCGATCAACTCCCTGGGCCACATCTCGGTCTTCACGTTGATGGACGGCCAGGCTGTCGCTGAGAGCGAGGAGGTCGCGGGGTGCAAGGTGACCCCGGTCGCGATTGCCGGGAGCCTGATCGAAAGGGCGGAGCAGATGTGCCGGGATAAGGGCCCGGCTATCGAGCTGGTGAAGTTCAGGCCTCTCAAGACATTCGTGGTCGCGACCGAGCGGCTGAAGCCCAAGGCCCGCGAGCTCTTTCGGGCGGCGGTTACTGCCAAGCTCGGCTGGTACGGGGCCGAGGTGCTCGCGGTGAGGGAGGTGGCGCGCACCGCTGGGGCGGTGGCGGCGGCGTACAAGGAAGCGCTCGCAAGCGGCGCTGACCTGGTCCTGTTCGCCGGTGCCTCGGCCATCGATCCGCTCGACCCCGCCTACGCCGAGCTTTCGTCCGCCGGTGGTCAGCTTCTGCAGCTCGGAGCACCTATGCATCCCGGCAGCATGCTCTGGCTCGGCCGGCTGGGTCAGGCCGCGGTGGTCGGCGTAGCCTCGTGCGCCGGCTTCGGCCGCAACAGCTCCCTGGACCTGCTGCTTCCTTTTGTCTTCGCGTACGGCCGGGCGGATGCCGGAGATCTGCTGCGCTTGGGGCACGGGGGGCTGATCGAGGCAGGAGCCGGTAGGCGCTTCCCGCCTTACTCCTGACCACGGGGGTTGTCCCCCCTCTCGCCCGGCGCGGGCGAAGCCCGCGCTTCGGGGCTACCCTCCTGATCGATCCGCGGCATCGGCAGTTCGGGCCAAACCGGGCCGGCCAGCGCGTCCAGGAACCCGTCGACTGCCTGCACGAGCGGGGCCAGGCGAAGGCCATGGTGAGCGGGCAGATAGGGCCGCAGGTAGTCGGCTCCGCTCCGCCATTTGTTGAGCGCGCCTCGCCGGTTCCGCCGGCTGTAGTGCAGGCACCCGGCGGCGACCTGGATCAGGCCCTTGTAAAAACCCGAGTCCAAACCCTTGCGGTCGGGCGTCCATTCCCGCTCCCAGGCCTCATGGGCTTCCCAGTAACGGCCGCTGTTAAAAAGCTCGACCCCCTCCGTCAAAAGTGACATCACGGCAATAATCGCCAGGTGGACGAAGCTCGATCCGAGTATTCCCGGGTCAACCTGTCGAGCGATCCCATCTACCGATACCTTCGCATCACGAAGGGAGGGCCTGGCGGTGTGCCCGGGCAGGCATCGGAGCAGGACCTCGTCGACGATGCCTGGCTGCAGCGTCTCCGTCGCATCCACCAACTGCAGAGCGCTTGGTGGGTCTTCGCCACGGCCGAGCACTCGCGCTTCCAGCACGCTCTTGGCGCGATGCACCTGGCCGGTGAGTGGGCGCGTCACCTCTACCCGTCGCTGAAGGTGACATGCCCCGAAGTGCCATCCTCGCAGCTCGTCGAGGAGACGATGCGCATCGCGGGACTGCTGCACGACGTTGGGCATGGACCTTTCGGCCACTTTTTCGACGAGAACTACCTCGACACCTGGGGCATCGACCATGAGGTCATCGGCAGGGCACTGATCACCGGGCCGCTGGCGGCCGCTGTCGGCGAGCTGGGCGCCTCGCCGACCGCCGACTTCGAGCGGGGCGAGCGCGTTGATCCGCGGTGGGTCGCCTTCCTGATCTCGCCAAACGAGCTCGGCCGGTTCGACCCTCCCCCCTGGCTCGTGGTGCTGCGCCCGGCGCTGATCGGCGCCTTCTCCGCGGACAACATGGATTACGTCCCGCGCGATTCCTATATTTGCGGGGTCTCCGCCGGGCCGGTCGACGTCCAGCGGATCGTTCACTACTCGTTCATCTCGGAGCGGGGCCTGACACTCCACGCGCACGCGGCCGAGGCGCTGTATATGTTCCTCAACGCCCGGCTCTACCTCTATCACCAGGTCTACTTCCACCGCACCGTGCGGCGGATCGACCTTCAGCTGCGAGAAGTTTTTCGGCCCACCCTCGAGCTGCTGCTCGGGGGCAACCCGCTGGATCGCCTCAGTCGTTTCCAGGCGCTCACGGAGTGGTCGCTTCTATCCGACGTCGACAGCTGGGCCCACCGCGATGCCGACGCGCGTCGCCGGGAGCTCGGTCAGGCGTGGGCGAACGTCGTTGCGCGCAAGCTGAAGTGGAGGCTGATCTACCAGGGCCACACAGACGCCCGCGACATCCCGAGCGGAGCGCTGAGCGTCACGCGGCAGGAGTTTGCCCAGAGGATTCGCGAGCAGTTGCCGGCGGCGCTTCGCGACATCGTCTTCGAGGTCGACGTCGCGGCTCAGGAGTCGCGCGCGTTCAACCCGCTGACCGAGACCGCCGACATCCTTTTCTATGAGCCGCTCGAGAACCGCTACCAGCAGAGCCGCGTGCTCGATCTCTTCCGCAGGCTGCCGGTGCGGATGGCACTTTTTCGCATCTTCGCGCATGACGAGACGCACCGGCAGGACCTGATCAAGGCCGCGAACGAAGTGCTCGGGATCACGGGTTAGAAGTCGTCGTCGCCGCCGCCGAAATCGTCGTCGCCGCCGCCGAAGTCGTCGTCGCCGCCGCCGAAGTCATCGTCACCGCCACCCAGACCCTCGCTCTCCCCTGAGCTCACGGTCGCGAATGTGGAGACCAGGCGGCGAAGACCCCGCTTGCCGCAGTGCGGACATGCGGGATCGGTCGACGAGAAGCTCGCAAGCAGCGCGGACGATCGCTTGCCGCACTCCTCACATCGGTACTCGTAAATCGGCACGAATACGATTATCCCGATGATCCCGATCGAGCGCATCCGCGCGGCCGCCGAACGAGCCCGGCCGCACGTGCTGCGCTCACCGCTCGTTCCCACCGAAGGCGCCTCTTTGAAGCTCGAGTGCCTCCAGCCGACAGGTAGCTTCAAGGTCCGCGGCTTTTTCGCGGCCGCCCTGGCCCTTCCGCCTGGGGAGCTCCGCCGGGGGTTGATCACGGTTAGCGCCGGAAACGCCGCCCAGGCCTGCGCTTACGCGGCGCACGAGCTCGGCGTTCCATGCCGAGTTTTCATGTTCGACACGGCTCCGCCACCGAAGGTCGAGGGCGTCAAGCGCTGGGGAGCATCGCCGATCTTCATGCCGCGCAATGAGCTCCTGGCCTGGCTGGCTGCGGAAGAGTGGAGGAATGAGCCGGAGACGTTCCTGCATCCGTTCGCCGACCCCGAGGTCATCGCCGGACACGGCGGCCTCGGGCTCGAGCTTCTGGACGAGGTGCATGACCTCGAGAGGGTGATCGTGCCGGTAGGCGGTGGGGGGCTGATCAGCGGCACCGCCTCGGCGCTGAAGGGATCGCGGCCGGGCATCGAAGTCATCGGCGTGCAGTCCGACGGCTACGCGATGTGGCCGAAAGTCTTCGAGGTCGGTGGACCGGTGACGATGGCGCCCCAGACGATCGCCGACGGCACGACAGGGCCGTTCGATCCGCGAATGTTCGAGCTGTTGAAGGAGTGCGTCGACCGCTGGCTCGTGGTGCCCGAGCCTCGGCTGAAAGCGGCGATCCCCGAGTTGGCGGCCAAGGCCAAGGTCGTCGCCGAAGGTGCGGGCGCGCTGGCTTACGCCGCCGTCGAGCAGCTCCCTCCTGGGCCGACCACGGTGGCGGTGGTGAGCGGTGGCAACATCGACCCCGCTCTGCTGGCGAGCCTTCTCAGCTCATCCGGCGCATCGCCCACGGGCCGCGCTTGACCAGCGCGATCAGCATCCACACGAACAGGGCGGCGCCAGGGATACCGGTGAGGAAGGATACGAGGTAGAGCCACGACGGCATCGTCATTCCCGCGATCGATGCAATCCTTGCTCCGACGAACACATAGACCAGGTCGACAGGCAGCAGGATCGCGCTGAGACCAAGCAAGACCAACACGACGTAGTACACCCATGTCCACGCTTGCAGCGCGCCGATGATCGCGACCGCGAAGATGGCCGCGTAGATCACGACGGTGATCCACAAGCCGAACGTCATAAAGCTGCTCATCATCTCGGTGAATCCGGGTGGCGGAGGAACCGCATTGGGATTCAGGCTCTCCTGGTTCTGGAGGCTCCGGTTGAACATCTCGCTCATCATCCCGCCCATCCAGAATGGCATCGCCAACGTGTAGAGGATCGACCATGCGTACCAAGCGGCGACCGCGTACTGCAGCGACCGCGTCCATGAGGTCGGGACCCGCGTCTCGCCTTGCGGCTGATACCCGAAGGCCGCGTACGGAGCTCCTGTGGCCGGAATCCACTCCATCCCATTCCAGCGGTGCCGGCCGTCATGCGAGAGGGTGGTGACCCAGCTCTGTCCATCCCAGTAATACATGCCGTCGGGGGATATCCGAGCGCTCATGCGCTGAGCACGTCCTCGCAGATCTTGAGCGCGGACTGGACGTCCTGAGCGCCGATTCCGTAATGCGTGACAAAGCGCATCCGCCGCGGCCCTACCCAATCGCTGAGCAGACCCCGCTTCGTGCATTCGTCGGTGAACTCGGGCGCCGACATCTTCTCGAGGTCGAAGTAAACGAGATTGGTCTGGACGCGCGATAGGTCGCATGTGACGCCTGGCAGCTCCCCCAGGCCTTCGGCCAGAGTGCGAGCGTTGGAGTGGTCCTCGGCAAGCCGATCGACCATGTGGTCCAGCGCGATCAGGCCGGCCGCGGCGAGCACGCCGACCTGCCGCATGCCGCCGCCGAGCCGCTTGCGCCACCGCCTTGCCTCGTCAACCGACTCCTCGGAGCCGCAGAAGATGCTGCCCACTGGGCAGGCGAGTCCCTTGGAGAGACAGAAGGTGACGGTGTCCGCGCAGGCCGCGATCTCCGACGCGTCGACACCAAGGGCGACGGCGGCGTTGAAGATGCGCGCGCCGTCAAGGTGGACGCGCAAACCCTGCGCGTGAGCCGTATCGCTGGCGGCTCGAAGGACATCGAGCGGCCACGCGATGCCGCCGTGCCGGTTGTGCGTGTTCTCGAACGTGATCGCGGCCGTGATCGGTTGGTGCGGATCGTCCCGCGGCCGCACCGCCTGCACGACCTGCTCCGGCGTCATCACGCCGGCCTCGGTTGGCACCGGTCGGATCTGGACGCCGCAAACGGCTGCCGCACCCGCCGTCTCGTAGTAGAAGACGTGCGAGTCGGCGTCGGCGATCAGCTCCTCACCGCTGTGCGCGTTGACGGCGATTCCGATCAGGTTGCCCATCGTGCCGCTGGGCACGAACGTGGCGGCCTGCTTGCCCATCCGCTCGGCGGCGACCTCCATCAGCCGGTTGGTCGTGGGGTCGTCACCGAAAACGTCGTCGCCCAGTGGCGCCTCGACCATCGCCAGGCGCATCTCGGGACTGGGCATGGCCACGGTGTCGGAGCGGAAATCGATCGCTGCCACCCGATTAATCTAGCCCGCTAATGAGGGGTCGCCGCCAAATCAAGGCGAAGCCTCCGATTGGGTGGGGCCGGTGAAAGCCGATTTGATCCTGGCGCGCGGGCGGATCCGCACGCTCGGGCGGGCAGGGCTGAATCCCCACACCCATCTCGCGATCGCGGCCGGCAAGGTTCTGGCCTGCGGGGAGCGCGAGGTCATGAACCTTCGCGGTCCCAGGACCCGCGTCGTCGACCTCGGCGGCTCGGCGGTACTCCCCGGCTTCAACGACGCGCACGCGCATGTCGTCTATTACGGGCTGACCAGGTTCGCCGCCGACCTCAGCGGCGCGCGCGGGATCGACGACGTCCTCGAGCGCCTGAAGGAGCACGGCGCGACTCTCAAGCCGGGCGAGTGGCAGCAGGGAATGGGCTACCGGACTGACGAGCTGACCGAGCGCCGGCAGCCGCATCGCACCGAGCTCGATCGTGCGACGGGCGATCGGCCAGCATTCATCGACGAGCGCGGCGGCCACGCTCGGGTCGCCAACTCGGCCGCGCTGGCCGCGGCGGGCATCACATCGGACACTGCCAACCCGCACGGAGGCCGCATCGGTCGAGACCTGAACGGCTCTCCGAACGGGCTCCTGCTCGAGGCGGCGATGCGGATGGTGGCCGACGTCCAACCGCTCCCCAGCCTGCGTCGGCGCATCGCAGGGGTGCTGAAAGCGCAGGACCTCCTGGTCTCGCGCGGGATCACCTCGGTCGGCGCGGCCGTGAATCGCGGATTTGCAGATGACCTTCGCGCCTTCGAGGCTCTGGCGCGCGACCGCCTGCTTCGCATGCGGGTCAATGAGTTCCTGTCCTGGGAGCTGCTCGAAGCCGCGTCCCATCTCGGGGTCCGCAGCGGCTTCGGCGGAGACCTCGTTCGCGCCGGTCCGATCAAGGTCTTCGTGGACGGAGGCGCGGAGCGCGTGGCGACACGGGCTGGAGGCGGAGTCTGGCGCACCACCCCTGCAGAGCTGCGAGAGCTCGTCGCGCGCGCGACCGTTGCCGGCCTGCAGGTGGCCGCGCACGCGATCGGTGACGCGGCGATCGAGGCTATGTGCGACGCGGTCGAAGCCGCCGGGGGCGAGCTGATGAGGCATCGCGTCGAGCACTGCACGATCTGCCCTCCTGACCTTCAGCCGCGCCTGGGGAAGCTCGGCATGGTGGCGGTGATGCAGCCGACCGCGGCCCGCTTCGGCCGGGTCGCCTCGACCATCTTCTTTCCGGTCCGCGACCGCACGCACCTGGCGCCTCACCGGGGTCTGATGCGCGCGGGGGTGCCGCTGGCGTTCAGCTCCGACCTGCCTGTCACGCCCGACCCCAACCCATGGCCTGGCATTCGCGTCGCG
The DNA here is from genome assembly GCA_005883575.1 of Chloroflexota bacterium. GTDB lineage: Bacteria > Chloroflexota > Dormibacteria > Dormibacterales > Dormibacteraceae > 40CM-4-65-16. Next base: position 318,676 of record VBFH01000023.1, on the reverse strand, counting down.
GTCGACGACCAGGTGAACGGCATCAGCATGCTCGCGGCGCTGAGGGCTTACACGTCGGGCGGCGCATACGCCAGCTTCGAGGAGCAGTGGAAGGGAACGCTCGAACCGGGGATGCTTGCCGACATGCAGATCTACAAGGCAGATCCGCTCGGAGAAGACAATGTCAACTGGGAGCAGCTCCGCCCAAGAGCCGTGCTCCTGGGCGGAGTCAAGGTCTTCGGTTCTTTTTAGCGCGCCCTGCGTGCGCGAGGCGGTTAGGTCTCGCTTATCTCGCCCATCTCGACGGCGCCGCCCATTTCAGAGCCCATGGGCATCACCGGCATCTCGGGAACGCTGCTTACCGTGGGGGCAGGCGCTCGTCGTGTCGTGGTCCGCCGGCGCGGCGTCGTGGCGCGGCCCGTCGACGTTCCCCCCGATGACGCTCTTCGGGGGGTGGTCCGGCGAGTCGCAGTCTTGCGGCGCGCGCTGCCGGCCGTTTTCTTGGTCGTGCTCGCGGCGCGCCGTGTCCGGCTGGCCGCCCGCTTGGTCGTGCTCGCGGCGCGCCGCCTGGTCGAGGCGGCTCGCGAGCCCGTGCCGCGCGCGATCTGGCGCGCTTGCTTCGTCAGTCCGTCGATGCGCTTGAGCACGCTGTTGACGTCCGCCCTGGTGCTGGCGCGCTTGACCTGGGTCTGCAGAGTCTTGATCGCGGCGCGAGCGCTCTTGTCCGCGTCCTTGAGCCTTCGCTCTACCTGCCGCCGCACGTCGGGCGGGACGCGGCTTTCCGCCTCTCGAAGTGCACGCCGGCCCGCGCTCACCGCACGCCCGACTAGCCCGGACCGTCTGGATGTGCGCTTCCTTTTAGCCATGGATTACCTCCATTACGATGCCGCGCGGCGCGATTGACGCACCGCATTAGAATGGGCGCTCCGGTGACGCCAGCCCCCGAGAAACACCTTATCAAGAAGTACGCAAATCGCAAGCTGTACGACACCCGCACCAGTCGCTATATCACGCTCGACGGAATCGCGCAGCTCGTGCGCGACGGCCACGACGTCCGGGTCGTCGACCGCGACAACGGCAAGGATCTGACGCAGGTCACGCTGTCGCAGATCGTCCTATCTGAAGAGAAACGCGGACCCGCAAGCATCGTCGACGCCGGCGGCGAGATGCTGCATGATCGGGGTCAGGCGCTGCTGGACTATGTGAGGAAGACGCTCAACGTGCCCACGGATCTGCGCCACCAGGTGGAGCGGCGACGGGAGGGACTGGAGACCATGGCGGACGACGCGATCGAGCGAGCGCTGCGCCGGCTGCGCATCCCAACTCGGCGTGACCTCGACCGCATAAACCAAAGGCTTGACCGGATCTCGGCGCAGTTGAAGAAAGTTGGCATGTCTGACGGCAAGCCGGGCGGCGGGACTGCGAGGGGATCCCGTAAACGCAAGGTTTCTCACTGAGAACTGAGGTGATAACCAGGTCGGTTTCCACGCCATAGGCGGCGGCCTGGCCACGACACCGTCGATGGTCACGCCGTCGCTCGTCTGGGCGACGGGCGGCGCCGGTCACGACCCGGTGATCGTTCACGTCGATCGCCTCCTCCGCGCCCTTCCATGGGTCGCAGCCGTTGAGCCTCGTCGGTCAGGACTTGATCGGCGGCGCCGCTCCGGCCGAAAGGGCCGCCGCATCCGATTCGAGGGAGTCGATCTGGCCTCGCAGCCCGGCGATCTGGCTGCGCTCGGCGGCGTTTGTCGTTTCCAGCTCCTGCACGCTGCGGACCAGGGCCTGGTAGCGCGCGAGCTGGTTGGAGGGCGTCAGCAGCTGAGCCCGGATCTGGTCGGCGAGGACAAACCCGGTGGCCAGGGCGACCAGTGCGGCGACGGCGATGCTGGCGAGCCGGCGGGACGACATCGGGTGCAAATTCCGGCCTGAACTGCGTCATGCGCGCGCCCGGTGAAGACGCGAGCGTTACTATCGGGAATCGCCACATGGCGGTCGAAATACGCGCCTCCGCCTTCGAGACCGCACAGCGCCGTTTCGACGCCGCGGCCGACGTCATCGGCCTGTCCGACGACGCGCGTCGCGGCCTCCGGGAAGTCAAACGAGAGCTAACCGTTCACTTCCCGGTCAGAAGGGACGACGGCTCGGTTCACGTCTTCACGGGCTGGCGGGTCCAGCACAACATCAGCCGCGGCCCAGCCAAGGGCGGCATCCGCTACCACCCGGACATCGATCTCGACCTGGTCAAGGCGCTGGCCATGCTCATGACGTGGAAGTGCGCGGCGGTCGGCCTGCCGTACGGCGGCTCCAAGGGCGCCGTGGCGGTCGACCCGCGCAAGCTGTCGCAGAACGAGCTCGAGCACCTGACCCGGCGCTACGCCACAGAGATCGCCCTCCTGATCGGTCCGGAAAAGGACATCCCCGCACCGGACATGGGCACGAACCCCCAGATCATGGCCTGGATCATGGACACCGTCTCCATGCACCAGGGCCACTCGGTGACGGCCTCGGTCACCGGCAAGCCCGTCGACGTGGGCGGATCGGAAGGGCGCGTCGAAGCGCCTGGCCGCGGCGCGACTTACCTCACCCTCGAAGCCCTTAAGTACCTGCACATCGATGAGGAGACGCCGACGGTGGCGGTCCAGGGCTACGGGCAGGTGGGACGGTCGGCGACCCGCCTGCTATCCGAGGCGGGCCTGAGCGTGGTGGCGGTGAGTGACTCCAGGGGCGGCGTCTACAACCCCAAAGGCCTGGATCTGGCGGCGCTGGACGAGCACCGGCAGGTTCGTGGTGGAGTCGGCGGATTCAAGAAAGCCGACACGGTCACGAACGCCGAGCTGCTGGAGCTGCCGGTCACCGTACTCGTGCCGGCCGCGGTGCAGGACGTGATCACAGAGCACAACGCCGGGCGCATCCGGGCACGACTGATCACGGAAGGCGCGAACGCGGCTCTCTCGCCCGAGGCCGATCCGATCCTGCATGAGCGGGGGATCTTCCTGGTGCCCGACATCATCGCCAACGCCGGCGGCGTGATCGTCTCCTACTTCGAGTGGGTCCAGGACCTCCAGGCCTTCTTCTGGGAGGAGGAAGAGATCAACACCAAGCTGCATCATGTCATCACGCGTGCGTTCTACGAGATCCTGCACACCTCCGTGAACAAGCGCGTCGACATGCGCGCTGCGGCCTACGCGCTGGCCGTGCAGCGCGTGGCCAACGCGACGACGGTTCGAGGGATCTATCCGTAACAGCGTGGGGGATCAGGACCCCCCACGTAACCCCCCTTTGACATGGAGGTAGTCCGGAGGCGTAACTGTCCGGTCTGGGGACGCCCGGAATGAATTCGGGCATCAGCTCCACTCCATTAGATTGGGGGGCTGATGCTCCCGCACAAGCCCCGCCGCGTCCTCATCACCGGCGTCTCCAATCCTCTTGGCGCGGAGGTGGCTCGGCGCCTCGCCCCGCAGGTGCCTCACCTCTTCGGGTGCGATGTTGACGACCCACTCAGCGCACTCGAGGAGATGGACTTCGTCCATGCCGACACGCGTTTGTCCGTGATCGGCAAGCTGGTGCGTCAGCTGCGAATCGATACGGTCGTCCACCTGGCAGTGATGGTCGACTCCTCGCACGACTATCGATCGATCCACGAGACGGATGTGATCGGGACGATGAACGTGCTCGTTGGCTGCGCAGCGCCGTCGAGCCCGGTGCGCAGGCTCGTCGTCAAATCCAGCCAGGCGGTCTATGGCGCGGGGCCGAACGACCCTTCGTTCTTCTCCGAGGAGATGGTCAACTGGGAAAAGCCCGCGTCCGGGATCACGCGCGACCTGCTCGAGACGGAGCAGCTGGTCAGCGAGTTCGCACTCCGCACCGATACCTGCGGTGTCACCGTCCTGCGGCTGGGTTTCCGCGTTAGCGAGGACACGAGCCTCGCGCGCTACCTGTGCCTTCCGGTCGTGCCGGTGTTCACCGGTTTCGATCCGCGTCTGCAGCTGCTGCACGAGGATGACGCGGCCGAGGCGATCGTGCGAGCCACCGTCGGTGATCACCCTGGAGCCTTCAACGTTGCGGGTGATGGTGTCGTCCTGTTGAGCCAGGCCATCGACATCATGGGCGGCCGCGCGGCCCCGATCCTGCCGCCTTACGGGCGGTGGTTCTCGAGGTTCGGGTTGAAGTTGCTCGCGCGCGTCGATCTGCCGGCTTATCTCGCTGACGTGATCGCGTTCGGATCGGTCATGGACTGCTCGCGCCTCGTGTCCGAGTTCGCCTGGAAGCCGGCCTATTCGTCGCGTCAGACGATGGACGCCCTCGCCCTGGGCAAGGACATGGAGCAGATCGAGGCGCCGTCACCACCGCAGGAATACGAGCTGCAGGTGTACCTCCAGCAGCGCCGCCGGCGTGCCCTGATCCCCATTCGTGGGGGGGTGGCCCGCAAGGCCGGAGGTGCGGATTGATCGCCGAAACCTCGGCCGAAGCGAGAAGGCGCAGCAGCCAGAAGGTTGAGATTGTGACCCCGCGGCCGGGCTGGCGGTTTCCCAGGCCCGTTCGCCAGCTTCAGCGGCAGGCGCCGATGTACGCGCTCCAGGCCGCTGCCTCGCTCTCGCTTCGCCTGCGCGAGCTGACCGGGCGCGAAATCATCGACATGAACCGGATCGTGGAGGTGGTCCAGTTCATCTACCAGCAGCGCGAGCTCGCGAGACGCGGGCCCAACTACGCGGTCGATGACTTTGGGTTTGACCCGCAGTGGACCGAATCGTTCATCGGCGTCTTCAAAGCCCTGTATCGCGACTACTGGCGGGTGGAGACGACCGGTGTCGAAAACGTTCCCGCCTCCGGACGCGCGTTGCTGGTGGGGAACCACGCTGGGGTGCTGCCTTGGGACGGCACGATGATCAAGACTGCGGTCTTCACCGAGCACCCTCGCCCGCGACACGTGAGGGCGCTGGTGGCCAGCCAGTTCATGGGTATGCCCGTGCTGAGTTGGTTCTTGCGCCGCACCGGACAGGCAGTGGGTCATCCCGATGACACCAGGCGCTTGCTCGAAAGAGATGAGCTCGTGTTGGTTTTTCCCGAGGGCACCCGCGGCACCGGCAAGAGCTTCAAGGACCGCTATCGGCTCCGCCGCTTCGGACGAGGCGGCTTTGTCGCCACGGCGATACGAGCCCAGGCGCCGATCATTCCGATTTCGGTCGTGGGTTCGGAGGAGATCTATCCGATGGTCGGTGACCTCGGAGCGGTGGCCCGGTTCTTCGGTCTGCCCTACTTTCCGGTCACACCGTTCTGGCCATGGCTCGGCCCGCTCGGCATGATCCCGCTGCCGAGCAAGTGGCGGATCCAGTTCCACGCACCGGTTGAGGTCGCGGATCTGCCGGTCAAGGTCGCCGAGGACCAGCACCTCGTGATGGCGCTCGCGGACGAGGTGCGCGACACCATCCAGAGGGGGATCTACGACAACCTGAAACTGCGGAGGGGCGTCTTTCTCTAGCCGCGTACCGGCGATGGGTGTTCGCGTCCATTGGGAAGAGGTCCCCGGGTCCGTTCGAGCGGCGCTCGAAGCCCGCGTGGGCGCCCCCATCGTCGAGGCGATTACCCAGCCGCAGGGTTTTTCACCCGGGCTTGCGGCCCGGCTGCGACTCGACGACGGGCGCCGCGTATTCGTGAAGGCGGTCAGCGAGGCGGCGAATCCGGACACTCCTGACATCCACCGCCGCGAAGCGCGGATCCTGGCCGCCCTGCCGGCATCGGCTCACGCCCCGCGCCTGCTCTGGACGTTCGACGAGCAGGGCTGGGTCGCGCTCTGCCTCGAGGACATCGACGGCCGGCATCCGCATGAACCCTGGACCGAGGACGACCTCAACCTGGTCGTCGAGACGTTCACCCGGATGGCTGCGGACCTGACGCCGTCTCCCATCGCGGTCGACGAGACAGCGTCTCAGGGGTTCGCGCGCAACATCAATGGCTGGCAGGAGGCGCTGCAGCGGGGCGAGGACAGGCTCGACGCCTGGTGCATGCGCAACCTGGCTCGCCTCGCAGAGCTCGAGTCGCAGGCGCCCCGAGCGGCCGAAGGCGAGACCCTCCTGAATTTCGATGCCCGCGCCGACAACCTTTTGATCGCCGGTGATCGGCTGTATGTGCTCGACTGGCCCTGGGCGCGCACAGGCGCATGGTGGATCGACCTTTTTGGCATGGCTCCGAGCGTCGCCATGCAGGGAGGCCCCAGCCCGGCCGACTTCGTGGGCAGGCTCGACTTGAGCCGCGTCCATAAAGACGAGCTCGACGCAGTCGTCTGCACCCTCGCCGGCTACTTCGTGGTCCGCGCGCTCGAGCCGCCGCCGCCTGGGATCCCGACCGTCCGCGCATTCCAGGCGGCGCAGGGCAGGGTGACGATCGCGTGGTTGCGCGAACGAACCGGCTGGGATTAAGGTCATCTGAAGATATCGCTGGCTTGGTTGTGCGCAGGGGAGCGCAAAAAGGGGGACTTGAATTGCTCAGGAAAGCTCTATGGGCTGCCACGCTCGCGAGCGGAGTGGCGTTGATCACTTCGTCGACCGCGGTGGCCGCCATCACGCCGGTGCTTATCAGCGGGCCGTCACCCTTTGCCGCCTGTTCGACGCACGACAACTCGTTGACCGGCAGGACGTTTCTCGACGCCGAGGTCGAGCCTCAGGTGGCAGTGCACGGCAGTAACGCGATCGCCGCTTGGCACCAGGACCGGAAGTCGAACGGTGGCGCGCACGGGATCGGAATCGGCTTCTCGACCAACAGCGGCAACAGCTGGGGCGAGACCACCATTTCGCTGAACGCCTGTGGGCCTGCACCCGTTGATCCGTCCCTTGCCGGTTACTTCAGGGCCTCGGACCCGTGGGTGTCCATTGGTCCTGACGGCACCGCCTACTTTTCGGCGCTCTCGTTCAACATCCAGGTGCCCAACGGGGCCAATGCCGTCGTGGCCGCGCGCTCCGTGGACGGAGGCGCCACCTGGGACCACATCCAGCGCATTCCCGGCGGGTTCTTCGACACCAACGACATGAGCACCGACAAGAACGCCACCACCGCGGATCCGGTGAAAGCCGGTGTTGCCTACACGGTGTGGGACACGCTGATCCTTCCGACCGACAACCCTGACGACAACCCGCACGCACAGGCGTACACCGGGCCGGCGTACTTCTCCAAGACGACCGACGGCGGGCAGACATGGAGCGATGCGAAGGTCATCATCGACACCAAGAACCGCCAGCAGACAATCGGCAACATCATCGTGGTCGCCCCTGACGGCACCCTCTACGACTTCTGTGACCTGATCGTGTCCCCGAACACTCCCTTCCAAGGCACGCGCAGCAACCAGCAGCTTGCGTTCGTCAAGTCGACAGACGGCGGCGACACCTGGACGCAGCCGAAGGTCATCGCGCCCTTGAACAACCTGGGCGTGCACGATCCCTTCACGGGCGAGCCCTTGCGCGTGGGCGACGTGATCGAGGAGGTCGCCGTCGATCCCAGCAGCGGAAGGCTCTACGCGGCGTGGGAGAGCTCGACCAAGTACCAAAAGCAGCTCAAGCAGAGCAGAGGCGCGTGGGACGACGAGATCCTCGTCGCCACATCCGGCGACGGCGGCGACACGTGGGTGGGACCAACCGTCGTGGAGCGTTTGCCGTCGGGCCTGCCAACCTTCACGCCCAGCGTCGCTGTCAACGGCGGCAGAGTCGCGGTGACCTACTACGACACCCGCAATCTGGCGGCCGGGCAAACTGACCACTTGCCGACGGATTACTGGGTCAAGTACTCCACCGACGGCGGAGCGACATGGGGCGGCGAGCAGCACATCGCGGGTCCGTTCGACTCGCGGACCGCGCCCATCGCTCGTGGCTTCTTCCTTGGTGACTACGAAGGCCTGCAGCCGAGCGGCACCGGCTTCATGGCCGCCTTTGTGAAGACGAACTGCGACGCGCCATATCCGGCCAGCAACCCGCTGTGCGCGGCGGCGAGCAGCAACATCGCGCCAACCTCGAACACGAATCCGACGGACGTCTTCGTCGCGACCCTACCGTGACGTAAACAAGGCAATGAGGGGTAGGGCTGGTAGCCCTGCCCCTTCTTCCTACTTGATTACCGGAACTCGCTTCTCCGGCTCCGGCGGCTCCACGATGTCCAGCGCGGTGGCCTGGCTGATCCAGTACTGAACGTCGGTCAGGCCGGGCGCGCCGGCCAGCCCGATCGCCTCGAGCAATTTTCCATGCAGCTCTTTGGCGTTCTGCTGACGAAGGTCCGGCATCGAGTTGATGCCGAGCCGGCGCATGAGCGGCAGCCATCGGTCCATCCCGGACACCTCGAGCAGGGTGCATTGATGGACGAACTCGAGCAGTCGATCCGCGCTGATTCCGGTCTTCTTCGACAGCCGCCGGCGGTCGATGTCCAGGGATGTTCGATGGAGCAGCTGGTTTGTGTGATGAATGCCGACGGAGCGCAATCGGCGCACATCATCGTCTGAGATTCCGTTCAGGTACTCGAGCGTGCGGTACACCGTCAACAGAATAGCCTCGGGTATAATTCGCCGAACCCGCCCCATTCAATGGAGTGAGCACACCCTGAAGGAGACCCGACTTGAAGCCCGAGAGGAGATCTCCCGGGAGCACTCTGGCCAGTCAGGGGTCCCCGCGAATTCACGGCAAAGCCTCGAAATTCGTGGGGATTTCGAGATCGGGATCGGACGGCGGGCGCGCCGCGCGTACGGATTCGACGAGGTCGCTCTCGTCCCGGGCGGTGTGACTCTGAATCCGGACGAGGTCGACATCTCGTTTTCGATGGTCGAGCGGTTCGCTCTGCAGCTGCCCTTTTGGGGTTCGGCGATGGATGGCGTGGTCGACGTCGATTTCGCGATCGCGATGGGCAAGCTCGGCGGTGTCGCTGTCCTCAACCTCGACGGCGTCCATACGCGCTATGAGGACTCGGCCCCGATCATCAAGAAGATCGCTGCGGCGGACCGCTCCACAGTCAACGCCGTCCTGAAGCAGGCCTACCGCGAGCCCGTCAAGCCGAAGCTGATCGCGGAGAGAATCAAGGCCATCAAGGCGGCGGGTGTACCGTGTGCGGTGTCGACTGTGCCCGGCCGCGCCGAGGAGCGATCGGACATCGTGCAGCGGGCGGGTGCGGACGTATACGTCGTGCAGGGCACTGTGCTCACGGCTCGACATTCATCGCGCTCGTATCACCAGCTTGCTTTCGATGAGCTTGTTCGCGCTTGCGATATCCCGGTCGTCGTGGGCAACTGCGTCCAGTACGACACGGCTCTCGAGCTGATGGAGACCGGCATCGCCGGGATCCTGGTCGGTGTTGGTCCCGGCGCTGCATGCACGACGCGGGGAGTGCTCGGCGTCGGAGTGCCGCAAGTGACCGCCACTGCGGATGTTGCCGCTGCACGCGACGAGCACATGCGTCGCGGAGGCATGCGCGTCGCTGTGATCACCGATGGGGGCATGCGCATCGGCGCCGACGTTTGCAAGGCGTTCGCGGCCGGTGCGGACGCGGTCATGATTGGCACACCGCTTGCCGGCGCTGAAGAGTCGTCGTCGAAGGGCTTCAACTGGGGCATGGCCACGCCCGATCCCAACCTTCCACGCGGGACCAGGATCCAGGTCGGCACCAAGGCGACGCTGCGCGAGATTTTGCTCGGGCCCGCGCGAGTGGACGATGGCACGCAGAACTTCGCGGGAGCGCTGCGGTCGGCGCTTGGCGTATGCGGGGCTCGGGACATCGCCGAGTTCCAGCACGTCGAGCTGGTGATCGCGCCTTCGATCGTCTCCGAGGGCAAGGTGTTCCAGCAGGCGCAGCACGTGGGGATGGGCAAGAACTGACCAATCCCCGCGAATTCCGAGGCTTCGCCTTGAATTCGCGGGGGCCCCTATGACGACCGCCGCGGCGAGGCGGGAAAAAGTCGAGAAGAACGCGCGCCAGCAGACGGTCCTCGTCCTCGACTTCGGCTCTCAGTTCAGCCAGCTGATCGCGCGGCGCGTGCGCGAGGCCAACGTTTACTGCGAGCTCGTGCCTGGCGCGACTCCCTGGTCCGAGCTGGAGAAGCGCCATCCCGCGGGCCTGATCCTCAGCGGCGGGCCCTCAAGCGTTTACGACGAAGGCGCGCCTCAGATCGATCCGGCGGCGCTGCACGCCGGCGTGCCCGTGCTTGGCATCTGCTACGGCATGCAGCTGATCGCACACCACCTCGGCGGCAGGGTCGACCCTGGCCATGCGCGCGAGTACGGCCCGGCGCTGCTTTCCGTGCGTGGTCCGAACGCCTTGTTTCATGGGTTGCAGGGCGAGCTGCCGGTTTGGATGAGCCACGGTGACCACGTGAGCGAGATGCCGCCGGGCTTTGAGCTTCTGGCAACCAGCGGCAACTCGCCTGTCGCGGCGTTCACAAGTGGCAAGGGCATCTTCGGCATCCAGTTCCATCCCGAGGTGGTGCATACGCCGAGCGGCCGCGAGATCCTGCGCAATTTTCTATTCGGCGTCTGTCACTGCACGCCCTCCTGGACGGCGGGTTCGTTCATCGCCGAGGCGACGGAGAGCATCCTCACGCAGGTTGGCGACGGCCGGGTGATCTGCGCGCTTTCGGGTGGAGTCGACTCGGCGGTCGCCGCCACTCTCGTGCACCGCGCCGTCGGAGACCAGCTCACGTGCGTGTTCGTCAACAACGGGTTGCTGCGCAAGGAAGAGCCTGAGCGCGTGCTCGACGTCATGCACGGCAATCTCGACATGAGCATCCGGTACGTGGATGCGACCGAGCGCTTCCTGGCCACGCTGCGCGGTGTCATCGACCCGGAGCAGAAGCGGCGGATCGTGGGCCGGGAGTTCATCTCGGTCTTCGAGGCCGAGGCGACAAGCCTCGGCCGGATCGATTTCCTGGCCCAGGGCACGCTCTACCCGGATGTCATCGAGTCGACCGCGCCCGACGTCGCGGACACCGCATCGAAGATCAAGACTCATCACAACGTCGGCGGACTGCCGTCTGGCCTGCGCTTCCGGTTGATCGAGCCGCTGCGCTATCTGTTCAAGGACGAGGTCCGTGCGGTCGGTCTGGAGCTGGGAATGCCGGAGGAGATGGTGTTCAGGCAGCCGTTTCCTGGCCCGGGTCTCTCGATCCGCTGCCTTGGCGAGGTAACCGCCGAGCGCCTCGAGATCCTGCGTGACGCCGACTGGGTCGTGGTGGATGAGATCAAGCGCAACGGTCTTTACCGACAGGTATGGCAGTCGTTTGCGGTGCTCACACCGCTCGAGACAGTCGGGGTGATGGGCGACTACCGGACTTACGCCAACGTGGTCGCGGTGCGGGTGGTGACCAGCGAAGACGCGATGACCGCCGACTGGGCACGCGTGCCGTACGAGGTGCTGGCGAGGATCAGCAACCGAATCGTGAACGAGGTGAAGGGCGTGAACCGCGTGGTTTTCGATATCACGTCCAAACCCCCGGGCACGATCGAGTGGGAGTAGACCCGGCCTGGCGCCGGTCGATTATCGAGCGCCTGCTGTCGGGCCAGCGCCCTGACGGCGGCTTTGGGGTCCATCCGTATTCCAAGTGGACGGGGGCCCACTGGCGGCTCGTTTCGCTCGTCGAGCTGGGCGTGCCGGGCAGAAGCCGCGCCGCCCGCGCCGCGGCGAAGACGGTGCTCGACTGGATCGCAGCTCCTTCCGAACCTCTTGTGATCGCGGGCATGGAACGCCGCCACGCTTCGATGGAGGGCAATGCGCTGGCGGTGTGCTGCCGGCTCGGGATGTCCAACAGGCTCGGCGTCCGCCACCTCGCCGAGGTGCTCCTCCGCGCGCAGTGGCCAGACGGCGGCTGGAACTGCGACACAAATCCGCATGCCCGCCGCTCGTCGTTTCACGAAACCCTGGCGCCGATCTGGGGACTGGTCGAATACCATCGGAGCACCGGCGACGGTCGCGCACGTCTGGCGGCGCGCCGTGCCGGAGAGCTCCTGCTCGAGCATCGCCTCTTTCGTTCCATGGAAACAGGAGGGGTGATCCACGACGAGTGGGTGCATATCCACTGGCCGCACTACTGGCACTACGACTTCTTCCACGGCCTGCGCGCGCTCGCGATGCTTGGGCTGCTCAGGGATCCACGTGCCGACGATGCGGTCGAGCTGCTCATTAAAAAGCGCCGGCCGGACGGGACCTGGCGAACCGGCGGCCGGCGATACTGGAGCCGCCGCACCGAGGTTGTGGACTGGGGAGACGCCCACCAGCTCGTCACTGCAGCGGCCGCCGCCATGCTCCAATAACCGGCGTTGAAAGTACTCGTTGTGGGCTCCGGCGCGCGTGAGCACGCGCTCGTGTGGAAGTGCGTCCAGTCTGAGCTCGTCGAGCGCGTTTACTGCGCGCCCGGGAACGGCGGCACCGGCGGGATGGCGCGCAACGTTCCGATCGGCGCAGCTGACGTGGTTCGCCTGGTCGATTTCGCCAGGCGCGAAAAGCTTGGCCTCATCGTGCTCGGACCCGAGGCAGCTGTCGACGCCGGCGTCGGTGATGCGCTGCGGCACGCGGGCTTCAACGTGTTCGGCCCAAATCGTGGTGCGGGCCGCATCGAATCGAGCAAATCCTTCGCCAAGAAGTTGATGCGACACGCGGGGATCCCAACTGCGGACTTCGAAACCTTTACGCAGCCGCTCCCCGCCAAGGCGTGGGCTCGCGAACACGACGGGCGGGTGGCCGTGAAGGCCGACGGACTGGCTCGGGGCAAGGGAGTGATCGTGTGCGAAAGCGTCGAGGAGTCGGAGAACGCGATCGACGCGATGCTTGTGGAGCAGCGGTTCGGCCGCAGTGGCGCCACGATCGTCGTCGAGGAACGCCTCGATGGACCCGAGCTCTCCGTCATGGGCGTGACCGATGGCACCGAGGTCCTTGCTCTGGCGCCGGCTCGCGACTACAAGCGCGCCCATGACGGCGACACGGGCGCCAACACCGGAGGTATGGGCGCTTACTCGCCGCCCAAAGCAGTGGACGACGCCGTCGTACAGGAGGTGGTCGACGGCGTCATGCGCCCGGCGATCGCGGAGTTGGCATCTTCTGGCGATGAGTTCCGCGGCGTGCTCTACGCCGGGCTGATGCTGACTGAGAAAGGTCTGCGCACGCTCGAGTTCAACGCGCGCTTCGGCGACCCAGAGGCACAGGTCGTGCTGCCCCGGCTGGCGAGCGACTTCGTCGCCCTTGCGCTGGCTGCGGCCAAAGGCGATCTGGCCTCGCATCCCGAGCTGCGCTGGAGCGCCAGGGTGTCGGTCGGCATCGTGGTCGCGTCAGGCAACTATCCGGACGATGTGGCCATGAAGCTGGGCCACCGGATTCGTGGCCTCGCCGAGATGCCGCCAGGCGTCCTGATCTTTCACGCCGCCACACGCTTCGACCCCGACAGTGGCCTGGTCACTGACGGCGGCCGGGTCCTAACCTCGGTCGCGTTGGCGGACACCGTCGCGCAGGCCCGGCAGACCGCGTTGGCGGGCGCTCGAAAGGTACGATTCGAAGGGGCTTTCTTCAGGTCCGACATAGCCGAGGAGGCGATTTAGTGCAGCCAGTCGTCGGTGTCATCCTCGGCTCGAAGTCGGATCTGCCGTTGATGGAGTCGTGCGTCAAAGTGCTCGAGGAGCTTGGATTGGCGCACGAGCTCAAAGTGTGCTCCGCGCATCGCAACCCACGCGGTGTGATGGAGTGGGCGACGAGCGCCCGCTCTCGCGGTTTGAAGGTGGTGATCGCGGCCGCGGGCGGAGCGGCGCACCTTCCCGGTGTCGTTGCGGCGTGGACCGATCTGCCCGTAATCGGCGTCCCCGTTCCGACACAACACCTTGGAGGGGTTGACTCGCTCTACTCCATCGTCCAGATGCCGGCCGGAGTGCCGGTCGCAACCGTCGCCGTCGGCGAGGCCGGCGCCAGAAACGCCGCCTGGCTCGCCGCGCGAATCATCGGTTTGAACGATGCCGACGTCGAGCGGCGGCACGGCGAGAAGCGCGCCGCCCTGGCCACCGCTTAGTGGCGAAGAAGAAGGCTCGCGTCCGCCTGGTCGACACGACCTTTCGCGACGCGCAGCAGTCGCTCCTCGGCGGCTATCTGCGGACCGAAGAGATCGTGCCGATCGCGGCCATGATGGACTCCATCGGATTCGCCGCGATGGAGGCGTTCGGCGGCGCCACCTTCGAAACCCAGCTGCGAATCCACCAGGACCCGTGGGAGTACCTTCGTAAGCTCAACAAGGCCACGCCCAACACACCGATCCAGGCCTTGATCCGTGGCCAGAACCTCGTCTCCAAGCGCAACTTCGCGGACGACGTGGTCGAGCTGTTCATCAAGCACGCGGCCAATTGCGGAGTCGACGTGTTCCGTGTCTTCGATCCGCTCAACGACCTTCGCAACATGGAGGCTTCGATTGCCGCAGCGTTGAAGGCGAAGAAGAAGGTGCAGGGCGCCCTCAGCTACGCGATCTCGCCCGCGCACAACCTCGAGCTCTGGGGATCGCTCGCCAAGGGCCTCGTCAACATGGGCTGTCACGAGATCGTGATCAAGGACACGTCGGGCTTGCTCAGCCCCCAGGCGACCTGGGAGCTGGTGACGGCTTTGAAGCACATGGTCAAAGTCCCCATCGACGTCCACTCGCACTGCTCCAGCGGGATGGCGCCCATGGCTTACATGGCGTCGGTCGAGGCGGGAGCGGAGGTGCTCGATGTTGCGATCTCTCCGCTCGCCTGGGGCGCCTCGCAGCCCGCGGCGGAAAGCGTGATCGCCGCCCTCGAAGGCGGGGAGTACGACACCGGCCTGGACCTGAGCAAGATGTGGGATGTCCAGCGCGAGGTTGAGGAGCTGAAGCACCGGCACATCGAGCACCTGAGCCCTGTCGCCGACCGCATCGATGCCAGCATCCTCCGCTACCACATGCCGGGTTTCATGCTCGAAGACATCTACGCGCAGCTCGACGCACACAAGGCGGGCGATCGGGCGGGCGAGGTGCTCGACGAGGCGAATAGGGTGCGCAAAGAACTCGGCTACCCGCCCCTGGTCGCGCCCATCCGCCAGATGATCGCGACCCAGGCTGTCTACAACGTGATCGGCGGTGACCGCTACGCGACCGTGACCCAGGAGCTCAAGGATTATCTGCAGGGACTGTACGGGAGGCCGCCGGTGGCGGCCGACCACGAGCTCCGCAGGCTGGTGCTCGGTCGCGAGGAGCCCATCACCATCCGCCCGGCCGATTTGTTGGAGCCGCAGGTGGAGCTCGCGCGCCAGCAGGTCCGCAAGCTCGGATTCGAGCCGACCCACGACACCGTGCTGATCCACCTGATGTTTCCGAGCCTTGCGCCGGACTACGCGCGCGGTCCGCAGCCCGAAAAACAGGACGGTGAAAGGCCGTCGACACGACCTGCGCCGGCCTCTGTGGAAAGGCCGCAGCCGGCTGCGATACAGGCCGCAGCCGCCGAGCCCTTCCCGGCGGGCGCGCAACATGGCCATGCGGAGTTTGACGTCGAGGTCGAGGGCGAGGTTTTCAAGGTGCGCGTCAGCGGGGCTGGACTTTCCGTGGTCGCGAGCAACGCCGCCTCCGCCGCTGGGGGAAGCGGTGCCGCACCTGCGGCGCCCAAAATCACTGAGGGAACTGTCATCGCTCCGATGCAGGGGCTCATCGTCAAGGTCCCCGTCAAGCCCGGCGACGTGGTCAAGCTCGGCGATGTGGTTGCGGTGCTCGAGGCGATGAAGATGCAGAACGACATCGTCACCACGGTCGCGGGCAAGGTCTCCGCCGTCTACGTCAGGGAAGGCGAGGTGGTGACGCCGAACCAGCCTTTGCTCGCGATCGCTTGAAGAAAGAACTCGTCCGCTTGAAAGAATGAAAAGCAAGCTTTTCAAGAAAATCTTGGTCGCCAACCGCGGCGAGATCGCGATCCGCATCATGCGGGCGTGTCGCGAGCTCGGGATCGCGACCGCCGCCGTCTACTCCGACGCCGATCGCTCCGCCATTCACGTTCGCTATGCAGACGAGGCCCATCACATCGGTGCTGCGGCGCCGACGGAGTCGTACCTCCAGCTCGAGCGGATCGTCAAGGTGGCGCATGACTGCGGCGCGGACGCGATCCATCCTGGATACGGATTTCTCGCCGAGAAGCCCCAGTTCCCCGAGGCATGCCATGCGGCCGGGGTCACGTTCATCGGTCCTCCCGCTTCGGCGATGCGCGCCCTTGGTTCGAAGCTCGCGGCGCGCCGGCTGGCGGCGCAGAACGGTGTGCCGGTCACGCCTGGCAGCGACGCGGTCGAGCCCGCGACCGCGCTGGAGGCGGCGCGGAAGATCGGGTTTCCGGTGATGCTCAAACCGTCCGGCGGCGGGGGCGGGATCGGTATGAAAGTCGTGGAGTCGGAATGGGAGCTGGCGGCGGCGATCGAAGGCACCGCCCAGGCGGCCAGGTCGGCGTTTGGCGACGCGACGGTCTACCTGGAGCGCTACGTGCGCCACCCGCGCCATGTCGAGATCCAGGTCGTCTGCGACACCCACGGACATGCCGTGCACCTGGGCGAGCGTGAGTGCTCGATCCAGCGCCGCCATCAGAAGATCATGGAAGAGACACCTTCGCCTGCCGTGACCGCGGAAATCCGCAGCGCCATGGGCGAGGCTGCGATCCGTGCCGCAACCGCGGCCGGCTACGTCAACGCCGGCACAGTCGAGTTCATCTTCAGCGACGGCGAGTTCTACTTTCTGGAGGTCAACGCCCGCCTCCAGGTGGAGCATCCGATCACCGAGGCGGTGACCGGCGTGGATCTCGTGAAGGAACAGATCCGCATCGCGGCCGGACTCGAGCTGAGCTTCACGCAGTCCGAGGTCGAGTGGAAGGGACACGCGATCGAGATGCGGATCAACGCCGAGGATCCGCTGCGTAAGTTCATCCCCAACCCCAAACGCATCTCGCGGTGGGTGGCGCCGGCCGGCCCCGGGGTGCGGGTCGACTCTGGTTTCGGACCTGGCTCCGACGTGCCGCCGAACTACGACTCGCTGGTGGCCAAGCTGATCGTCCACGGCGGCGACCGCGCGGAGGCGATCGCGCGCGCAAGCCGTGCCCTGAGGGAGTTCGTGGTGGTCGGCCCGGCGACCACGATTCCATACCACCGCGCCATCCTCGAGAATTCCGACTTCCGCTCCGGAAACCTCAGCACGCGGTTCATCGAGGAGCATCCCCAGCTGATCGAAGATGCGAGAAAGCTGGCCGAGGACGAATCGCCGTTCGACTACGGCCCCGACCCTCGCCACGTCGCGGCCGCCGCGGCCGCCGTGGCCTCGTTGGTGCGCCAATAGCCAGGCTCGAGCACCCGGAAAGCGGACGGCCTTTTGCTGTCGCCGGCACCAACAAGCGCGGCACCTCGGGTCACTTCGAGCTACGCGATGACCTGATCCGCTTTCCCGACGGCGTCGAGGCGCTGTACACGGTGGTGGCCAATCCGGACTCAGCCTTCGTCGTGCCGTATTTCGACAACGGCGACACGATGCTGGTTCGACAGTGGCGGCATGCGTGGGACACCTCCTCGTGGGAGGTTCCGGCCGGAACGTGCGACGACAGCGAGGATCCACTCGTGTGCGCCCGGCGGGAGCTTGCGGAGGAGACTGGGCTGCTGGCCAAGCGGTACACGTCGCTGGGTGTGGTGCATGGCGCCGCCTTCCTCACTGGCAAAGCGCATCTCTTCCTCGCCGAAGACCTGACCGAGGCGGCCCGCAGCCCGGAGACCTACGAGCAGGACATGGAGGTGCTGCGCCTACCCTTCGACCAAGCTTTGAGTGCGGCGCTGGAGGGCCAGATCGTCCACTCGGGGTCGGTGACCGCGGTGTGCCGCGCGGCCCGCGCCCTCAAGATCCTGTAGCTTCTCTAGCCGCCCATGCTTGGCGACGGCGACGGCGTCGCGACGTCTTTGTGGTTGATGTGCTTCTTGGACGACGGGCCAACCACGTCGAGGTCGTACTCGGCGGCCACGTTCTGGCCCAGCACGTCACGGAGCTTGGTCAGGACGACGAGACGGTACTGCGCGCCGTCTTTGAGGTTGAGGCCACTCAGTGTCACAGTCCGGTTGGCGTAAGAGGCGGTGGCATCCAGCTGCTTGCCCTTGGAGTCCAGGATCATCACGGCGTCGGTGATGGTCGTCGGGTCGAGATCGCTGTCGAAGGTCACCTTCACCGTGTCCGACTCCACATCCACGTTCACCACCTCGGCGCCCTTGCCGAGCGCCCGGTGGGACCCGGACGATGCCTGGTCGATCAGGAATTGCTTGCTGGTCGCTTCCCGAACGAGGCTGAGCGTCTCCTCGTAGTCGCTGACATCGATCTTGCCCCGCGTCAGGACCAGGCGAACCACGAACCTCGCCGTGTCGGGCTGTGAGCCGGTGATCTCGGAGGTCAGGATGTAGAACCGGGAGAAGTGGGGGTCGCCTTTGACGACGAGGCTCAAGCCGCCGCCCGCGTAAGCGGCCTTGCCATTGTCGTCAAGGAACGCGTTCGCCTGGTCCGACTGGCTGTTGAGCCGCGCCTGCATGAAGTTGTTGACGACCGTGGTTGCGTCGTCGAGTGGCGTCGGCTCGGGCGGCAGCGTAGGCGCCGTCGCCGTCCAAAGCGCGCCACCGCGGACGAACGCGAAGGATGTGCCGTTCGGCGCCCACAGCGGCGAATGGAAGGTGCCGCTGGCAAGCCGGCCGAGGTTCGAGGCGTCGGGCCGGCCTTGGAAGATGTCGGTATCGCCGCCGATCAGGATCGCGTCCTGGCTCGACCAGCTCGCATCACCCGCTGGCAGCGTCGCCTGTGTCGCGCCTTGCGTGTTGGCGATCAGCACGTTGTCGGTGGTTGCGTAGAGAAGCTCCGATCCGCCGGGCGACCAACCCTGGAAAGCTGCGTTCGCCTGACCGAGCTGAACGCTTTTGCCTGTCCCGAGGTCGAGCACGAAAAGGTTCTGGTCCTGGCGGTAGACGGCGTGGGCGCCGTCCGGCGCGATCGAGACGACCGTCACCGCGCCGGCAGATGGGAGCGGCGCCAGCTGCTGGCTGCGGCCGTCGCCTCCTTTCGTGTAAACGCCGTCCGCGGCCGCCCAGATGACCTTTTCCTTGGTCCACCCGACGAGCGTCGGCGCGGGGGTGACAACAAGCTCGTCGGTCATGCCCGAGGCGAACGTGAGCACCTCAATCTTGCCGGCCCGGATGTAAGCGAGGCGGTCGCCAGTAGGCGAGATCGAGGGCGAGGCCGCGCCATCCGGCGCGATGATCGTGGCCACTCCGCCCTTGGCGGGTACGACCTTGAGCGCCCCTTGCCCGTCGACAAAGTAGATGGAGGACGAGTCCGAGGACCACTGGGCCGACAGGCTCGACGCTCCGGCAAGCGTCGCCAGCGGTCTTTCGCCCAGTGACGGCGTCGGAGTTGGGCGCGGCGTCGGTGTCGCGGGCGGCGTTGCTTTGGGCTGGGTGACGAAGGTGATCGTCTGCGCCGTCGAAAGCGGCTTACCCGAGGCGGTTTTCGCGCCCGGCCCGATGGTGACCTGGTACTGCGTATTCGGAGCGAGAGTTCCGCCCGTCGGCTGCACCGCCAGCGTCCGGCTGCCGCTGTCCCAGGAGAAGGTCACGTTGGTCGCCGGTGCGATCTGGACCGCGTCCTGGGTGGTCTTGCGGTCCATCGGCTGGTTGAACGCGACCAGGATCGGCTGCGCGAGAGCGACGCTGCGGTCGCCGTCGACGGGACTCTGAACCACGACCTGCTGCAGCCCGCCCGGCTGCGACAGCGACGTCCAGACGACGACCGACGCGATCAACACCACGCCCGCCGCAGCGCCCGCCCACGCCAGTCCCGGCGGGGCCAAGGCACGGCGCCACCACGAGTTGCGGCCTTCGCTCATGGCCCAGGCCTCTTTCATGAGCTGCCGGCGTAGGCCGGTGCGGAAGGCGTCGTCGAGCGGCGGCTCCGGGGTGTGCGCGGAGCTCAGCATCGACGCGATGCGCTGGAGCTCACCGTCCTGGAGGACGTCCTCGAGCTCGGGGTCGTGGTACGAGTTCATTCGACCGGCCTCAGGCTCGCTGCCTCATCGCGCAGCTTGGTCACGCCGCGGTGGATCAGCAGCTTGACGGCCCCCGCCGACTTGCCCATCGCCACCGCGATGTCTTCGATCTTCATGTCTTCCTGGAACTTGAGCACCAGCGCGGTCCGCTGCTGGTGCGGAAGCGATTCCACGAGCGTCCAGATCCGGCGCACCTCGTCGCGGTGGGCGGCGAGGTCTTCGAGGGCGGGTCCGGCCACGGACAGGTCGTGAAAGTCGTCCAGCGGCTGCGCGGTGCGCAGGGTGCGGTAGCGGTCGGCGATCGCGTTGACCGCGATCTGATAAAGCCAGGCAGCAAACGGCCGCCCCGTGTCCTGGTAGCGGGGCATTGCCTTCAGAGCCTTCATGAAGACTTCCGAAGTGACGTCCTCTGCCGCGGTTTGCTCCCTCACTCTTGAATACACGAACCTATAGATCTGCTGAAGGTGCCGGTCGTAGAGCGTTCCAAATTGACGCGGATCCCGCTTGGCACGCTCGACGAGGTCTCGCTCCTCGTCCCGGGACGGGTCGCTCACCGGCCGTTCAGCCTGTGCCGCTTCAAACGGGAGGCACCTCAAGGTGGTTACGTGGATGGCTCAAGAGCAGTCCTCGATTATCAAGCCAGTCGCTTAAGGGTGGCTTCCCTGGCCCGATGGCCACGACATATTGGGCTCGAGGATCTGCGCGTAACAACATCTTGATCAGCCGGTCGCCGATATAATTCCAGCGTCGCCCGTGCTGATTGGGAGCCCTTCTTGATCGAGCGATACTCGCCGCCCGCGCTGCGGGTGGTCTGGTCAGACCAGCACAAGTTCGAGTTGTGGCTGAGGATCGAGATCCTCGCCTGCGAAGCCTGGGCCTCGCTGGGCCGGATCCCGAAAGCCGCGCTGCCGAAGATTCGCAAGGGAACGTTTGACGCAACGAAGATCGCCGAGCTCGAGTCACGCGTCGGCCACGACGTGATCGCCTTTCTTACTGTGCTCAACGAGTCCATCGGCCAGCCCGAGGCGCGCTACGTCCACCTGGGTATGACAAGCCAGGACCTCAACGACACGGCGATGGCGGTGCAGATGATCGAGTCGGCGCGCCTGATCGGCCGCGACCTTGCCGCCGTGCGCGAGGCGGCGGCGGACCTCGCGATCAAGCACCGCCGGACGTTGATGGCGGGGCGCACGCACGGCATCGTCGCCGAGCCGATCACCTTCGGGTTCAAGGTTGCGGGCTGGGTGGCCGAGCTCGACCGCTCGATCTCACGACTCGAGGGCGCCGCTCAGGGGGCTGGCGTAGGTCGCGTCAGCGGCGCCGTTGGCACCCATGCCACGATCGACCCTCGCGTCGAGGAGCACGTGTGCCGCGAGCTCGGTCTGAGGGTCGACAGTGTCTCGACGCAGGTCGTGGCGCGCGACCGCCACTCCGAGTTCATGTCCGCCCTCGCGATCGTGGCCGGCACGCTGGAGCGCATCGCGACCGAGATCCGTCATCTCCAGCGCAGCGAAATCAGCGAGGCTTTCGAACCGTTTGGCAAAGAGCAGAAGGGAAGCTCCGCCATGCCTCACAAACGCAACCCCGTCGTGACCGAGCGCGTGTGCGGACTGGCGCGGGTCGTACGCGGGCATCTGGTGACCGCGCTCGAGAACACCGCGCTGTGGCATGAGCGCGACATCAGCCACTCCTCCGCAGAACGCGTCATCTTTCCCGACGCGTGTGCAACCGTCGATTACATGGCGATCGAGATGACCAAGGTGCTGCGCGGACTGCAAGTTCGGCCGGAGCGCATGCTTGCCAACCTCCAGTTCGCGGGCGGCGTAGTTTTCTCGCAGCGTGTTCTCCTCGCTCTCGTCGAGAGCGAAATGTCGCGAGAGGATGCTTACCTCATCGTTCAGAAGGCCGCCATGCAGGCTATGGAAAGCTCCGGGACCGGATTCCGCACCTTGCTCGAGAACAACGACGAGGTGGTGAAGCGCATAGGCTCGAAGATGGACGAAGTCTTCGATCCGTGGGCCGGCCTCGAGCACACCGACCTCGCGTATGAACGTCTTGGTTTGGGAGTCCCCACTTCATGATCGCCGGACCTCCCCTGACCGACACCGAGCTCCCGCTCAAGCTCTTCGCACGCGGCAAGGTGCGGGACACTTACGAGCTGAGCGGCGACCAGCTCTTGATGGTGGCGACGGATCGGATCTCGGCCTTCGATCACGTGCTGCCCAACGGCGTCCCCGACCGCGGCAAGGTGCTGACCCAGCTCTCGATCTTCTGGTTCTCGCAAACCGACACTTTTCAAGCGAATCACCTGATCTCGGGCATGGTGCCTGACCTTCCCGCGGTGCTCAAGAACTTTCGCGAGGATCTCGCGGGCCGATTCATGATCGTGCGCAAGGCCAAGCGCATCGATTTCGAGTGTGTCGTGCGTGGCTACCTGGCCGGCAGCGCGTGGAAGGAGTACGAAGAGTCGCAGACGCTGGCCGGAGAGAAGATGCCGCCGGGTCTGCGCCAGAGCGAGAAGCTCGCCGCTCCGATCTTCTCGCCCGCGACCAAGGCCGACTCGGGCCACGACCAGAACATCACCTTCGAGCAGATGAAGAAGGAGCTTGGCGACGATCTGGCGGCCAAGCTTCGCGAGGCGAGCCTGGAGCTGTACAAATACGCCTCCGAGTTCGCGGCGAGGCGTGGTCTGATCCTCGCCGACACCAAGTTCGAGTTCGGCCAGATAGGCGACGAGGTCATCCTCATCGATGAGGTGCTCACGCCCGACAGCTCTCGCTACTGGGACGTGCACGCCTACGCGGTCGGCTCGTCTCCCGAGTCGTACGACAAGCAGTTCGTGCGCGACTGGCTCACCCGTTCGGGATGGGACAAGGAATCCGAGCCGCCGCGCCTGCCCGACGACGTGGTCACCCAGACGCGCCTGCGCTATCTCACCGCCTACCAGAGGCTGGTCGGCAAGCCGCTGTTTCCGCGCAAGCCGAGGAACGAAACGTGATGGATCGCGCAGGGGCGTTCAGCATTCCGCACCTATTGACTCGAACGCGCGTAATCGGTGCGGGCCTGGTGCGCGTTTGGCGTCAAACGGGCGGAATGCGAGGTCTCCGAGGATGATCGCGCGCGTGATCATCACACCCAAACCGGTGGTTAACGACCCACAGGGACTCACGGTCAAGCAGGGGCTCGCGTCGCTGGGGTTCCGCGAGGTCACGGATGTGCGCGTCGGCAAGTACATCGAGGTCAACATCGAGGGCTCGAGCGAGCACGAGGCGCGCCGGCGCGTGGAGGAGATGTGCCGGCAGCTCCTTGCCAACCACGTGATCGAAGACTTCCGTTTCGACATCGAGCAGGAGCACAAGCGCCGGTGAGGTTCGGGGTTGTCGTTTTTCCGGGAACGTGGTCGGACCGCGACTGCGGCTGGGTCATCGATCAGGTGTTGGGTCAAGAGCTCACCTACCTCTGGCACAAGGACACGGACCTCAAGGGGTGCGACTGCGTGATCCTGCCGGGCGGTTTCGCGTATGGCGACTACCTGCGCACGGGCGCGATCGCGCGGTTCGCCCCGATCATGGAGCAGGTCGGTGACTTTGCCGACCGGGGCGGTCTCGTCTGGGGAATCTGCAACGGGTTCCAGGTCCTGTGCGAGGCGGGACTCTTACCAGGGGCGCTGATCCGCAACGCATCCCTGGAGTTCCGCTGCGAGTGGACCAACCTCCTGGTCGAGCGGACCGACCTACCTTTCACGTCGAAGTGCGGCGATCGTGAGGTCATCCGCGTGCCCATCGCGCACGGAGAAGGGAGCTACTTCGCCGATCCCGCGACTCTCTCCCGTCTCGAGCAGCGAGGTCAGGTCGTGTTCAGATACTGCGATTCGCGGGGTCGGGTCGTGCCCGCCGCCAACCCGAACGGTTCGATGCACAACATCGCCGGCATCGTCAACGCGCGTGGAAACGTGCTCGGCATGATGCCGCACCCCGAGCGATGCTCTGAAGCCGAGCTCGGGGGAACCGACGGACTCAAGCTGTTTCGTTCGGCCGCGGAGGGTGCGCTCAAGGTGCTGGTGTCTTGAGCATCAAGTCTGTGGACGAGCGCCGCCTGCGTGAGGTCGCGCTCACCCCGGATGAGTACAAAGTCATCGTCGGGCAGCTGAAACGAGCCCCCAACGAGGTCGAGCTCGGCATGCTCGGGGTGTTGTGGTCGGAGCACTGCTCGTACAAGAGCTCGAAGGCGCTGCTGCGCCGCCTTCCGTCCAGCGGGCCTGGCGTGGTGCAGGGACCCGGCGAGAACGCGGGTGCGGTCGAGATCGGCGAGGGTTGGTCGGTGGTCTTCAAGATCGAGTCGCACAACCACCCGTCCGCGATCGAGCCCTACCAGGGCGCTGCCACCGGCGTCGGCGGCATCATCCGCGACGTCATCGCCATGGGCGCAAGGCCTATCGCGCTGCTGGACTCGCTTCGCTTCGGCCCCCTGCCCGAATCGAGCCATCACGTCGAGGGCATCGTCGCCGGGATCGGGGGCTACGGGAACTGCATCGGCATCCCGACGGTGGGCGGCGAGGTGTACTTCGAGGAGTGCTACGCGAACAACCCTCTGGTCAACGCGATGTGCGTCGGCCTGGTGCGCACCGACCAGCTGGTGCGGGCCCGGGCGGAAGGCACAGGAAACAGCCTGCTGCTGGTCGGCGCTGACACGGGGCGCGACGGGATCCACGGCGCGTCATTCGCGTCCCTCGAGCTGGATGGGAACAGCTCCGAGCGCCGGCCCGCGGTCCAGGTGGGCAACCCATTCCTGGAGAAATGCCTGCTCGAAGCCTGCATGGACCTCACGCACACAGACGCGGTGGTGGCGATCCAGGACCTCGGTGCGGCCGGTCTGACCTCGGCGGTCGCCGAGTGCGCGGGCCGAGTGGAGGGGGCCGGCGCTCTCATCGACGTCGAGCGCGTGCCGCGTCGCGAGCGCGGGATGAGCCCGTACGACGTAATGCTCTCGGAATCTCAGGAGCGGATGCTGGTCGTCGTCAGGCGAGGTCGTGAGCGCGAGGTCGAGACCATCTTCGAGGCGTGGGACCTCAGTTCGGCCGTGATCGGGGAGGTGACCGACGACGGACAGCTGTCGGTCGTCGATGGCCGAGATCATGTGGCGCGTGTGCCAGTGAAGCTGCTGACCGACGGAGCCCCGACGCGCCGGCTCGTCGGTTTTGCTCCCGAGCCGCCGTACGGTCTCGAGATCGCCGCGCTGCCGCCGCTCGCCGATCCGGGCGCCACCCTGCTGCGCATGCTCGCGAGTCCGAACCTGAGCAGCCGGCGCGGCATCTTCCGCCGCTACGACCACATGGTCGGCGACTCCACGGTCATTGCGCCCGGCGGCGATGCCGCGATGCTGCGCGTGAAAGGCACGCGACTGGGGCTCGCGGTGACGACCGACTGCAATGCGCGCTACTGCCACCTCGATCCGCACCTCGGGGCGCAGCTGGCGGTTGCGGAGGCTGCGCGCAACATCATCGCCACCGGCGCGCGGCCCCTCGCGGTCACCGACTGCCTGAATTTCGCCAACCCCGACCGGCCCGAGGTGTACTGGGAGCTGGAGGAGGCGATCGCCGGCCTCGCGTACGCGTGCCGCGCACTCGAGTTGCCCGTGGTCAGTGGCAACGTGAGCCTCTACAACGACTCCAATGGCGAGTCCGCAATCTATCCGACCCCAGTGGTCGGCATGGTCGGCGTGATCGACGATTACGGCAAGCGCCTGAGCGCCGGGATCCGCGCCGAGGGCGACTTCGTCCTCCTCATCGGGTCCAGCCACAACGACCTCGGCGGCAGCGAATACCTCAAGGTCGAGCACGGCCACGTCGCCGGCCGGCCGCCTGGCCTCGACCTGGTTCGCGAGAAGGCTGTGAACAGGCTGATGCTGAGCGCCGCCCAGAGCGGATACCTTCACTCGGCGCACGACTGCGCAGAGGGCGGCATGCTGGTGGCGCTCACAGAATGCTGTCTGCTCGGGAGCATCGGGGTGCGCTGTCCGGCGATCCGGCCGGAGCCTCCGCTCCGACTCGACGCCGCCTTCTTCGGCGAATCGCCGAGCCGTTACATCGTCACCGTGCCCTCGCGCGCGATGCCTGAGCTGCAGTCACTGGCACGCCGCCACAACGTCGAGCTCTCGCTTCTCGGCCTGGCGGGAGGCGACCACATCGAGTTCGAGGGCCAGCTCAAGCTTTCGCTCGCCGAGGTTCGTCAGGCCTGGGAGGCAATGTTCCTCTAACAATGTGCGGTGTATTCGGGGTCTGCGCCAAGCAGGGGATTGATGTCGCGAACCTCACCTACTTCGGGCTCTTCGCCCTGCAGCATCGGGGCCAGGAGTCGGCCGGGATGGCGGTTTCGGACGGATCATCGGTCCGGCTGCATCGCGACATGGGCCTGGTGGCGCAGGTGTTCTCACCCGCCGCGATCAAGGAGCTCGGAGAGGGTTCGGTGATCGCCCTCGGCCACACGCGCTACTCGACGACGGGATCCAGCCGATCCGAGAATGCCCACCCGGTTCCGTTTCACCATCCGTTGCTCGGCCCGGGCGCGATCGCCCACAACGGCAACCTGCTCAACGCTGACGCTTTGCGTGCCCAGCTGGTCGAGCAGGGCGTGATCTTCGAGACCGGCCTCGACACCGAGGTCATGGCGCGGCTGATCGAGAACACGCACGGTCGCACCTGGGAGGAGGTCGTCCGCCGCAGCTTCGCGCGCATCGTGGGTGCGTACTCGTGCGGAGTGATCACGCCGAATCAGCTGATCGCACTCCGGGATCCGTACGGCTTCCGGCCTCTGTGCATCGGCTACATCCCACTGCCGGGGCAGCCCGCGCACGTGGTCGCCTCAGAGACGTGCGCGCTCGACACGGTGCATGCAACCTTCGTGCGCGAGGTCCAGCCGGGCGAGATAGTGATCATGGACGAGCATGGCGTCCGCAGCGCCAGCTTCCAGACCTCGAACAAGCACGCGATGTGCATCTTCGAGTTCATCTACTTTGCGCGGCCCGATTCGATTCTCAAGAACTGCGAGCTCGAGGACGCGCGCATCCGCATGGGGCACGAGCTTGCGCAGGAAGCGCCGGTCGACGCCGATATGGTGGTCGCGTTCCCGGACTCGGGCACGCCCGCGGCGATTGGCTACGCAGAAGCGTCGGCGATCCCGTTTCGGGAGGCGCTGATGAAGAGCCGATACATCAACCGCACCTTCATTCAGCCCGACCAATCGCTCCGAGAGGCCGGCGTGATGCTGAAGCTCAATCCGCTCCCGCGCTCGATCAAGGGCAAGCGCCTGATCGCCGTCGACGACTCGATCGTCCGCGGCACGACCACGAAGCGGACCATCGAGCGGCTGCGCGCAGCGGGCGCGAGCGAGATCCACATGCGGATCTCGAGCCCGCCCATGCGGTTCCCCTGCTTCATGGGCGTCGACATCGGCTCGACCAAGGAGCTCATCGCCGCGGGACGTTCGGTGGACGAGATCCGCAAACACATCGGCGCCGACTCGCTCCACTACCTCTCGATTCCGGGTTTGATCCGGGCCATCGGGCGGGGCACCTCGGAGGAGTTTTGCCGCGCCTGCTTTGACGGCTCGTATCCCGTTCCGGTGCCGCAACAGCTCGAGATGGACAAGATGCAGTTCGAGAGCCCTTCGCCGCAGCTGGCCAAGGTCTGACCTCCGTGTCCCAGGAAGGCTTGTCGTACGCCGCCGCCGGCGTCGACATCGAGGCCTATGAGCGCGCCCTCGAACGCGTCAAGCCGTTGATAGCGGCCACCCAGGGCAAGGAGGTGGCGGCCGGCGTGGGTCCGTTTGCCGGCCTGTACGCACTCCCGAGCGGCGCCCGGCTCGCCGCCAGCGCCGATGGAGTCGGCACCAAGATCAAGGTCGCCATCGCGGCAGGGATGCACCGCGGCATCGGTGTCGACATCGTGAACCACTGCGTCAACGACATCGCATGCGCCGGTGCGCGCCCGCTCTTCTTCCTCGATTACTTCGCGACCGGAAAGCTCGACCCAGAGGTCTTCGGCCAGCTCGTCGAAGGGATGACCGCCGCCTGCCGTGAGGCCGGCTGCGCCCTGCTCGGCGGCGAGACGGCCGAGATGCCGGGGATGTATGCGCTCGGCGACTACGACCTCGCGGGCTTCATCGTCGGCCTCGTCGAGCCAGGCGACCACCGCGCGAAGATCAAGGCCGGAGACGTGCTGGTCGGACTTCCTTCGAACGGGCTGCACACAAACGGCTACTCGCTGGCGCGCAAGGTCCTCGACGGCGTGCCGCTGGACGGAACGCTCGCGAGGGAGCTGCTGGCGCCGCACATGTCCTACCTGAGTGACCTTCGGCGCATCCGGTGGAAGGGCGCCGCGCACATCACCGGCGGCGGCATAACTGGAAACCTGCCGCGCTGCCTTCCTGAGGGCGTCACTGCGCAACTGGACAAAAGCGCGTGGGAGGTGCCGGCGATCTTCGACAAGATCCGCAAACGCGGCCGCGTCTCCGACGACGAGATGTGGGGCACGTTCAATATGGGGCTCGGGATGGTCCTGGTCGTGGATCCGAAAGACGTGCCGGAGGTGGCGCTGACTGTTGGCGAGGTCGTCCACCAGTCCGGTCCGGACCGCGTGGTGCTGATCTGAGGCTGGGAGTCTGCGTCTCGGGTGAGGGGACCAACTTGCGCACCCTGGTCGAGCGCGGGTTCGATGTTGTCGCGGTCGCGACCAACCGTCCTTCGTGCGCGGCGGTCGCATTCGCGCGGGAAAGAGGCATTCCGGTCGCAGAGCTCTCCCAGAAGGCATTCGACTCCGCGGAGCATCGGGACATCGCCATGCGCGACTTCTTCTTTGAGCGGACAGTGGAGCTTGTCGTCGACGCGGGTTACGACCGCATCCACACGCAGCCGTTCCTCGACGCCTTCGAGGACCGCATCCTCAACGTCCACCCATCCTTGCTGCCGGAGTACGCCGGCGGCTTGGACGCCATCGAGCAGGCCCTTGCCGGCGGCGCAAAGCGCACCGGCGCGACCGTGCACCTCGTCACGGCCGAGCTCGACGCCGGTCCCATCCTTCTGCAGGAGGCCGTTCCGATCCTCGATGACGATACGGTGGAAACTCTTCGCCAGAGGGTGCATGAGGCCGAGTACCGGATCCTTCCTCAGGGGATCCGGCTGATGGAGGCGCGACTTGCCGGCAGCTCTTCTATCCGTTAGCGACAAAACCGGGCTCGCGGCCTTCGCGCGCGGCCTGCAACGCCTCGGCTACGAGCTTTTCGCCACCGGCAGCACGCTCCAGGCGATCCAGGACGCGGCCGTCGATGTGCGCCCGGTCAGCGACCTGACCGGCTTTCCCGAGATGATGGACGGCCGGATCAAGACTCTTCACCCTGGCGTGCACGCTGGCATCCTGGCAAGGCGCGACCGCCGCGAGCACATGCACTCGCTCGAGCAACATGGCCTGCGGGAGATCGACCTCGTGTGCTGCAACCTCTATCCCTTCGTGGACACGGTCTTGCGCGACAGCGTCACTTTCGAGCAGGCGATCGAGCAAATCGACATCGGCGGGCCGGCGATGATTCGCGCCGCGGCGAAGAACCACGAATCGGTGGTGGTCGTGGTCCGGCCGCAGCGCTACTCCGAGATTCTGGGTGCACTCAACGAAGGCACCCTCGACGAGCAATCGCGGCGTCGACTCGCCGCGGAGGCTTTCGCCCACACCTCGGCGTACGACGCGTGGATCGCTGCCTACCTGAGGCATCAGGGTGGCAATGGCTTTCCGCCGGAGATCTCGCTCACCGGCTTGCTGGCGCAGCCGCTGAAGTACGGCGAGAACGAGCATCAGCAGGCGGCGTTCTATCGCCTCGGTCCCGATCCCGGCGGCGTCGGCGGGGCTGAGCAGGTGCAGGGTGAGGCTCCCGGGTTCAACAACCTCCAGGACGCATCGGCTGCGTTCCAGCTCGTGATGGACTACGCCCAACCCGCGGCCGCGATTGTCAAGCACATGAACCCCTGCGGCCTCGCGGTCGCGCATGAGCTCGCGACCGCGTACCGGCTGGCCTACGAATGCGACAAGATCTCAGCGTTTGGCGGCATCGTGGGCGTGAACCGGCCGCTGGACCGTTCGACGGCGGAGCAGATCGTGCAGATCGTGACGCACGTGGTGATCGCACCGGAGGTGCTCGACGAGGCGAAAGACGTTCTGAACCGGCGCAAGAACATGATCGTGCTGGCGGCGCGGCCCTCCCCCGGAGGCCTGTTCGACTATGACGTGCGTTCCGTGCCCGGCGGGTTCCTGGTCCAGGAATGGGACCGCGCCGGCTTCGATCGTGCCTCATGCCAAACCGTCACGCGGCGGGCGCCGACCGAGGAGGAGTGGGCGCAGCTCGGATTCGCGTGGGCGGCGGTCAAGCACGTCAAGTCAAACGCGATCGTGCTGTTCAAAGGTGGCGCCGCGGTGGGTGTCGGCGCCGGGCAGATGTCGCGCGTCGAGGCGGTGCAGCTTGCGGTGCAGCGCGCTGGCGAAAGGTCCCGCGGCGCGGTGATGGCATCCGATGCATTCTTTCCCTTTCCCGATGGGCTCGAGCTTGGAATCCGAGCCGGTGTCAGGGCGGTCATCCAGCCCGGCGGCTCGATGAAGGACGCCGACGTGATCGCGGCGGCCGACGTCGCCGGGATCGCCATGGTGACGACGGGCCGCCGTCATTTCAAGCATTGAGCCGGCGCTTCGGCGAAGAGGGCCGCGAGCTCTCGTATAGCACCTACCTCAGGGTGCCGGAGCTCCTTGCGCTGCAGCAGCGGCTCAGCGAGGAGCATGACGAGCTTCTGTTCATCGTCGCGCACCAGGTCTATGAGCTGTGGTTCAAGGTCATCCTCTTCGAACTGGAGGCGGCTCGCGACGGCATCGCTGCAGACGATGTGTTCTTCGCCCGGCACCGCCTCCATCGGGTCTACGTCATCGAGAAGCTGCTGATCGAGCAGATCGAGGTCCTGGAGACGATGTCGCCCCAGGACTTCCTCGCTTTTCGCTCCAAGCTCGCTCCGGCGAGCGGGTTCCAGTCGGTGCAGTTCCGGGAGATCGAGTTTCTGTCTGGGCTCAAAGACCCTAAGTACGTGGCGCGGCTCGAGGCAAGTCCAGAGGAGATGAGCCGTCTGCGCAAGCGCCTCGAGGAGCCGTCTGTCGACGACGCGTTTCGCGCCCTGGTCGAAAGGCGCGGTGCGCCATCGCTTCTCGAGATCTTCCGCGACCGTGAGCGACACGGGGACCTCTTCGACCTGTGCGAGGCGTTGCTCGATCATGACGAGGCATTCGCGCACTGGCGTTCGCGTCACGTGCTGATGGTCGAGCGGCAGATCGGCAGCAAGACCGGGACCGGCGGCAGCAGCGGCGCGCAGTACCTGCGGGGCACGCTCGGCAAGCGCTTCTACCCGGAATTGTGGGACCTGCGCTCGGAGCTGTGAAGGAGCCGCTGTTTCCGGGCGAAAGGCCAGAGCACCACATGAAGAAGGCGCGCGCTCAGGCGCCGCGCGTCACCTGTGGGTCCTGCCGTAAATTCGACGGTACGGCGTGGTGCCGGCACTGGAACTTCCACACCACGGCCGAGTCACCACCGTGCCGCTTCTACGTTCGCAAACCGGCTTGACCGAAGAGATCCTGATCCAACGCGGAACCACCCTGGTGCACCGCCTGCGGCTCGAGCCATCCGAGGTCCTGCCGTGGCACGTGGATCCGTACGTCCGCGTGACCGTGGTCCTGAGCGGGGAGTTGTTGGAGATCGAGTACCAGGACGGTGACGGGCGCGAGCAGGTCCATGTGCATCCAGGCCAGGTCGACTGGGACGAACCGACGAACAGGCCGCACCGGGCTCGCAACCTCGGCGACCCGTATGAGGAGGTCACGATCTTCTTCGGCGAACGGGAGGGCGTTCCGCACCAGCCCGCGTCAGAAGCATGACGCCCGCCGAAGCGCGGTCAAACTTCCCGGTCTTCGAGAGGTTCGCGTATCTCAACTCCGGTTCGGCGGGCCCACTGTCGCGCAGAACAGTCGAGGCGATGCAGGCCGCCGAGTTTCTGGCGCTGAAGCGAGGACGCGGCGCTACCGGCCATTGGGAGGCGGCCGCGGCGATCGAGACCAGGCTTCGTGAGCGCATCGGGTCTTTGATCGGCGTGCCGGCGGAGAACGTCTTGCTCACGACCTCGACCACCGAGGGCTGCAACCTGGTCATCACCGGCCTCCGATTGAGCCCAGAGGACGAGGTCGTCACGACCGACGCCGAGCATCCCGGTTTGCTGTTGCCCTTGCTCGCCTCGGGCGCGCGGGTCAAGCAGGCCCGAGTCATGGAACGGCCGGCCCGCGAAGCGCTGCGGGCGATCGTCGACGAGGTCACATCGCAGACCCGACTCATCGCGCTTTCGCACGTTCTGTGGCTCAACGGTCATGTGCTCCCGCTCGGCCAGATCAAGCAGGCCACGGGTCTGCCTCTGCTCGTCGACGGCGCCCAGTCGGTCGGGGCGATCCTCGTCCACGCCGCGGTCGCCGACTGGTACACGGTCTCCGGGCAGAAGTGGCTCGGGGGGCCAGAGACCACGGGCGCGCTCTACGTCGCGGACCCCGAGCGAATGCGGCCGCAGATCCAGAGCGGTGCGGCCTCGTCGCGCACGGACGCGTCCCGGCTTGGCCTGGTGCACCTGGCGGCAAGCATGACCTCCGGACTGCTTGCGGCCGTGGAGGACCTTCCCGAGTGGGGATTCGAGCGCGGGGCAAGCATGGTTGCCACGTGCCGCCAGTCACTGCTGGCGGCCGGACTCGAGGTCAGGACCGAGGCCGGCCAAGGCACGCTCGTCTCGTTTCGGGTCCCGGGCGATCCGATCGAGCTGGTCAAGAGAGCGGAAGCGTCCGGCGTGATCATCCGCAACCTGCCCGACGGCTGGCTCCGCGCCTCGGTCGGTTGGTGGAACGACGAGTCGGACATCGACCGGCTTACTCGGTTCCTTCGGGCGTTACCTTCCAGCGCATAGTTCGGTCTAACAGTCGGATGGTGCCCGCTGCATCCGTGGACGTGGGCCTGCACGACCGCAGCGTCGACGAACGTCGCGAGTTCGAGGCGAACTTCAGGCTTGTCTCCCGCTCCGCGTTCCTCCTCGCGCGCCAGCTCGGTCGCACGACGGACCAGGCGCGCGACATCGTTCAGGACGCCGCACTGCGTGCCTGGCGCTACAGGTCGACGCGGGAAGGCGAGTTTCGGCGATGGTTTCTAGCGATCGTCTACCGGCAGTGCCGAAGTCGAGTCCCGGAATGGCTGCCGCTGCCGACGGGCCTGGAAAGGGCAGCCCCTGACGCGATCGACCGCTCGATGGACCCGTACCTGGTCGCCGCCATGCGCAAGCTGCCGAGCCGGCAGCGTGCAGCGTTGTGGCTTCGCTACTGCGACGACCTCGCCATCAGCGACGTCGCTCGAATCATCGGCTGCAGCGAACCAGCCGCAAAACAGCTGCTGCTTCGCGCCCGCGAGGCGCTGCGCCAAAGACTGCAGGCGAGTTCAGAGGAGATCGAGAGATGAAGCCCGTTGCATCGGTTGAAGAGATAGAGTCGCGGCTTCGCGCTCTCCCCGCGGCCACCTCGCTGACGGCGAGTGACGAGCGGGCGCTGCTGCGGCTGGAGAGATTCGATCTCGCCTTCGCCGAGGTTGGCCGCCGAGGCGCGCGCTCGACGCCGCGCCTACGTTTCGCGACAGTCGCGGCCGCAATCGTGGGGGCGCTGCTCGTCATCCTTCTTGTCAACACGACCGGGGCGTACTTTGCCCCGCGCTACGCACGCATCCTGGCCGACACGCCTGGCATTGGGCCGATATCGGGACGTTATCTGCAGGCGGTCGGATTGAGCGGCGCCGACGTCACATTGGTGGGCGACTCATCCACGTCTGCGGGACACACGCTGAAGCTGGTTGCGGCTTACGCGGACGGACTGCGCACCGTGCTGTTTGTCTCTATCGACGGGAAGGGTCTGACCGGGGATCCAAAGCAGTTCGGACTGCATCCCGGCGACTGGGGGCTTAGTTACGACGATGTTACCCTGACCGACCAGTTCGGCCACAGCTATGCGGGTTGGGGCGTGGGAGGCCCGACCGCCCTCCAGTTCCAACCCCTCGTCTGGCCCGCGTCGGCGGTGGGCGCGAGGCTGACGCTGCACGTGACCGGCCTCTGGGCGATGTGGAAGGGGGCGGCGTTAGGCCCAGGAGCGTCGTTCGATCCTGAGACGGTAACCGTCCACGGCGACTGGAATCTTCACGCTACCGTCGTTGCGGAACCGTCCCACCCGATCGCCTTGCCGGAGCCCGTGCAATCCGACGGCGCCGTCTACACATTCACCTCCGTAACGGCGTCGCACGCGACGCTGGTGGTGCACCTGACGATCTCCGGTCCGATCACACGCGAGATCAAATCGTCGGCGACTCCGGACGCGCTGCTGGGGCTGTTCAGCCCACGGGTCTTTGACGCGGAAGGTCGCGAGATGCAGCTGCAGGATTACGGCAGCGAAGTGCCGCGGAACGGCGGGCCGGTGAGCGCCGAGATGACGGCATTCATCACCGGTCCAGGGCGGTACAGAATCGTGCTCGCCGCGGCGCTGTCCGCGCCCGATCAGCAACGCTGGATCGTCGTGCCGTAGGGCTCAGTCGTCGATCGCAGCGTAGGCGAGGGTCCAGAAGTCGCGGAAAACGGTTGGTGGGTTGGGCGACGTCCAGTTCACCTGCGTCATCAGGATGGTCACCATCTCCTCGGCCGGGTCCGAGTACCACGACGTGCCCATCCCGCCGTCCCAGCCGTATTTGCTGACGGTCGACGCGATGTCGTCCCTGCGCGTGACGACAGACATCCCTAAGCCCCAGCCGTGGGCATCGAAATATCCGGGAAGCCACTGCGTGCGCGCTTTCTGCTCCGCGGTGAGCTGATCCGTCGTCATCGTCGCGACGCTCGGCCGGGTCAGGATCCGCTTCCCGTCGAGCAGGCCCTTGTCGAGCATCATCTGGCCGAAGGCGAGGAAGTCATCCACGGTCGAGACCAGACCCCCGGCGCCCGAGGGAAACGCGGGAGGCCGGCTCCAGCTGCCGCCCCTGACGTCGTCGTAGAGACGCAGCTTGCCGCTCGCCGGCTCGACGGCGTGGCTCGTGACCAACCGATCGATGCGGTCTTCGGGCACCCAGAAACCGGTGTCGCGCATTCCAAGCGGCTCGAAGATGCGCTCACGCATGAGGTCGTCCAGAGGCCGGCCTGATGCTCGTGCGATCAGCACGCTCAACACCTCGGAGCCGGTGTTGTACATCCAGCGGTCGCCTGGCTGGTAGAACAGCGGCAGGCTGGCGAACCGCCGTATCCAGTCGTCAGGTTGGGGTTGTCGGGATGGATCCGGCGGGCCGTCCCCGAGTCCGGCTCTTTCGATGGCGTGCTGGATCGGGTAGGTGCCGGGCGTCGCAAAGATCAGTCCGGCACCGAGCGTGAACGTCAGCAGGTCGCGGACCATGATCGGCCTGCGGGCCGGAACCGTGTCGTCGACCTCGGAATCGATCTGGCGCAGCACCTTGCGATTCGCCAGCTCAGGCAGAAAGTCATCGACGGGTTCGTCGAGCCGGATCACGCCCTCCTCCAGCAGGACCATCGCCGCCGCTGCCGTCACCGGCTTCGACATCGAGGAGATGCGGAAGATCGCATCGCGCTCGTAGCCGATGGCGTCGACGTGGACCTCTCCACGCCGGCTGACCAGCGTGACGAAGCCGGGCAGCTCGCCGCGCTCGACGTAGCCCGCTAGCACGTCGTGCATGCGCGCCAGCCTCGCTGCGGACAAGCCGCCCTTGCTCACCCTCCGATCCTAGGCCGCCTCCTCGATGCGCACCTGCTCCCGAGTCGCGACCTGCGCGGCCGGCCCCCGGAGCACAGCCACCACGACCATGAGCGAAGCGGTGGCGCAGATTGCGGCCAGGACGTACGCGAGCTGGAAGCCGGCGCTCCCCCGCGCGTAGGACGTCGAGATCGAGCTGATCGATGCCAGTCCCAGCGCGCCGCCGATCTGCATCACCACGTTGCTGAAACCCGAGCCCAGCCCGGCGTCCGCCAGGGGCACCTCGGACATCGAGATGGTGAGCAAGGGCAGGAACGACATCCCGCCGCCCGCTCCCAGCAGCACGTAGGCCGCGAACAGCGACGGCGCATAGCTGGTCTGGGGGCCGACACCCGAGAGGATGACCAGCGCCGTGATGATGACGGTCAATCCGGCGACGAGCAGGTTCCGTGGTCCGATCCGAGCCATCAGCCTCGCCGCCAGCCCCGCCGACATCACGCCGATCATCAAGGTGGTCGGAAGAAACGCGAGGCCCGTCTCAAACGCGGTGTAACCGTGGACGTGCTGGAGATAGAGCGCGCCGATGAAAAAGTTGGTGAAGAGACCCGTGAACAGCAGCGCCCGGGCGGCGGTCGCTCCCGTGAGCGAGCGAATCGTGAAGATGCGTAGCGGGACGAGTGGGTTCGCCAGGCGCGACTCGAGGAGCACGAACGCGGCCACCAGCGCGATCGCCGCGCCGCTGAGACCGAGTGTGTGGGTTGAGGTCCAGCCGTAATCGGCCGCGGTCACGATGCCGTACACGCCAAGCATCAAGGCCGAGGTGATGAGGAGTGCTCCGGCGATGTCGACGCCCTGGCTCAGGCCGAGACCCTCGTTCTCCTCGATGAGCCATGCGCCAAGGACCATGGTGGCGATGCCGATGGGCACGTTGATGAAGAAGATCCAGTGCCAGCTGGCCCACTGGGTCAGGAAGCCACCCGCAAGCAGCCCCAGCGAACCGCCACCGGCGATCACGAGCGTGAAGACGCTCATGGCCTGGGCGCGCTCGGCCGGCTTTCGGAACTCGGTGACGATGATGGCGATGATCACGCCTGCGGACAGCGAGCCGCCCAGCCCCTGCAGGAAGCGCCCGACGATGAGGTGGTCGGCACCCGTGGCAAACCCGCTTCCGACCGATGCCACCGTGAACAGGAAGACGCCCGCCAGGAAGACTTTGCGGCGGCCGATCAGGTCACCCAGGCGGCCGGCCACCAGCAGGAAGCTTCCGTAGGCGATCAGGTAGCCGTTGACCACCCAGGTCAGGTTGGCCTGGGTAAAACCGAGGTCCCGCTGCATGTAGGGCAGCGCCACGTTGACGATGGTGGAGTCGAGCATGATCATGAGCTGCCCGAAGCAGACCACGACCAGGGCCATCCACCTTCGAAGATCTGAACTCATAGCCGCCTCCAGAGAATCCAACCGACGTTAGGATGATCACTATAACAGGATCATTATGGTCTTTATTGCATGGATTATCTGAGCGGCGGGAATATTAAGAGTTGGTGATAACATCGATGGACGTGAAGACCGGCGAGGAGCGCTCAGACCGAGGGCTCGTCGCGCTCGTGACCCAGCTTTCCAAGGCTCTGCACCGGCGCTCGACCGACGAGCTCCTGGGTATGAGGCTCAAGGCCTACATGGCACTCGGCTACATCCGCGACCATCCTGGAACGACGCAGCAGGAGCTCGAAAACGGCCTGTGGATGGACGCGAACACCGTCGTCCTGATCCTCAACGAGCTCGAGGCGGCCCAATTCTCAGTCCGGCGTCGAGATCCTCAGGACCGCCGCCGTCACCTCGTCGAGCTGACCGCCGCCGGACGGCACGCCATCGAGCGCGCGGACAAGGCCAGAGAAACCCTGGAGGAGGAGATCCTTGCGCCCCTTTCAGCCGAGGAGAGAAAGACGCTGACCACGCTCGTCGAGCGTGTGCTCGAAGGCCTGCTTCAGGAGACCCACGGCTAGGTCCTAGTTCAGCCGCTCCACGATCATGGCCATACCCTGGCCGCCGCCGACGCACATCGTCTCCAGGCCGAACGTCTTGTCCTTCTCGCGCAGCCCGTTGAGCAGCGTGCAGAGGATGCGGGCGCCCGTCATCCCAAAGGGATGGCCGAGCGCGATCGCGCCCCCGTGTGGATTGAGCTTCTCGCTGAACGGATCGACGCCGATGCCGCGCGCCGCGGGGATCACCTGGGCCGCAAACGCCTCGTTGATCTCGACTATGTCGATGTCGTCGATGCTCATCTTGGCCCGCTTCAGCGCCTGCTTCGAGGCGTCGATGGGGCCCAACCCCATGAACTCGGGCTCGAGCGCTGAGAGCCCGGTCGAGACCACGCGCGCGATCGGCTTGATGCCGAGCTCCTTGGCTCGCCGGTCCGACATCACCACGACCGCCGCCGCGCCATCGTTGAGCGGGCATGCGTTGCCGGCGGTCACCGTGCCGTTTTCGCGAAACGCAGGCTGGAGCGTGGCCAGGACCTCCATCGTCGTCCCCGGCCGAGGTCCATCGTCCTTGGTGAAAGGCTGGCCGTCGGGCAGCGGGACCGGGATGATCTCGCGGTCGAAGAACCCGTCATCGCGCGCCTTGACGGCTGCCTCCTGGCTTTTGACCGCGAACCGGTCCTGCTCCTCGCGCGAGATCTTTTCGCGCGCGGCGACGTTCTCCGCGGTCTGGCCCATGGCGATGTAGATGTCGGGATACTCCTCGGTGTTGCCGGGCACGAGCTTGGGGTTGTAGGTGTCGGGCGCGTCCGGGTAGCCGCTTCCGTAGCGCGAGACGCACTCGACGCCCACCGAGAGGAATACGTCCCCCTCGCCCGCCTCGATGGCATGCGCGGCCATGCGGGTGGTCATGAGCGATGACGAGCAGTAGCGGTTGACGGTGACGCCGGGAACATCAAGCCGGGCCAGGATCGACACCACACGGCCGATGTTGTGACCCTGCTCGCCGCCGGGGAGGCCGCAGCCGCAGATCAGGTCTTCGATCTGCGTCGGGTCGAGCTCGGGGACCTTGTCCAAAACCCTGGTCACGACGTGCGCCGCGAGGTCATCAGGCCGGACGTCGACGAGGGAGCCCTTGCGTGCTCGCCCGATCGGCGAGCGGCCGTACGCCACGATCACCGCTTCGGTCATGGGACGGTTATACGCCCCTACGGCTCTCGGGCGGAGACGACGTACAGGAAGACGCCGAGCAGCGCGATTCCTGCGACCGCGAAGGCGAGGAGCAGGCTGAAGTTCGCTGACCCGATCACGACGACCATCAGGATCAGGGCAGGCAGGTACAGGAAGCCGACGATCTGGAGGTGGCGCATCTCGAGCCAGCGATAACGCCGGCCTTCCAGAAGGAGCTCGCGCGGCAGGCGCTCGTTCACGTCCAGCGGATGGAAGATCGAATACATGCTTCTACGCTCTAGGCTGCGCAGGTCCCTGAGCTCGAGTCGACGTGGCATCGCTTCTTGAAACAGTTTGCCACCAAGGCCTGTTCAGGAGCGAACCAAAAGCGCCTCGCGGGTGAAAAGCCGTAGGGCGGCGTAGAAGCAGCCGGCGCCCGTGAGGACAAGGCTGAGCGAGGTCACCGCCAGGGCGCCCCACGCCAGCGAGTTGTGGACGATCGCGTCGCGCAGCACCAGGACGGCGTTGAGGATCGGGATCAGGTAATAGGCCAGGCTGGGGTTGAAGTCGGGGATGAACAGCACGATCGAGGCAGGGAAGATCGTGATGAAGTAAAGCGGGGTGGCGTACGCCTGGCCCTGGCGGAAGTTGCGGGCGAGCGTACCGAGCGCGATCGTGAGCGAGGCGAACGACGCCGCCAGCAGGACCGCGAGCCACACCATCACGATCGCGGCCAGCGGGCTCAGGCTGATTCGCGCCTGGTTGCCGCCAAACGTGATCTGGCTGAGCGCGATGAGCATCGACCCGATGGAGGCGACGGCAGCGACCAGGCTGATGACGCTGACCGCGAGAATCTTGCCGATCAGGACGTGACCGCGCGGGGCTGGCGTCAGCAAGAGGCTCTCCAGGGTTTTGCGCTCGCGCTCGCCGGCCGAGGTGTCCAGGGCGGCGGAGAGGCCGCCGGTCAGGCTCATGGTGATCAGGATGTAGGGCAAAAAGAAGCTGAGGAAGGAGTTGCCGGCTGCCTGGGCGGGGGAGCTCAAGGGATGAACGGTGACCGGCAGCGGATTCAGCACCGAGGGGTCGACGCCCTTCTCCTGAAGTGAGGCCGCGATCTTGGCGGCGTCGTACCTGCTGAGCACCGTCTGCAGCCGGATGTCGGCGACCTGCGCGCTCTGCCGCGTTGGGTCGTAGTACTCATCGACTCCCTTGGCGGTGAAGATCGCGCCCAGGTCAACCTGTTGCTTCGCCGCCGCCGCAGGATCGTCCACTCGTTCCAGCTTCAGCCCGGTCGCGCTGAACAGGATGTCGAGGCCGGTGGGGATGTCACCGGTGTAGCCGATCGTGTAGGTCTGGGCGGCCGTACGCGTCGACACCTGGGAGATGACGAACAGCACGACGGGAGTCGTGAGCGCGGCGAGCCCGATTGCGATCAGCGTGCGGCGGTCGCGCAGGATCTCCCGCATCTCCTTGCGGAAGACGACGCCGATCGAGCTCACGTCGCTGCCTCGACCAGGGAAAGGAAAGCGTCTTCCAGGTCGTGATATCGACCTCGCACCTCGGCAGTGGGACCACCCGCGACCACGCGGCCCTGGTGGATGATGGTCACCCGGTCACATAGCCGCTCCGCGTCGTGCAGGACATGAGTGGAGAAGATGACCGACTTGCCGCGCCCTTTCGACTCGACCATGAAGTCGCGGATCTCTCGCGACGCGAGGACGTCCAGGTTGGAGGTCGGCTCGTCGAACATCAAGACCGGTGGGTCATGAACGATGGCGCGCGCGATCGCGACCTTCTGCTTCTGGCCTGACGACAGGCTCTCCGCTCGCTGTTTTGCGAACGAG
This sequence comes from Chloroflexota bacterium, assembly GCA_005883575.1. GTDB lineage: Bacteria > Chloroflexota > Dormibacteria > Dormibacterales > Dormibacteraceae > 40CM-4-65-16. The sequence goes on along the minus strand of VBFH01000023.1, from coordinate 277,839 downwards.
CCCATGTCGAGCCTGTCGAGGACCGCCTCGACCTTGCGGTCGAGCTCGCCATCCAGGACTCCGCTCAACTCCGCGAAATAGGCGATGTTCTCTCGCGCCGAAAGTCGCGGGTAGACGCCGATCTCCGCGGTCACCACGCCGACCCGGCGGCGGACCTCCTCCGGCGCGACCTGGGTGTCAAAGCCGAGGACCTCGACCGACCCGGCGTCCGGCGCGAGCAGCGTGCAGATGATGCGCAGGGTGGTGGTCTTGCCGGCGCCGTTGGGACCGAGCAGGCCGAAGATCTCGCCCGGGTGCGCCTCTAGAGAGATGCCGCGCAGGACCTTGTTCGCACCGAGCGCCTTTTCCAGGCGATCGACCTTGACCGCCTTTTCGGTCACTTTTTCCTGGTTGTGCGCCTGGTCGCCGTCGATCTTGGCTTCTGGGGTGTCTTGCCCTTGGTCGCCCTTGTCCTGGCCGCGGGTTTCGCCGGCGCGCGCTTCGGACTGGGTTTCTCCTCCGCGGCCGCCTCGACTTTGGCCGCCTCGACCTCGGCCGGCTCGAGTTCGGCCGGCTCGAGTTCGGCCGGCGCCTCGGCGGCGGCTGGTTCGGGGGCCACGCCGATCGAGCTGGACAGAGTGCGGTGGCATGTCTCGCACGTGACGATCGTGCGCACCAGCGCGCCGAGCTGATGCTCCTCCCGGCGCAGGTTGCGGGTGCGGTTGCAAAAGGAGCAGTGACCCACCTCGGTGGTGACGGTGACGTGGCCGGGTCGCTTGTTCATCCGGCTGCCTAACTTACGGTAAAATCGCGCGAGCTCGCCTTTAAGTCCTGGCCAGAGAGCCAGGGAAGGAGATTTTTTCATGGTCGTCACGTCGCGGCTGCGACACGTGATCGAAAGCCAGCAGTTCTCGCGTTCCGTGCTCGAAGACCTGATCGCGCGCGCGGACGAGATGAAGCGCGAGCCACATCGTTTCATCGGCCGACTCGCGGGTCAGGTGATGGCAGCGCTTTTCTACGAGCCCTCGACCCGAACCCGTCTGTCGTTCGAGGCGGCGATGCTGCGCCTTGGCGGGCAGACGATGGGCACCGACAACGCGCGCGAGTTCTCCTCCGCCGCCAAAGGCGAGACGCTCGAGGACACGATTCGCATCGTCAGCGGATATGCCGACGTGATCGTCGTGCGTCACAACGAAGAGGGCGCGGCCCGCCGTGCCGCGGCCGTCAGCAGCGTCCCGATCATCAACGCGGGCGATGGGCCGGGCCAGCATCCGACGCAGGCGCTGCTCGACCTGTACACGATCCGCGACGAGCTCAAGCAGATCGACGGGGTACGTGTGGCGATGGTCGGCGACCTCGCCAACGGTCGCACGGTTCGCTCGCTGACGTATCTCCTCAGCAAGTTCAAGGACGTCAAGGTCTGGTTCGTGGCGCCGCCTCAGGTCGCGATGCGCGATGACCTGAAGGCTCACCTCGATGAACATCGCGTGCCCTGGATCGAGACCCAGGACCTCGAGGCGGTGCTTCCCGAGGTCGATGTCGTATACATGACCCGCATCCAGAAGGAGCGCTTCGCCGACCCGGACGCGTTCAACGCCGTGAAGGGCGTGTATCGGATCGACCAGGGCACGCTGGCGCTGATGCGGAAGTACGCCATCTTGATGCACCCGCTACCACGCGTCGATGAGATCGCGCCTGAAGTTGACGCGGATCCGCGCGCCGCGTACTTCCGCCAGGCGCGCAACGGGCTGCACATCCGCATGGCGCTTCTCGACCGGCTTCTGTCGTGAGCGTTGCCCAGGGTCGGCTGAAAGCGACCGTGATGGACGCCGACCAGATCCGACGTTCGCTGTCGCGAATCGCGCATGAGATCGTCGAGCGCAACCGCGGCGCAGGCGATGTGGTGCTGGTTGGCATCGTGAGCAAGGGCGATGTGCTTGCGCGGCGGCTGGCCGCGATCTTGAGCGAGCTGGAAAACAATAGAGTCGCCTACGGCCGGCTGGACGTGACGCTCCATCGCGACGACCTGGAGTCGCGCCCTCGGGTGGGACATCGCCTGGCGAGCGAAATACCTGACATCCGCGGCAAGGTGGTCGTGCTCGTCGACGACGTCTTCCACCACGGAAGGACCGCACGTGCGGCGATGGACGCCCTGATGGACTTCGGCCGCCCGCGGGCGATCCAGCTCGCGGTGCTCATCGACCGCGGCCATCGCGAGCTTCCCATCCGGCCGGACTATGTCGGCAAGAACGTGCCCACCGCCGACTCGGAGCGAATCGAGGTCCTCGTCCTCGAGGAGGACCACATTGACCAGGCGGTGATCATTGCCGGCTGAAAAGTCCTTCGCCGCTCTGGTGCTCGAGGACGGGCGTTGGTTTGTCGGCGCCCCGCTCGGCGCCGACGTTGCCGGCGAAGGCGAGGTCGTCTTCAACACCGCGATGACCGGCTACCAGGAGGTGCTTACCGATCCCTCATACGCCGGCCAGATGGTTTGCATGACGTACCCGCTTCAGGGCAACTACGGACTGCGCGAGGCCGACGCCGAGTCGCCGCGGCCGTGGGCGCGCGCGCTGGCTGTGCGGTGGGCCTGCCCGACGCCGAGTCATCACTCGAGTGAGGCGTCGCTCGACGAGTACCTGCGGCGATGGAACGTCCCCGCGATCACCGAGATCGACACCCGCGCCCTCACGCGCCACATCCGGATGCATGGAGCGCTGCGGGCCGTCCTCGTCCATCAGGCCGAGGCTCCTACCGAGGCGAGTTTGGCCGAGCTCACCCTCGCCGCCAGACGCGTAACGCCTCTCGCCGAGCAAGATCTGGTCGCCCAGACGTCGCGAACAGCGCAAGAGGAGTGGTTCGACCCGCTGCCGCCCGAGCTCCGGACGCGAAGGCGAACCGACGGCGACGGGCTGCTCATCGCGGTCATCGACTACGGCGTCAAGGCCAACATCCTGCGTTCCCTTCGCGAGCGCGGCTGCCGCGTCCTCGTGCTGCCGCACACCGCGTCGTGGGCTGACGTCCGAGCCGCCGATGCGGATGGCCTCGTCCTGTCGAACGGCCCTGGCGACCCGGCGGTTCTCGAGGGGCCGGTCGAGCTGGCGCAGCAGGCGCTCGGCAGGATCCCGCTGTTCGGGATCTGTCTCGGTCACCAGATCCTCGGCCGCGCCGCCGGGGCGACCACCTCGCGTCTTCCGTACGGTCACCACGGCGCCAACCATCCCGTGAAGGACCTCGACACCGGGCGTGTCCATATCACGAGCCAGAACCACGAGTTCCAGGTCGTCGCGGCCTCGATCCCGAGCGGCGACTTCTACGTCTCGCAGCGCAACCTAAACGATTCCTCGGTCGAAGGCCTTGGCCACCGCACACTGCCCGCCTTCAGCGTCCAGTACCACCCCGAAGGCTGTCCCGGCCCCCAGGACAACCAGCACCTGTACGACCGTTTTCTGGAGATGGTCCGAGACCGCGCCCCGCTGGTGAGGGCGGTCGCAGGCATGAAGGAGGAGGCGCGGCCGCGCAGGGTCTTGATCCTCGGCTCGGGCCCGATTGTCATCGGCCAGGCCGCGGAGTTCGACTACGCCGGAACGCAGGCCTGCAAGGCGCTTCGCGAAGAAGGCATCCAGACCGTCCTCGTCAACTCCAACCCCGCCACGATCATGACCGACGAAGAGGTCGCCGACCGCGTCTACCTCGAGCCGCTCACCGTCGAGGCGGTCGAGAAGATCATCGAACGGGAGCGGCCTGACGCGCTTCTGCCGACGCTGGGCGGGCAGACGGGCCTCAACCTCGCCACCGACCTTGCCAACGCCGGCGTGCTCGCCCGCCACGGCGTGCGTCTGCTCGGCGCCACGATCGACACCATCCGCAAAGCCGAAGACCGGCAAGCCTTCAAGCAGATGCTCGAGGACATCGGCGAGCCGGTGCCGGTGTCTCAAGTCTGCGATTTCCTGCAAGAGGTCGCAGACTTCGCCGCCGCCAACGGCCTGCCGCTGGTCATTCGCCCGGCGTACACGCTCGGCGGGACAGGGGGCGGGTTTGTCACCTCGCAAGCGGACCTCGAGCGCGTCGCCGCGCGCGGGCTCGCGGCGTCGCCGATCCACCAGGTGTTGATCGAGCGGTCGCTGTGGGGTTGGAAGGAGATCGAGTACGAGGTCATGCGCGATGCAGCAGACACCTGCATCACGGTCTGCAACATGGAAAACCTCGACCCGATGGGCGTCCACACGGGCGACTCGATCGTGGTCGCGCCCGCGCAGACGCTCTCCGACCGTGACCACCAGATGCTTCGCTCGTCGGCGATCCGGATCATCCGCGCGCTCGGGATCGAGGGCGGATGCAACGTGCAGTTCGCGCTGGATCCAACCAGCTCGCAGTACTACGTGATCGAGGTCAACCCGCGTGTCAGCCGATCGTCGGCCCTGGCCTCCAAAGCAACGGGATATCCGATCGCCCGCGTAGCGGCCAAGGTCGCGGTGGGCAGGCGGCTCGAAGAGATCCGCAACGAGATCACCGGCCGGACGTTTGCGGCCTTCGAGCCGGCGCTCGACTACTGCGTCGTCAAGATACCGCGCTGGCCCTTCGACAAGTTCCCCGCCGGCGACAGACGCCTCGGCACGCAGATGGCGTCGACCGGCGAGGTCATGGCGGTCGAGAGAACTTTCGAGGCGGCTCTGACGAAGGCGATGCGATCGCTCGAGCAAAAGCCGCCGGCGCCGTGGGAGATGGGCTTCGAGACGGTCGAGCAGCCGAATGACCGCAGGCTTTTCGCGCTCCTCCACGCGCTGCGGAACGGCGAGGACGCGGCCGCCCTCGCCTCGCGCAGCGGAATCGATCGGTGGTTCATCGACAGGCTGGCGACCATCGCCCGGCTCGAGGTCGACGGCGATGTCAGGGAGCTACGGCGTGCAGGCTTTTCGGACGCGATGATCGAGTCTCTGCGGGGCGAGACCGTCGACCCTGCCTCGCCCACGTACAAGCTCGTCGATACGTGTGCCGGGGAGTTCGAGGCTGCGACACCTTATTACTACTCATGCTGGGAGGAGGAGGATGAGGCGGCCGCCGTTGACAGGCGCACCGCATTGGTCGTGGGCTCTGGTCCCATCCGCATCGGCCAGGGTATCGAGTTCGACTACTGCTCGGTGCACGCCGCATGGGCGCTGCGCGAGGCGGGCGTGAGAGCGGTGATGGTCAACTCCAACCCGGAGACCGTATCGACCGACTTCGACACGTCCGACCGGCTGTACTTCGAGCCCCTCGACCTCGACGGCGCGCTGCACGTGGCACGCGCAGAGGAGGCAAGCGGAGCGCTGGTCCAGTTCGGCGGTCAGACCGCGATCAACCTCGCCGAGCCGCTCAACGATCACCAGGTCACAATCCTCGGGTCGAGCGTGGAGGCGATCGACCTCGCTGAGGATCGCCGCGCGTTCGCTCGCTCGCTCGACGCAATAGGCATCCCCCAGCCTGTGGGAGGCACGACCACGACGGTCCAAGAGGCGGAAGCGATCGCGGAACGCGCCGGTTACCCCGTGCTCGTGCGTCCCTCTTACGTCCTCGGGGGCCGCGCGATGGAGATCGTTCGCAGCCGAGACGAGCTCCGGCGCTACATGGTGTGGGCGATTGGCGCGATGCCGCGCGGACAGGTCCTGGTCGACAAATACCTGCAGGGGATCGAGGTCGAGGTCGACGCCATCTCCGACGGCGAGACGGTGGTCATCCCCGGCGTCATGCAACACGTAGAACGAGCGGGCGTCCACTCCGGCGATTCGTACGCCGTGTATCCGGCGCAGGGGCTCGAACGCGCAGAGCAGGACCACATCGTCGACTACACGGTCCGCATCGCGCGGCATCTCGGGCTCCGCGGCCTCGTCAACGTCCAGTACGTGGTGCATCGGGCCAAGGTTTACGTGCTCGAGGTCAATCCGCGCGCCTCGCGGACGGTGCCGTTCCTGTCCAAGGTGACAGGCGTCCCGATGGTCAAGCTCGCGACCAACGTCATGCTGGGCTGGAAGCTCGCGGACCTCGGCTGGTCGACCGGTCTTGTCCCACCGCGCGGCCTGGTCGCGGTGAAAGCGCCGGTGTTCTCGATGAACAAGCTGGCGGCGGTCGACTCCTACCTCGGTCCGGAGATGAAATCGACCGGCGAGGCGATTGGCATCGCGGGCACGCTGAACGAGGCCCTTCGCAAAGCCTTTGTCGCCTCGGGCATGCACGTGGAGCGGGGAAGCGCTGCGCTGCTCACGATCGCCGACGCCGACAAGCCGGAGCTGTTCCCGATCGTGTCGCGCCTGGTCGAGCTCGGCTGCGAGCTGGTCGCGACCGACGGCACCGCGCAAGCCCTTCGCGCCGCAGGTTTCTCGCCGCGGATCGTGGCGAAGATCGGCGAAGAGGGCCCGACCGTCCTCGATGTCATCGTGCGGGGCGAGGTGAAGCTTGTGATCAACACGATGTCGAACATCTACGAGGATCCGGGCGACGGTAATCCCGTGTTCAAGGACGGTTTCGAGATTCGGCGAGCGGCAGTCGAACGGCGCATCCCGTGCCTCACCTCGCTCGACACGGCGACCGCATTGCTCGAGTCGGCGGTCGTCGCGCCCGACGAGATGCAGGTGCGGACGATCAACGAATGGCGGGAAGGCCTTGTTCCTGCTTGACGCCTCGATCATGGGGCGGCGCCAGGTCGCGCGGGGGATGTTCGTCATCGGCATGCACGCGCCCGAGATCGCGACCACTGTGCGCGCTGGTCAGTTCGTCAATCTCGGATGGGCTTCGGGTCCGCTGCTGCGGCGGCCGTTCTCCGTCTACCGGGCGGATGGCGAACACATCGAGGTCGTGCTCAAGGCGGTCGGCCTCGGCACGGCGCAGCTGCTCGCCATGGAGCTCGGCGACCGCGTCAGCTGCCTGGGCCCGCTCGGGCGGGGTTTCGAGCTTGCCGGCGCGAACGCCGTGCTGATCAGTGGTGGCCTGGGGGTCGCTCCCATGCCGCTGGCGGCCCGCGACGCCAGGGCCGTGGGCATGGAGGTCACCTGGGTCCATGGCGCCCGCACCGCCGCCGAGCTTTGCGCCGAAGCCGGAGGCGACCGTGTCATCTGGGCCACTGACGACGGGTCGCAGGGGATCCAGGGCACGGCCGTGGCCGCATCTCCCGATGCCGAGGCGGTGCTGGCGTGCGGTCCGAATCGCATGCTGGCGGCGGTCGCGGAGCGATGGCCCCATGCGCAGGTCTCGGTGGAGACCTACATGGGCTGCGGGACCGGAGTGTGCCTCGGCTGCGCGATGCCGCTGAAGCGCGGCGGCTACGACCGTGCATGCACGGAAGGACCGGTCTATCGCGCCGCCGACGTCGACTGGGGCGCCCTGCCTTCGCATCTTGCCTACGCCGTGGGCACGTGACTCCCGGCGTATCCGTCGACATCGGTGGCCTCCGGCTGGGCGGGCCGGTCCTCGCCGCCTCGGGAACCTTCGGTTACGGCACCGAGGTGCCCCTGCTCGAGCGTCGCGCACTCGGCGCGCTCGTTTCCAAGGGCATCTTCCTGCGCCCGCGCGAAGGCTCGGCTCCGCCCCGTATCGCCGAGACGCCGAGCGGCATGCTGAACGCGATCGGGCTGCAGGGTCCGGGCGTGGAAGCCGTGGTCCGCGACTACGCGCCAATGTGGGCGGAGTGGGACTTTCCAGTGCTGGTCAACATCAACGGCGAGTCTGCGTCCGAGTACGGAGAGCTGGCGGCGCGCCTGGACGGCGTGCCGGGAATCGCCGGCTTCGAGATCAACATCTCGTGTCCGAACGTCGAGCAGGGCGGCCTCTACTTCGGCAACGATCCGCGTGCGGCTGCGGCGGTCACCGAGTCTGTGCGTAAGCGGACGAAGCTGCCACTGTGGGTCAAGCTCACACCCATGGTCAGCGACATCGGGGTGATCGCGAGGGCGGTCGAGTCGGCGGGCGCGGACGCGCTGTGCGCGATCAATACGTTCGTGGGCATGTCGATCGACCTCAACGCCTACCGCCCGCGCCTCAGCTTCCGCACCGGCGGACTTTCCGGACCCGCGATCCGGCCCCTGGCCGTGCATCTGGCGCACCAGGCCGCCCGCGCCGTCGACATCCCTGTGATCGGAGTCGGCGGCATCATCCGTGCCGAGGATGCGCTCGAGTTTCTGGTCGCGGGATGCTCCGCGGTTCAGGTCGGCACCGCAACTTTCGTCAACCCGAAAGCGATCGCCGAGATCCACGACGGCATCCTCGGGTTTCTCGAGGCAAGGGGCTTATCCTCGCTCGCTGAGCTGCCGCGGTATCTTCCACGCGACTAGATGTCGACCGAGATCCCTCCGTCCCGGGCCCAGTCAGAAGCACTCCAGATCCTCGCCACCGAGCACTGGAGCCTCCTCGCCTCACGCGCGCTGACCTACCAGGAGTCACTCGGCCGCGTAAACATGTTTCTCGCCATCCTGTCGGGAGCGGTGATCGCGCTGGCGCTCGTCGCGCAGGCCGATCACTTCGGGGTGGCGTTCATCGCGATCGCGATCTTCATGCTCGCGGTCGTGCTGGTCACGGGCGTCTTCACGGTCGCCCGCCTGATGGCTCTGAACCGGGACGATTTTCGCTGGGTGCTCGCCATGAATCGAATTCGCAATGCCTATCTCGACCTTCGCCCCGAGCTCGAACCACACTTCACAACGAGCCCGTATGACGATCTCCCTGGCGCGCTGCAGACCCTGGGCATCGAACCCACCGGGGCGGACCGCCTGGGATCGGCCTTCCACAGTCTGCAGGCGTTGCCGGGAATGCTGTCTGTGATCGTCGCCTCCGTGGCGGGGGCGATCGGCGGACTCGTTGCGGTGGGCTTTGGCGCACCGCCGGTGGCTGTGCTGCTGTCGGGCATCGCGATGTTTCTCGCGGCGGCGGTCGGGATGGGCGTCTGGGGCAGCCGCTCTGTGAGGCGGCTGAGCCCGGGGCTGCAGGCGCGATTCCCTTCGCCGCCAAAACCGCCAACTTCCTGAGCTCGCCCCGTCACAATCCACTAGCCGTGCTGCAAGTCGAAGGCCTGGCCAAGCGCTATGGGGAGGTGCTTGGGCTCCGCGATCTGACCGTCAAGGTCGACGAGGGCGAGTGCCTCGTGCTGCTCGGCCGCAATGGCGCCGGCAAGACGACAGCGCTTCGGTGCATGGCCGGCGTGCTGCTCCCGAGCGCGGGCACCGTGCGGGTTGACGGCATCAACGCCGCCGACGACCCGGCCGCCGTGCGTGCGCTCGTCGGACTGATGCCGGAAGTGCCGGGCCTCTACGAGCGCATGTCCGCCCGCGCCTACCTCGATCATTTCGGCGCCATCTACGGGCTGGAGCCCTTGCTTCGGAGGCGGAGGATCGACGAGCTGCTCGAGACCTTCGAGCTCACAGACGCTGGTGATCGATGGTTGGGCACCTTCTCCAAGGGGATGCGCCAGAAGGTCGCGCTCATCCGGGCCACGCTGCACCGACCGCGCCTCGTGCTCGCCGACGAGCCGACGTCCGCCCTCGATCCTGACAGCGCTCGTCGCGCGTGGATCTACCTGAAGGACCTGCAGAAGGATGGGTGCGGGCTTGTCATCTGCACGCACAGCATGGAAGAGGCCGAACACATGGCGGGCGAGATCGGGATCATGTCCGACGGCCGCGCTTTGGCAGTCGGCAGCCTGGATAAGCTGCGCCGTCGCTCGGGTCTGAAGAGGCGTCGAGTGATGCGCGAGCTGCCGACCCTGCAGGACATCTATCTCTCTATTGTCGGAAACCTTGGGAGCAACCACGATGGGCTGGCCGAAACTCGAACGGCGTAAGGCCGCGATCGTGGCGCGGCGTGATCTGCGCGACGCGGTCAGCGAGCTGCGTTTGATCGCCGCCATGGTCGCGCTGACGCTTGCTATCCCCATCGCCTCGGCCTCCGGAGTCCGAGCGCTCGCAGCCTTCGGCGGCGGCACCGCGGTGGTCAACCGCCTATCCCTGGTGGGCGCTTTCTTCGTCGTCTTCATCCCCGCGAGCTTCTCCCTGGTGCTTGCGCTCGAGTCCTTCGTCGGCGAGCGCGAGCGGACGACTCTCGAGGTGCTGCTCTCGACCCCCCTTCGCGAAGCCGAAATCTACGCCGGCAAGGTGGCTGCGGTGCTGGCGGTCTCGCTGTCGCTTTGCTATGGCGGCCTGCTGGTCTACTGCCTGATCACTTTTCCGGGACTTGGCTATTTCCCGCTCGGCATCCTCGTCGCCCTCGCCCTGTCAACGATCTGCCAGGTGGCGGCGATGGTCGCCGGGGCGGTGATCATCAGCATCAACGCGCGGACGATGCGCGCGGCCAACGTGATGGCCTCGTTCATCATCCTCCCGATGTCGGTCGTGCTTCAGATCGAGGCGGCCCTCATCCTCGTCGGTCGAGCCGAGTTCCTTTGGGGATTCGCGCTTCTGATGGCGGTCGCCGCGGTCGTGTTCCTGCGCATGGGTTTCAACGGCTTCTCGCGTGAGGCGCTGCTGGCGCGCGACGCTGGGCTGCGGCAGCCCTGGAGGCGCGCCTTGACGGCGGTTCGCCGGAGCTTCGACCAGCGGCCCTCGCTCCTGCGCCTCGTCTGGGCGCGCCGCGTGCCCATGGTCATCGCCACCGCCGGGCTTCCGGCCGGGGCGTTCGCCGGCTATCTCGCGGGGTCAACCAACGTGATTCCGGCGAGCGTCGTGAAACCGGTCTTGACCAGCCTCGTCAGGTCGACGGACACCGGCAACGCGGTCGAGGAGGCTCTGGCGATCTTCAGCCACAACGTGCTCGCGTTCATCCTCGTGGCCGCGCTCGCGATCCTCACCGCCGGCCTGAGCGGGTTCCTGCTCACCTTTGCCCCCGGTTTCATCCTCGGTTTCGTGGCCGCACTGTCCTCCTGGGCTTTCGCCCTGAGCGGGATCGTGCCCAACGGCCTGGTCGAGATCCCGGCCGCGATCATTGCCGGCGGGCTCGCGATCCAGATCGGTGCGACGGCCATCCACATGGACGCGCGCGGAGGATGGACTGCGCGCGTGCTGGGAGCGGTGGCGGACTATGTACGGGCGCTGCGCTGGCTGGTGCCCGCGCTTGCGGTCGCCTCGGTGCTCGAAGTCTTCCTCGGCTAGGGGCTCCGAGTCGGGGATTCGCCAGCGATCTTCGTGACCGAATCTCTCGTCGTGACCCCGCCTCGGAGCCCTCCAAACACCTCACGTCGCTGCAGCCGGACCGCGAGCACGACCGCGCCCGCGATGAATGCCCCGATCGCCATCGCCCACGGTGCCCCGAAAAGCGTCGCGAGCGCGCCCGCCTGGGTGGCGCCGATGGGACCGACGCCGATCAAAGCCTCTGCGTAGAGCGCCATCACCCGGCCGCGCAGATGGTCCGGCGTGAGGGTCTGAATCCGGCTGTTCGCCGCCGCGATGAATGAGATCTGGCAGTAGCCCGCGACGAAGAGCGTCACCAGGGAGATGGCGAACACGCGCGAGAGCGAAAACTCAAGCAGGGCGGCGATCCAGATCGCGGCCATCCACAGCTGCCGGCGCGGATCCGCGCCCAGATGCGGGAAAAAGGCCAGGGTCAGGGCTCCGGTCAGCGAGCCAAGTCCCATCGAAGCGAGCAAGAAGCCGAAACCATGCGCCCCCACGTGCAGGACCTGGTCCGCGAAGAGCGGCATCAGGGTGGTGCGGTTCATCGCGAAGAGCGAGAACACTGCGACGACGATCAGGAGCATTCCGACCACGGGCTCCCGGCGGGCGTACGCGGCACCCTGGGCCAGCCGTCTCGCCAGCGGTTCCTCTTCGGTGCGCTGCACAGCAACCGGCAGGTTGCGCATCAGCAGAAGTGCGGCGATGGCGGCGACATAGCTGACCGAGTTCAGCAAGAAGCAGATCGGGACTCCGACGAGGGCGATCAGGATGCCGGCGATCGAGGGTCCGATCACAGCCGCCGCGTTGAAGACCGACGAGTTGAGGGCGATCGCGTTGAGTAGATCCTTCCTCCCGACCATGTCGACCTGAAACGCCTGTCGCGTAGGGACGTCAAGGGCATTGATGGTCCCGGTCGCGAGCGAGGCGATCATCACCATCCAGTACTGTGCGTGACCTGTCGTGGTCAGGGCGAACAATACGAAGGGCGGCACGACAAACGACGTTTGCGTCATCAGCAGCACGGACCGTTTGCGGTAGCGGTCCGCGATCTCCCCGGCGATCGGGCTGAGGACAAGCACTGGCAGGAACTGCGCCGCGAGCACGAGGCCGACGAGAAATCCGTTGTGCGTGAGCTCGAGCGCGAGCCAGGGAAGTGCCACCGTCTGCATCCAGGTGCCGATCGTCGAAACGATCTGGCCGGTGAGGAACAGACGGTAGTTGCGGTGCCGCAGCGCGCCGAGGGCGCGGCCCGGCGCAGAACCGATCAATTCGGTGCTCCTGCGATGATCGGAGTGTGGCCGAACTTCGCGAGGTCGTTGACATCGACGCGCCGCCGGAACGCGTGTGGGCCGTGGTCGCCGAGGACGTGAAGAATGCACCCAAGTGGTCGTCGAACCTCGACCAGGTCGAGAAACTCGACGACGGTCCGCCGGCCAGGGGCACGCGCTACCGCTACCACCTCAATCTTGGCGGTCACAAAGAACAGCTCGAAGTGGAGCAGGACACCTACAACAAGCCGAAGAAGTGCTCCGGTAGGTTCATCAGGGGTCCGCTCAAAGGCAACTGGTCCTACACCTACACGCAGCGCAAAGATGGATCGACGCGGCTGGTCTATGAGATGGATTACGAGCTCGGAGGTTTGCTTCGCTTCGCGACCGGAGTGCTCGGACCGCAATATGCAGCCGGCATCCGGAAAAACATGGAGATGTTGAAGCGATACATCGAGTCGGGCAAAGGGCCGCAGTCACGAGCTACGAAATAACCGCCTCGGCTTCGATCTCCACCTTCCACCGTTCGTCGAGCAGCGCTTTGACCACGATCATCGTCGCCGTCGGACATGCGTCCGCCAGAACCTCGCCGTGCGCCTTGCCCACCGCCTCGGCGTCACTCGTATCGGTGACGAACATGCGGGTGCGCACGACTTGGTCCAGGGACGCGCCTGCGTCCTCGAGCGCGGATGCGATGATCTCGAGGCAGCGCCTGGCCTGGACGTATGGGTCTGGATCGACCGAGCCGTCCGGCCACACGGGCGCGGTTCCTGAAACCAGCACACGATCCCCGATGCGCATGGCGCGACAGAAGCCGATGGTCTTCTCGAAGGGCGAGCCAGAGCTGACCCGCGACCGCTTGTTCAGGGCCTTCGGAAGGGCAGCAGCTCCAGCTGCTCGAAGCGATCCTGGACGGCGGTGCGCAGCTCGGTGACGAGCGCCTTCAAACGCTCCTGCGACGAGGAGTCCGAGATGTTGACGACGCGAATTCTGCGCAGCGTGGTCTGCAGCGCATACAGCCCTGCTGCCTCGTTGCCTGCCGTTCGCGCCGCCGCGTTGCGGATCTCACGAGCGACTTCCTCGTGGCCGTGCGCACGAAGCCAGTTGGCCAGACGCGCGGCAGCGACGAGGACACGCTGCGTCTTTTGGTTGAGCGCCGGCGGCACGACCTCGCGCGGCTTCCCCGGTTCGAACAAGGCGCGGATCCGGGTCGGCCTCCGCACCGCTCTGATCCTTCGGATCACGGAGCCAGGTCCCACCATCACCAGCACGCCGGCTGCGATAAGCAGGACAACCACGACCGCCACGATCGCATCCAGCACTTTTCCCTAGGTTACGCTTGGACGGCGTCGGTTTTGCAACCGTTTACCTCGGGGGTGAGAACGTGGCACCTGTCGCAGTGATCACCGGGGCGTCATCCGGCATCGGGGCCGCCACCGCGATCGCTCTTGGGCGCCATGGTTTCCGGATCGTGGTCGGCGCGCGGCGGGTGGAACGGCTCCAGCGGGTGGCGGGCGAGGAGGGAGTCGCTCTGCCGCTCGATGTCACCGAGGAAGAGAGCGTTCGCGAATTCGTTCGCCAGGTGACAAGGCGTTTCGGCCGGATCGACGTGCTGGTCAACAACGCCGGCGGTGCGCTCGGCTTGAATCCAGTGGCCGAGGCAGTCGACGAAGAGTGGATCGGCATGTGGAAGACCAACGTGCTCGGGCTCATGTGGATGACGCGGGCTTGCCTGCCGCTCCTGCGAAAGGCCAAGTACGGACACATCGTCAACATCGGGTCGATCGCAGGGTTTGAGGTTTACAAAGGCGGCGCCGGCTACACCGCGGTCAAGCACGCCGTACGTGCGATCACGAAAACCCTGCGCCTGGAGCTCAACGGCGAGCCGATCCGGATCACGGAGATCGCCCCGGGATTGGTGGAGACGGAGTTCAGCGTCGTCCGTTTTCACGGGGACCACAAGGCGGCCAAGGCGGTGTACGAAGGTCTCAAGCCTCTGAGCGCCGAGGACGTCGCGGATTGCGTTGTGTTTGTCGTGACCCGGCCGCCGCACGTCGACATCGACGAGATCGTCGTCCGCCCGGTCGCTCAGGCCAACGTGACGACGGTGGCACGCAAACCCACCCGAGCCCGGCGCTAGGGCACCAGCAGGGTCTTCCCGCTGGTTCTGCGCGCCTGCACGTCGATGTGCGCCTGCCGCGCCTCGCGCAGTGGATACCTCGCCCCGATGCGGATCTTCAGCTTGCCCTGCTGAACGAGCTCGAAAACCTTGCGTGCGCGGTCGCGGAGGAGATCGGCGGTGCGCGTGTACGTCTGCACCGTCGGCCGCTGCACGTAAAGCGACCCATGCTTCGCGAGCAGCTGAAGCCGAAACGGTTCCGGCTGACCACTCGCTGCGCCATAAAGGATCATGCGGCCGAACGGCCGGATCGCAAGCAACCCTTCGGCGAACGTGGTCTTCCCGACGCCGTCGTAGACGGCCGCGACGCCCTCGCCGCCGGTGATCTCGCGAGCGCGCTCGGCGAAACCTTCGTAGCTGAGCACCTCGTCGGCGCCCGCGTCCCTGGCCAGCAGTGCCTTCTCCTCAGAAGAGGTGGTGGCGATGACGCGCCCACCGAGCAGCTTGGCGATCTGGGTCAGCAGCAGCCCGACGCCACCGGCTCCCGCGTGAACCAAAACCCAATCCCCCTTCTGGATCGGGTACGAATCGTGAGCGAGATAGTGGGCAGTCAAGCCCTGCAGCAGCGCCGCCGCCGCGACGTCGGTCGCCACGCCTTCGGGGATGGGTACGAGCTTGCGAGGATCCGCCGCGACCCGTTCCGCGTAGCTGTGGGGAACGTCGATCCACGCCACCCGTTCGCCCGATTCGGCGAGCATCCCCGCGCCCTCTACGCCGAGGATCGCGGGCGGCTTGGAGCCGTAATCTGCGCCTTCGCGTTCGTAGACGTCGCGAAAGTTCACACCGATCGCGGCGATGTCGACCAGAACCTGGCCATCGCGAGGCGAGGGCTCGGGCGTCTCCTTAAAGTCGAGCACCTCGGGCCCGCCGTTGCGTTCGAAGACGACTGCATGCATCAGAGTAGTTCCTCCTACCTGATCAAACCGGCCGCACGGGCCTCCTCTTTCGTCATTCAACAACCGGGGTCGCCGTAGTTGCCGCAGCACCCACGACCGCCGGCCTTTCTCCGCACGTTGTCAGCGATCAGTCGCAACCGTCCAAGCGGGCCGTATGACCCCGCCATGGCGTTGCGGAGGAAGCTGATCGGCGAGGGGCGCACTCTGCGATTCATTCGTAGTAATTGTTGTTGTACTCGATCCATCCGGGGTTCGGGCATCCGCCCGAAGTGTGCGCGTGCGTGCAATGAACGCCGTAGCGTGGTCCGGGGTCGATATAGAGCTGGCCGTGGATGACGACCCCATCCCCCTTGTGCACGGGCACCGATTCGGCAAGGGTGGTGTTGTGATCGACCTCGAGCGTCTCGCCGGTCGATGTCTTGACCTCGAACCTTTCGTGCCCCCCGCTCTCGACCGGATCAGTGAGAACGGTGGCGTCGAACGTCACCTCGGCGCCACTGGTGTTGTCCTGGATGCCCTTGTGCAGGCCCTGGTCGTCCGCGGCTTCGCGACCGCCGCAGGCGATGAGCAGCGCCGCCACCGCGACCAGCGCGACTCTCCTCACGCCAGCGCCTGCTCGAGCGTGAGCCGCCCTTCGTACAGCGCTTTACCCAGGATCACCGCCCGAGCCCCCGCGGAGATGGCCCGGTGTATGTCCTCGACCGAGGAAATCCCGCCCGAGTACTGCAGGTCGAGGCCGGTCATCCGGCGTACCCGGGAGAGTGTCTCGACGTCTGGCCCGGCCATGGTGCCGTCCCGGTCGATGCACGTGAGGATGATGCCGGCGAGGGGCAGGCGGTCCCACCGGCCGACGAGCGAGCCGATCACCACCGGCGCCGTGTCCAGCCAGCCGCCGACCGCGGCTTGGTTGTCGCGGATGTCGAGCGCCGCCAGGATTCGGCCGGGATGGCGCCGCGCGCAGCGTTCAAAGACGCGCGGGTTCTGTACGGCCGTCGTTCCCATTACGACCCAGTGCGCGCCACCCTCCAGGAGCGCGTCGGCATCTTCCATGCTGCGCACGCCGCCGGCGACCTGGAGCTCGATCTCGGGCTCGCGCAGCATCGCCGTGATCACGCTGCGGTTGTTCGGCGTGCCGCGCGCGGCGTCGAGGTCGACAACGTGCACCCGGCGCGCACCCGCGGCCGCAAAGATCTCGACCACCTCCACCGGGTCGTCGGCGTAAACCTTCGGATGCTCGTAATCGCCCTGCGTCAATCGCACGCAGCGCCCACCGAGGATGTCGACGGCGGGGATGACGACCACGCCATGAAGCTAGCGCGCGGCTAGCGGTAGTTGGTGAATTGAAGTGGTACAGGGATGTCTTCAGCTTCCCGAAGCAGCTTGATCACCGCCTGCAGCGT
Source organism: Chloroflexota bacterium (assembly GCA_005883575.1). Lineage (GTDB taxonomy): Bacteria > Chloroflexota > Dormibacteria > Dormibacterales > Dormibacteraceae > 40CM-4-65-16. Next base: position 260,991 of record VBFH01000023.1, on the reverse strand, counting down.
GTCCTTGTCCTTGCTCACGACCCGAAGCTGGTCTCCCTGGATCCGGACCTGGACCTTGTTCGACACGTTCTGGATCCGCTTGCGGAGGTCACGGGCGAGGTCGTCGTTGATGCCGGCGTTCAGCCGGACCTCGATCTGTCCGCGGCCCTTGCCGACGGTCTTCGGATCGCCGGCCTGGAAGAGCTTGGGCGAGAGCTGCCGCCGCGCAGCCTTCTCGCGCATCACTTGCAGCGCCGCTCGGGCGCGGTCCTCGCTCGCGGACTCGATCACGATGACGTCGCCGCGATGGTCGTAGCTGGTCGCGGTGTCTTTGAAGTCGAAACGAGTTCCCACCTCGCGGCGAGCCTGGTCGATGGCGTTGGTCAGCTCGGCGGGGTTGAACTCGGAGACGACGTCGAAGGAATACTCGGGCACCGGTTGGCTAGCCGAAGATCGCGCGCAGCCCGACGACCACCGCCACCACGGCCAGTGCCACGCCAGCCAGGGAAGACAGCGCGAGCAGGGCGCCGATGCCCGCGGTTCCCTCGTCCAACGCCTCCGGGACCGGCCTGTCGTACGGATCGGGTCCGTAATCGAGGTCATAGACGCCGTCCTGGCGCGCTCGCTCGACCAGCTTGTCGAGGACGGCCTTGCCACCGGGAGGCAGGGCCTTGCCATCGAGGTTCGCGACCGCCTCTTTGAGGTTGTCACGCGTTCGGCCGAACTCCGCGACGACCATGTCCAGGGTCTGCATCGCCGCCGGTGTGGGGTGCTCGCGGCGAAGGTCGGCGATGATGCCGTACAGGCTCACGCCGCGATTCATAACAGATGACGGATGGACGGTGCAGGTCGACTGCGCGTCCATCCACCCGGGTCGCTCCGCGACCGGGGCACTTTTCGCCTGCTGGCGGGACAGGGAAATACACTTACTTCAATGGGTGTGGAAACCAGGTCCAAGGCCGCGGTGAAAAAGCCCGCGGCCCATCCCAACACGTGGGTCTTCTTCGACGGTGAGTTCGCACGCTATAACGACGTGAAGCTCGGCCTCATGACCCACGCCTTGCACTATGGGACCGCGGTCTTCGAAGGCATCCGGGCCTACTGGAACCCGAAGCAAAGCCAGCTCTTCCTCCTGGAGCCCGCGGCGCACTACGAACGGATGCGACGCTCCGCCAACGTCATGCGGATGCAACTGCCTTTCTCGACCGAAGAGCTCGTCAACTTCACGCTCGACCTGCTTCGTCGCAACGAGTTCAAGTCCGACGTCTACGTGCGGCCGCTGCTCTACACGTCGAGCGAAGAGATCGGCGTCCGCCTGCACAACCTGGACCGCAACTTCTTCATCTACGCGATTCCCTTTGGCAAGTACGTAGAGGTCGAGGCCGGCATCCGCTGCATGGTCAGCAGCTGGCGTCGGGTGCCAGATGAGGCGCTACCCGCGCGAGCGAAGATCACGGGCTCTTACGCACAGGCCGCGCTCGCGAAGTCAGAGGCGGTGGAGGGCGGTTTCGACGAGGCGATCGTGCTTTCCATGGACGGTCACGTATCCGAAGGCTCGGCGGAAAACCTCTTCATGCTCAAGGACGGTGTTTTTGTCACTCCGCCGGTGACCGACGACATCCTCGAGGGAGTGACCCGGCAGCTGCTGATGAAGGTCATCCGAGACGAGCTGAATCTCGAGGTGCTGGAGCGAAGCATCGACCGCACCGAGCTCTACACATGCGATGAGCTCCTGCTCTGCGGAACCGGTGCTCAGATCTCGCCCGTGATCGAGGTCGACCGGCGGCCGGTGGGCGATGGCAAGGTGGGGGAGTTCACGCAGGAGCTGCAGAACATCTACTTCAATGCCGTCCGGGGCGACACTCCGAAGTACAAAGACTGGACGATCCCCGTCTACTAAAAAACCCAGAGTCGGTCCGCAGGCCGGATTCATTCCGGCCGTCACCGGACGTCGTCTCTCCAAGCGCCGGCAGGCGCCCCCTGCAACGGAGGGGGCCGCGTGGGGGAGGCCTGCCTCCCCCGTGAAGGTTGTCGTCGCCCCGAACGCCTTCAAAGGAACGCTGACGGCGTCCCAGGCCGCCGGAGCCATCGCTCGCGGGGTTCGCGAGGTTTTTCCTGACGCCGAGGTCGTCGAGGTTCCGGTGGCGGACGGCGGCGACGGCACCGTCGAGGCGCTGGTCGACGCCAACCACGGCGAGTACCGGTTCGCCACAGTGGAAGGGCCCCTTGGAGATTCGGTGCAGGCTCGATATGGGTTGATCGACTCCGGGCGCACCGGCGTGGTGGAGCTCGCGACTGCGAGCGGGCTGACTCTGATCGACGAGTCTCGGCGCGACCCGCGGCGAACATCGACGTATGGGTTTGGCCAGCTCCTCGAGGCGGCGCGCCTCGCCGGGGTTGTGGAGATCATCGCGGGCATCGGCGGCTCAGCCACGAACGACGGCGGTGCGGGAATGGCGCAGGCCCTGGGAGCGCGGCTGCTGGACGCTCAGCGCCGCGACCTCCCACGGGGAGGCGCCGCCCTGAGCCGGCTGCACACGATCGATGTGTCTGGAATGGATCGCGCATGGAAGGCGATCAAGGTGCGCGTCGCGTGCGACGTGACCAACCCGCTCACCGGCCCCCAGGGAGCCAGCGCGGTCTACGGGCCGCAAAAAGGGGCGGATGAGGCCGCCGTCAAGGAGCTGGACGAGGCGCTGGCTCGATACGCCGAGGTGATAGAGCGCGATCCCGGCCGCCAGGTGGCGGCGATTCCGGGAGCGGGAGCCGCCGGAGGCGCGGGCGCGGGACTGGTTGCTTTTCTGGACGCAGATCTCGTCCCGGGGGCGCCCCTCGTGGTCGAGGCCGCGGGTTTGAACGCCCGGCTGTCACGCGCCGATCTGGTGATCACCGGTGAGGGCAGGGTCGACGATCAGACCGCCTACGGCAAGGCCCCTGGCGAGGTCGCAAAGCGGGCCAGCCAGGCGGGGGTGCCGGTGCTCCTGCTCGCCGGCGGCAAGGGCCCTGGCTGGGAGGCGTTGTACGAGGCCGGCGTCACGGAGATCGTGACGCTGACGGAGCAAGGACAAGACGTTCAGCAGGCGCTAAATGAGCCAGAGAGGATGCTTACGCGGGCCGCCGTAGTAGCCTGCCGCAGGCATTCATGGGACAAGTAGAGGGCCAGTCTGCCGCCAAGCAGGCCCCGGAGCCGACGGACGTGGAGCTCGTCCGCGCCTATCGGAACGGTGACATCCACGCCTTCGAGGAGCTTCACCGTCGTTACGTCGCCTCGATCTTCCGGCTCGTGCGCCGGAAGCTGGGGGACGCTCTCCTGGCCGAGGACATCGCCCAGGAAACGTTCATGAAGGCGCTCCGGATGATGGACCGGGTAGACGAGTCGTTCAACTTCGGCGGCTGGGTGCACACGGTCGCGCGCAACCTCTGCTACGACGAGTTGCGGCGACGGCAGCGCGACCTCAGGGCCGATGGCACGACCGAAGAGGAAGACGACGAGCTCATGTCGAACCTACCTTCGACCGCCAAGGCCTTCGATCCGGTGCTCGTCCAGGAGTCCAACGAGACCCGACGCCAGGTCTGGGTGGTGGCGCAACGCCTGCCCGAGAAGTACCGCCTGGTGCTAACGCTTCGTGAGCTCCAGGACATGAGCTACCGCCAGATCGCCCGCACGCTCAAAATGTCCGAGAGCGCGGTCGAGACGCTTCTCTACCGAGCCCGGCTGCGATTCAAAGAGGAATATCTGGCCTCGCAGCGGGAGGGCGAGCTGAGCCACGAAGAGGCGCTGCCCCTGCTGGCTCCCTACCTCGCCGGCAAGTTGCGCCGCCCCCAGGCGGAAGCCGTCCGCGACCACATCGCCTCGTGCACCAAATGCGCCCGCCGGATCGGGCGCCGGCGGCTCAAAGAACAGCGCAGGAGTGAAGCCCGATGAGGGTTAGTACAGTAGGTGTGAAATGGCAAGGATAGTCGTGCGCTTTTTCGATGACGAGACCGTCGAGGGGGTCGCTCGCGATCTCGATTTCGACGAGCCCGACTTCCTGGTCGAGGTCGATGACGCAGGTGGCCTCGAGAACAACGAGACCGCCTGGATCCCTCTGACGGCGGTCAAGTGGGTCGAGCTCCAGCGCGACAAGGAGCTCGCGGATACGCCGACGCGCAAGGTGGCGATCCGCTTCCTCGACGGCGAGGTGCTGCGGGGCCATCTCGACGGCACACTCGAACGGCACCGCTATGGGGTGGTGCTGCATCTGCACGCGGAGCAGAGCGACAGCCCGATCCGCAAGCTCGGGATTCCCTTCTCCGCGGTCAAGGCGCTGTTCTTCGTGCGCGAGTTCGACGCACGTGGGGAGGAGGCCGGTACGGCCTCCGACGCCTACCTGGCGCGCCGCACAATGGCCCCCCTGCTCGACGTGCTCGAGGAGATGGACATGCTCACGCGCCTGCACCGGGACGGCCTCCTGTCCGACCACGAGTATGCCTCGAAGCGCACGCTCGTCCTGGAGCGCCTCTAGCCACTTCCGGAAAGGCGGGGGGAGGGCCGCGTAGAATTCCGAACGTGGCCGAGCGCAATGGCGCGCGCAACGGAAACGGGTCCGTGAAAGGCTCTTTCAAGGTCAAGGCCGGGCTCGCCCAGATGCTGAAGGGCGGCGTCATCATGGACGTCGTCACGCCTGAGCACGCTCGGATCGCCCAGGACGCGGGCGCGTGTGCGGTGATGGCCCTTGAGCGGGTGCCCGCGGACATCCGAAGGGAGGGCGGCGTCGCCCGCATGTCCGACCCCGACCTGATCAAGTCGATCATGGTCGCGGTCACGATCCCGGTCATGGCCAAATGCCGGATCGGTCACTTCGTCGAGGCCCAGGTGCTGGAAGCTCTGGGCATCGACTACATCGACGAGTCCGAGGTGCTCACGCCCGCGGATGAGGAGAACCACATCGACAAGCACCCGTTCAAGGTGCCGTTCGTATGCGGCTGCCGCGACCTGGGCGAGGCTACGCGCCGCATCGCCGAAGGCGCCGCCATGATCCGGACCAAAGGCGAAGCCGGCACTGGCAACGTCGTCGAGGCGGTTCGGCACGCCCGCGCGGTGAACGCCGGCATACGCAAGCTCCAGGGCATGAACCACGCCGAGCTGGTGCGCGAGGCCAAGCAGATCGGCGCTCCCGTGGAAGTTCTCGCGGAGTGTCAGAAGCTGGGCCGGCTCCCGGTCGTCAACTTCGCCGCGGGCGGCATCGCGACCCCGGCCGACGCCGCGCTGATGATGCAGCTTGGAGTCGACGGCGTTTTCGTCGGGTCAGGCATCTTCAAGTCCGAGGACCCCTTGAAGCGTGCCAAGGCGATCGTCGCCGCCACCACCTACTTCGACAAGCCGGATATGATCGCCGAAGTCTCGGCCGGCCTGGGCGAGGCGATGCGGGGCCTCGAGATTCCGGCCATCCCCAAGGACGAGCTGCTCGCTGCCCGAGGCTGGTAGCAACAAACCCCTCATCGGGGTCCTCGCGATGCAGGGAGCGTTCGCCGAACATGTCCGGGCGCTGGAAAAGGCGGGCGCGCGGACGCGGCTGATCCGAACGCAAGAAGACCTCGAAGGCGTTGATGGAATTGTGCTGCCGGGCGGAGAGAGCACGACGATGACGATGCTGATGGAACGGGTGGGCCTACTCGAGCCGCTGCGCGACGCCATCCAGCGCGGCCTCGCTACGCTCGCCACATGCGCCGGCATGATCGTGCTCGCGCGCGACATCACAGACGGAATGGGCGGCCAGCGCGGCCTCGGCCTGCTCGACGTCGGCGTGCGGCGCAACGGCTACGGCCGCCAGGTCGACAGCTTTGAGGCTCAGCTCCACATCGACGGCCTTGACGGCAAGACGTTTCCAGGGGTGTTCATCCGCGCCCCACTCGTCGAGAGAACTGGCGACGTAGAGGTGATCGCCAGCTACGACCATCATCCGGTCGCGGTGCGGCAGGGCCGCATCGTGGCGTTGTGCTTCCATCCTGAGCTGAGCGGCGACCTGCGGCTCCACCGCGAGTTCGTCCGCATGGCCGGGGCCAAGAACTAAATGAAGGTTCGCACGGCGGGGCTGCTCGACATCGCACGGATCGAAGAGATGCATCGCTCCTCAGAGATCCGCCTGAGCGAGGCGGCGCCGCCGGCTGCTCGGCTGTGGTCGCTCCTGAGCTCGACCCTGTCGGCCCTCCTCCCGCTCTCGCAGGACACCCTCATGTACGTCGCCGAGGAGAGCGGAAAGGTGGTCGGGTTCATCCAGGCGTCGGGCCAACCTCTGGGCCTCGACCTGCGCCGCGCGCGTGTCCTCCAGGTGCTCAACCTGCAGGTCGCGGACGAATCCGACCCCGACGAGGTGGCGCCTGCCCTGGTCCAGCATCTTTGCAACCAGGCGCTCGAGCGCGGCGCGCTGCGGCTATTCGTGCGCCTGCCCGATCGGGATGCGCTTCTGCCCGCCTTCCGCCTGCAGGGCTTCCGGCAGTACGCGACCGAGCAGGTCGTCTACGCGGACAAGCCCATCCAGCGGGGGAAGCAGTTTCCCGACGGCCTTCGGCCCGCCAGGCGTGGTGACGATCGCAACCTGTACCAGCTCTACCGCAAGGTCACACCGCAAGGCGTTTCCCAGCTCGAGGCGCCGACCTACCGAGAGTGGAGGGCGCTGCATTCCGGGGATCTGGCCGGCGGCAATGTTGTCGACCGCGTGGAGGTCGTCGGCTGGGTCCGCATGCAGCGGGGTGGGGAGGCACGGCCGGCCACGCTGCAGTTCATGGCGCTCCCTGAGGGACCCTTGACGGTCGAGCTGGCGGACTTCGGAATCTCGCTGCTGGGTGGATCAGACGCACCTGCCTGGTCGAGCCTCCGTCACTATGATTCGCACATGATCGACGCCCTGCGAGGGCGTGGGTTCAGCGTCCTGCTGACGCAGCTGCTGTTGGTCAAAGAGCTGGCGGTCCGGGTGCCGAAGCCGGTCCGCGAGAAAGGCCTGGTGCCCTCATTCGGATGAGCGCTGAAAGACAACCAAGAGTGTCCCACTGGGACGAGGAGATCGAGCTCCTTGCCCGCGCTCTGCCGCCGGATCTCGCGAGGGCGCTGCATGAGCGCACCGACCCCGGTGAGCTGCTCGAGATCGTCCTTGATCTGGGCCGCGAGCCCGAAGCGCGCGTTCCCGGACGAGAGGTCCTGCTCGGCGACCACCCGGTCTCGGCGTCGGACCTCGACCACGTCGCCAACAACGTTGGTCAGTTCGGCGACGACAACCGCGCTGGAATCGAGCGCACGCTGCATCGCGTCTCCGCGATTCGCAATCGCTCAGGTCGCATCGTCGGCCTGACCATGCGCGTCGGGCGCGCGGTCACCGGAACAGGGGAGATCATCCGCGACATCGTCGTCAGCGGTCAGAGCATTCTCTTGCTCGGCCGGCCAGGCATCGGCAAGACGACCATGCTGCGCGAGTGCGCGCGCCTGCTCGCCGACGAGCTGCGCAAGCGCGTGGTGATCGTCGACACGTCCAACGAGATCGGCGGCGACGGTGACATTCCGCACCCCGGGATAGGCCGCGCGCGGCGCATGCAGGTGAAGACTCCGCTGCTGCAGCATGCGGTGATGATCGAGGCGGTCGAGAACCACATGCCCGAGGTCATCGTCATCGATGAGATCGGCACCGAGCTGGAGGCAGCCGCCGCCCGCACTATCGCCGAGCGTGGCGTGCAGCTGATCGCGACCGCGCACGGACAGACGCTGGAAAACCTGCTCGTCAACCCGACCCTCAACGACCTGCTCGGCGGCATCCAGAGCGTCACTCTCTCGGACGAAGAGGCCCGCCGGCGCGGTACGCAGAAATCGGTGCTCGAGCGCAAGGCGCCTCCGACGTTCGACGTGCTCGTCGAGATCCAGGATCGCGATCGGGTGGCGATCCATATGCCGCTTGCCGATGTGGTCGACACCGCCCTGCGCGGACCGATGCAGACGCCTAAGATCCGCGTCCGGACGCGTGAGGGCCGCGTGATCTCGAACGTCGACGTACCGGTCGTGGTCGCGTCCGAGCCGCCACCCATTTCCCCCTCGTCGAGCAAGCCGTTGGGCATCTTCCCGTACGGCGTCAGCCGGCATCACGTCGAGCAGTCGATCCGCGAGCTCGAGCTGCCGGTGCGTGTGCTTGGGAACCTCGATGGCGCGGGTGCCGTGCTGACGCTGAAGAACCACTACCGCCGCCGCCCGGACAGCCTGCGTCAGGCGGAGAGCCGGGGCCTGCCGATCCACATCCTCAAGAGCAACTCGGTCAGCCAGGTGCGCGATGCGCTGTCGAGGATCTATGGCGTCGAGAAGCAGGACGAGGCGACGACCCGCGCCCTCGCCGAGGCGGCGGCTGCGATCCGGCAGGTGAAGACGACGCTCCGCCCGGTCGAGATCTCGCCCCAGAACGCTTACCTACGCCGGCTGCAGCACCAGCTTGTCGCGGAGAACGAGCTGTCCGCCCGCAGCACTGGCAAGGAACCCCAGCGCCGGCTGCGCATCACTCCCACTCCGGAGCAACCCGCCTAGACTTCCCGCGCACGGATGGCGAAGCGCGGCCTGTTCATCACGTTCGAAGGCACCGAGGGCTCGGGCAAGACCACTCAGGCCGAGCTTCTGGCCGAGTGGCTGCAGCGGCGTGACCCGGTCCTGGTGCGCGAGCCAGGCGGCACCGAGCTGAGTGAGCAGATCCGCGACGTCCTCCTGTACAAGGGGTTGGACATCGACGCTGAAGCGGAGATGTACCTTTTCATGGCGGCCCGCCGGCAGCTGATCGCCGAGGTCATCACGCCCGCGCTCGCCCACGGCCAGGTGGTGATCGCCGACCGCTATCACGACTCGACGCTTGCCTACCAGGGGGGCGGACGAGGAGTGCCGACCGTATGGCCGTCGACCTTCCCTCACCCGGACATCACCTTTCTTCTCGAGGGCCCGGTCGAGGCAGGCCTCGGCCGGCATGAGGGGGCCGGCAAGAGCAAGGACCGGATGGAGCGAGAATCGATCGAGTTTCATCGCAAGGTCGCGGAGGCCTACGGCCGTCTGGCCGCCGCGGATCCGAAACGTTTTGTACGGCTCGACGCCACCGGGTCGCGCGACAAGATCCACCTCGAGGTCCGCGATCGCCTCGAGCCGCTGCTCGAAGGGATGATGGATTGAAGCTCATCATCGCCGTCGTCCAGGGCGAGGATGCGCAGCGCACCGTCGCCGCCCTGAGCGACAAGGGAATCAGCTCCACACGCGTATCGTCGAGCGGCGGATTTCTGCAGCAGGGAAACGCCACTCTGCTCGTCGGCGTCGACGACGCCCAGGTCCAGGAGGCGCTCAGCGTCATCCACGACAACTGTCACGAGCGGAGCCGCTATCTGACCCCGGTGCCGCCGATGGCCGAACCTGGAGAGTTCTTCATGGCCTTTCCAGTCGAGGTCCAGGTCGGCGGCGCGACCGTCTTCGTCGTTTCCGTGGACTCATTCGAGAAGATTTAGCCCAGAGTTCATCGAGGTGATCCGGGTCGAGGGCCTTCACAAGAGCTTCAGCGACGTGCACGCGGTCGCGGGCGTCGACCTTCACGTCGAGCGAGGAGAGATTCTCGTCCTTCTCGGGCAGAACGGGGCCGGCAAATCGACCACGCTGCGCTGCCTCGGCGGGATCCTTCGTCCCGACACCGGTGTCATCGAGCTAGATGGACTTCGCGTCCCCGACAACCTCGATGCCATTCGCGCCAGGCTCGGGGTGGTGCCGGACCAGGCGAGGCTCTACGGACGCAACACGGCGACCGAGTACCTCGATCACTTCGGCTTTCTCTACGGCGTCCCGCCCGCGGTGCGACGCGAGCGGATAGCGCACCTGCTGGAGCGGTTCGAACTCGCCGATCGTCGCGACACCGTGCTCGCCGCTTACTCGCGTGGCATGGCGCAGAAGGTCGCCCTGATCCGCGCCACGCTGCACGAGCCGGACTGGATCTTCTGCGACGAACCGACAGCGGGTCTCGATCCAGTCGCCGCCGCCGAGATGCGCCGCTATCTCGGCGAGCAACGTGAGCGCTGTGCGGCGCTGATCATCACCACTCACATCCTCAGCGAGGCTGAGCTCATCGCCGATCGGATCGCGATCATGCGGCAAGGCGTGATCGTCACCTCGGGGACGCCCCACGAGCTCAGGCGGAAGGCAGGTGGGGGGAGGCTCTACACCGCCCACCTGGCGCACGCACCCACCGATCCAGAGCCGGTCGAGGGCTGGCTCGCCGAGCACGCGTTGAGCCACACATTCGACGGCGACCGTCTCACCTACGCCCTGGACTGGGACGCACAACCCAGCGAGCGCGCCGACTTCGCGGCGGCGCTCCAGACCCGGCTGGCCGAGCAAGGCGCGGCCTTCCACGAGCTGGTCGAAACACAGCCGAGCCTCGAGTCGGTTTACCTCTCTGCGATGTCAGAACCGATGGCAGAGCCCCTGCCGACGCTTGCTGCGCGACTGCCCTCGGGCATCGGTGCGGGTCGCCTCTTCGCCTCGATCCGCTCCCAGGGCCGGCTGCTCGGTCACGCGCTTCCTTTCTATGTGAGCTCCTGGTGGCGTCGCGGCGACCTCAGCTGGGTGATGTACCTCAACGCGTTCGTCCTCCTTCTCGTCGCGGGCACATCTTTGTTCGGCCAGCTTCCCGGCCCGGCCGGCCAGGTTGCGGCCCGGTTTGCGGGCGGTGCCGCGCTTCAGGCGGGCCTGCTCCTGCCCCCTCTTCTTCATGTCCTTCGCGCTGCTCGAATCGATCAAGAGCTCGATCGGGATCTGGTGGGAGAAGGCGCAGGGCTCTCTCGAGGTGCTGCTCTACACGCCGCTCGACGACCCCTCGCTCGTATGGCTGGAAGTGCTCCCCGGCGTGGCCGTGAGCGGGGTCTGGGTGACTTTCTGGATGGCCGCGGGCATGGCGCTCCTGAGCTTCTTCGGCGAGCCGGCGCCCTGGGAACTGCTGCCGGTGTTCGCGTTCGTCGCGGCGGTCACCGCGTACTGGGCCGCGATGGGTCGCATGCTCGGGTTCATGCTGTTCCCGCGCGAGGGCGCGGCGGGCGGCGCATGGTCGTTCCTGCTCTCGCCGGTCTCAGCCGCGGTCGCGGACGTTCCGCTCGCGCTCTTCGTCTTTCGCGCGCCGTTCGCGCCGGCGTTTCTCGCCCTGCCCATCGCGGCTTGCCTCGGGCTGACCGTGATCTGCGGCGCGACGTTCGACCGCGAGCGTCTGATGGAGACGGGCGTGGGCCGGAGGCGGCGGCGTGTCTGGTTCCAGCTGGGAATCGTCCGTCGCAACGCCGCCGCGATCGCCGCGGGCGTGCTGCTGGCGGCCGTGCCGGCAGGCATCGCCGAGACCGTGAGCGCGACGGCGCACTGGACCTCCTGGTCGGACGTCCGCGCATCGGTGGACCTGCAGCCGGTCGATCCTCAGCTGGTCTCCTCGCAGCCCGATCCTCAACCCGCGCGCTCCGATAGCGGGATCACCGTGGCCGCCGCGGGACTGGCGGGTGTCGTCGCGACGCTGGCTTTGATGCTGCTCATGGTCATCGTGAGCTTTGCCGCGTTCTTCCTGCTGGGACTGCCGGCGATCCTCACGCTGGTGACCGCCGGCGCCCTGTGGGGGGTCCAGGCGGGCTTCGGCGGTTCCGGCGCGCTCCAGCCCTGGCTCGCGGGTGCAGGGGGAGCAGCGGTGCTCGCGCTGGCGCTGAACACCGGCTCCGCGCTCCCGGTCTACTGGTCGCTCGCCTTCGGCTCGGGACGAAGGCTCGACCGGCTGAGAGAGGCCTGGTCGGGCTACTGGGCTCTCTACCGCGCGCTCGTCATCCCTTCCTGCGTGCTGTTCGGCCTGGTGGTCTTCAGGCTTCTTGCCTCAGGCTGATAACCAATTCCCAGGGCCAGCGTTGTGGCTGACATGAAAGCAAGTGTCACGGCCGCCGCCCTCCTCTTGATGGCCGTGGCGCGCGGCCAGATCGCCACCAAAAGTTGCTGACTTTGTTACCAGTGGTGCGTGATCGTCTGGGTAAGAGAACAATGACTATGAGACCGTTTTGGATCGCCGCGGTCGTTCTCGTGGTCGCGGCATGCGGTCAGGCGCAAGGGAATCCGAGCTCCGCGGTCGGGTCACCAAGCCCGACCTCGCAGACCTCGCCCTCACCGCTGCTGTTCGCGGTGCTGGAAGCCAAGGGCACGGCCAACGCGTGGACGTACAACACGGTCGCGATCGCCGGCCTCGACGGCCGTGAGCGTGCCAGCGCCACGTTCGCACCCATGCCATCGCCGGCTCTTTCCTGTATCGGCGCGGTTCTTCCCCCGTCAGCGCACGTCGCGGCGGGCAAGGTCTTTTTCGCCGATGCCACGGGGGTCGTGCGCAGCCTTGCCGTCGACGGGACGGTCGCGACGGCCGCGACGTTCCCGATGACGTCGACGCAGCAGATGCTTTCGTTCGCGGTCAGCCCGGACGGCAGCAAGCTGTTGGGCACCGTTTACACCATCCCGACGGACCCGTTCGCATGCAATGGCTCGGCCAGCGGCACGTTCAGCTTCGACGCCTACTCCGCCTCCAACGGCGGGGCCGCGCAGCTCGTCTACCACCAGACCTGGACCAAGCCGCAAAGCGTGCTGGCCCTGACCGGTTGGGATTCGGTCGGTCCGATCGGCACGTACCCAACTGTCTGGGCATCTCAGGGTGGCGGCCCAGGCTCGACCCTCGGCGTCAAGGTCAGGGTCGACGCAGCGACCCTCCAGCCGGGCACGGCCTTCTCGGAGCCGAGCAAGTGCCTGGTCTGGGATTCGAACCAGAACGGATCGTTCGTCTGCACCAAGGACGGCATCACGACCAACGCCGGGACCGCGCAGCAGCAGGTCGCCGTGCCGGTGAGCGTTCGCCGCGCGGATGGAACCGAGGCTTGGCACTTCACGGCGACGGGCGGTACGTCCAACCCCGAACTTTCGCCCGACGGTCAGAGCGTGGTGATGTGCTGCTCCGGCCTTTCCGGCGGCGAGCTCGTGTTCAATAGCGATGGCACCTCGACCACGCTTGGTCCGGGATTCTTCGCGTACGCATGGCTCAACTCGCGGACCGCTATCGGCGAGGTGCACGCAGATCCGCTGCAGCAGCCGCCGTTGACGCTCGGTTACGTGAGCCTTGATGACCGCGCGACCGTCGTCTCGCTCCGGCTCACCGGCGCATTCGTCGGTACTGTGCGCGGCTAGTGCGTCTTCGCTCCTGAAGCGCTGACCAGTACGACCCCGCCGACGATCAGCACCATGCCGGCGATCGCCAGCGGTGGCACAGGGTCGTCGAAGATCAGCTTGCCAAAGACCGCCACGAGCGCGATTCCGATCGCCGACCAGATCGCGTAGACGATCCCGACCGGCAGCGACTTGAGCACGATCGCGAGCAAGATAAAGCTGGCCACGTAGCCGATCACCGTGATGATCGACGGCACGAGCTGGGTGAAGCCGTGGGATCCACGCAGGGCCAAAGTGCCCACCACCTCGGTTGCGATTGCCGCCCCCAGCAGCACCCAGGCAAGCAAGGGCGCGCGCCTAGAGGTCGAGAGCTTGCGCGACGAGCTCGCGATGATAGGTCGCGTCACCGAGCGTCACTTCCGATGATTTCGCGCGCTTGAAGTACAAATGCATGTCGTGCTCCCAGGTGAAGCCGATGCCGCCGTGCACCTGGATACCGTCGCCTGCGACCTTGCGATACGCGTCCGACACATATGCCTTCGCCATCGACGAGGCCAGCGCGCGGTCGCTGGCGTCGGCGTCGACCGCCCATGCCGCGTAGTAGGTTGCTGAGCGTCCGCTCTCGGACAGCACGAGCATGTCCGCGAGCTTGTGCGAGACGGCCTGGTAGATGCCGATCGGTTTGCCGAACTGGTGCCGTGTCTTCGCATACTCGGTTGAAGTCTCGAGGACCTTTTGCACCCCGCCCACCATCTCCGCGCACAGCGCCGCCGTCGCCCATTCGAGAGCGCGCTTCAGGCGCGGCCACGCCTTGCCGGGCGCTCCCATCATCGTCTCGGCGTCGAGCTGAACGCCGTCGAAGCGAACTTCGCTCCACCGCCGCGTCATATCGAGGGTCTCGAGCGGCCTAACGCTCATCCCGGCCGGCTTGCCCTTGACCAGGAAGAGCGTGATGCCATCCTCGCCTTCACCGCGTGTGCGCGCCACCACGACCGTGTAGTCAGCCCGCTCCGCGTCAGGGACGAACAGCTTGACGCCGTCGAGCCGCCAACCGCCGCCGGCTTGCGTGGCCTTGAGGCCGATGCCGCCTGCGTCCCACCTGCCGGACGGCTCCGTGAAGGCAAGGGTAGCCCGAGCGGAACCCACCGCGATGGCGTTGAGCGCCTCCTTCTTTTGAACCTCGGTGCCCGCTTCGATCAGCACCGGGACCGCAAGGGCCATGGTCGAGAAGAAAGGGCCCGGCAGCAGCGCTCTTCCCGCCTCCTCGAGGACCACGATCAGGTCCAGGAACGTACCGACCCCGCCGTATGCCTCAGGGATCCCCAACGCGGTCCACCCGAGGTCTGTGATCTTCTTCCAGAGCGCCGGATCGTAGCCGTCGCCGCCCTCCATCAGCCTGCGTACGATCTTCGGGCTGCATTCCTTGGCCAGGAACTCGCGCGCCGAGCGGCGAAGCATCTCCTGCTCTTCGGAGAATGCGAAATCCACGGAGAGGCAGTCTAGGCGGTGGGAGGATCTGACTCGTGCGGAGGCAGCTCCGGGACCTCCTCCTCTTCGTGCGCCGGCAGCTCGGGCTCGTCCTCGACCGCCTCCGGTGCGGAGCCGTTACGTGGAGCTTGCGCCACAGCCGGCGCGGGCCCGGCGCTCCCGACCGGCGGCATTTTTCTCGCCGACGGGACAGAAGGCGGCAGCAGCGGTTTCCGGAAGACCACCATCAAGCCGAAGAAGCCGATGAACAGCGCGGCCAGTCCGAACCCTGCGGCAAAACCCATGCCGGTGTTCTCGCCCACGGTCAGTGGGCGCCCAAAGCCGCTGACGCACGGCGCCGGCGAAGGGTCGCAGGTGCCTAGGACCGCCAGCTCGAGCGGGATCGCAAACATCGCCAGAATCCCGTACACGAGCGCGAGGCCGGCGAGGAAGTAGAGGGCGGCGGACACGACGCGTCCCTGGCCGTGCAGGAATCCACACGCTGCGAGCGCTGCGGCGCCGATTGCGAACGGAATGGCCACGGTTGCCATCCGGCTCGCGGTCCCGGCGAACAGCAGGGGCAGCACGCCTCCCACCGCCGCGATGGCGGCCGCCGCCCAGAAGGACCAGACGAGCCGTTCGCGGCCGGACACCTGATTCACGAGCGGAATTCTGGCTTGCGTGCCGCCGCAAGACAAGCCGCTATCAGCTCAAAGGTGAGTTTTCGGTCGCTGCGGGGGCCTGTCGGCCGGCGGTCACGTGAGCCGTCTGGCGAAGCGGAAGCTCTTTGATGAACAGGGTCGCCACGAAGGCGATGGCGATGATCGGGACCCCGGCCAGAAAGACCGGATGGAGGGCATCCGCGAGCCCATGCCGGATGCCCAGCTCGATCGCCGGCGGCAGGTTCGCCAGCTTCGCGGGGTCGAACACCGCGGTCGCCGTCGCGCCACCGCCTGACGACTGGAGTCTCTGCAGCGCCGAGGCGGGCAAGTATCGGGCCATCGAGCTCGCCATGCCCTGGGTTAGAAGGGTTCCGAGGATGGCCAGCCCGATCGCCGCTCCGATCGAGCGCGACAGCTGCGTCGCGGATGTGGCCACGGCCATGTCCTGGCGGCTGACAGAGTTCTGCACCACAAGGACGTAGGTCTGCATGCAGGCGCCGAGTCCAAGACCGAGCAGGATCATCGCCACGATCACCTGCTGGTTGCTTGTGTTGACGTTGAAGGTCGAGAGCAGGTAGTACCCGACGCCCATCATCGCAAGCCCCAGGAGCAGCTGTCCCTTGTAGCGTCCGGTGCGGGATATGAGCTGCCCACCGACCACGCTCGTGACGATCATCGCCACGAGCATCGGCACGAGGATCGCGCCGGAGTTCGTAACGCTGTTGCCGACCACGCCCTGCACGAACACCGGTAGGAAGAAGATGGCGCCGAACATCGACATCGCCACCCCGACGCTGGCGATGTTCGAGAAGGTGAAGACGGTGCTCGCCCAGAGCCTGAGGGGCAGCACGGGTTCAGGCGCGTGCATCTCGATCCATACGAAGGCGGCGAGCAGCACTCCCGCGGCCGAATACAGGCCGACAATCTGCCACGAGCTCCACGGGTACTGCACCCCGCCCCACACCGTGGCGAGCAGGGTCGCGGCGATCCCGAGCGACAGGGTCACGCTGCCCCAGACGTCAATGGCATGCTTGCGCCGCTCATTGGGGACGTGCATGAAAAACCAGATGACGACCAGTGTCAGAACCGCGATTGGGAGATTGACGAAGAACAGCCATCGCCACGTGAAGTGATCGGTGATGAATCCGCCGGCCGCGGGGCCGACGATCGACGCCAGGCCGAAAGATGCGCCCATCATGCCCTGATATTTCCCGCGTTCGCGCGGCGAGATGATGTCGCCGATGATCGCTTGCGAGAGGGGCATGATGAAGCCCATCCCGGCGCCCTGGACAAATCGCGCGAAGACCAGAAACCAGAAGTTGGGCGCGAGGCCGGACAGCGCTGAGCCGACTGCGAAGACGACGATCCCGGTCATGTAGAGAGGTTTGCGGCCGTAGACGTCGGACAGCTTGCCCGCGACCGGCGTGACGATGGTCGAGGCCAGCATGGCCGAGATCGGGATCCAGCTGTAGTCGGCCAGCCCGCCCAGCTCCGCCACGATCGTGGGCAGCGCGGGCGCGACCAGCGTCATGTTGAGGGAGGCGATCAGCGAGCCGAGCATCAGACCGGCGAAGACGGTCATCACGCCATGGTTGATGCCCTTCGTCGCGGTTGCGCCGGCCGCCTTGGAGGCGACTGCGGTCACTGAACCGAGTCTACCGAGAGCGGGGCAGGCCCAGCACTCTCTCGGCGAGGATGTTGCGCAAAACCTCGGAGGTTCCAGCTTCGATCGTGTTGGCGCGCGAGCGCAGGAACTGGTACTTCCAACCGTCGCCGTCCTTAACTTGCGACGCCGGGCCGGCGATGTCCATCGCGGTTTCGGTCATCCGCTGGTTGAGCTCGGACCACATGAGCTTGAGGATCGAGCCCTCAGGCCCCGGAATCCCGCTTCGCTTCACCGCGGTCACGGCCCGGTAGCCGTTGAGCTGCAGCGCGCGAGCCTCGATCGTGTGCTGCGCGATCTTCTGCCGAACCAGAGGGTCGGAGCCGCGCCCGAGCTTGCGTGCATGCTCGGCGAGCTCGGAGGCGGTGATCTGAGCCCGCGTCGCGAGCGCGAGCCCGAGCGTGCCGCGCTCGTGGAGCAGGGTCGTCATCGCGACCGCCCACCCATTCCCGGGCTCACCGAGGATCTGCGACTTCGAAACCTTGACGTCCTTGAAGAAGATCTCGTTGAACTCCGCGTCGCCGGTGATCTGGACCAGCGGCCTGACCTCCACGCCGGGGCTTTCCATGTCCACGAGCAGATAGGTGAGGCCTTCGCGTGGATTCGCCTCCTTCCGCTCGCGGGCGACCAGCATGCACCACTTCGCGACGTGGGCCAGCGTCGTCCAGACCTTCTGCCCGTTGACGAGATAGTGATCGCCTTGGTCCTCGGCTCGGGTCTGCAGGCCTGAGAGGTCGCTGCCGGCGTTCGGCTCGCTGAAGCCCTGGCACCATATCTCTTGCGCCGAGAGCAGCGGCGGCAGGTAGCGCTTCTTCTGCTCCTGGGTGCCGTGCGCGATCACGACCGGCCCGCCCATGCCGAGGCCGATGACGTTGATGGGCTCGGGGGCGTGAGCGAGGATCATCTCGTCATTGAAGATCAGCTGGTCCATGAAGCTGCCGCCGCGCCCGCCGAACTCTTTGGGCCAGGTGATGCCCACATAGCCCGCTTCGTGCAGCTTCCTCTGCCACTCGCGGCGCCGGTCGATGAACGCCTTCAGGTCGCCGTCGCCGTCCCTGTCGCTGGGTGCGTTGGCCTTCAGCCATGCCCTGACCTCGTCGCGAAACGCTCGTTCTGATCCGCTGAGCTCAAAGTCCACGGGAGCAGCTTAGGCGACGGCGGGCAGGACTTCCTTGGCCAAAAGCTCGAGACCGTCGGAATCGTCGAGCAGGAAATGCTGGAGCATGAACAGATCGATGCCAAGCCGGCTCAGCTCCCGGATCCGCTCGGCGATCTCCTCTGGCGTGCCCGCCAGCCACCTGCCCTTCATGTTGTCGAGCACCTCTTCGGGGCTCATCGGTTTCATCGACGGGATGACCTCGCGCATCTGCGAAGCACGTTCGAGCAGGTCCGAGCGGTCCCGGCCGATCAGGTAGCTGCACATCATCGAGCGGCGAATCGTGGCCGGGTCGCGACCGACCTCACGGCAGCAATGATCCAGCGCCTCGCGCCGATCGCGAAACATCTCGGGGTCGAGCCGGGAGAAGTTCCACTCCGCCGCCTCACGGGCGACGAGAGGCAGCGTCCGTTTCGACCCCTTGCCGCCGATCAACAGTGGAATCGGATTCCGCGCCGGCTTCGGGCTCGTCTTCTTCCAGATGTCGCGCATCGTCTCGATCCCGCGCTCCAGCTTCTCGAAGCGCTCCTTCTCGCTGAAGAACGGGATGCCGAAGACCGAGTGCTCGTTTTCGTTCCAGCCCGCGCCGACGCCGAGCAGGAGGCGGCCACCGGAAAGGGCGTCGACCGAGGCGGCAATCTTCGCCAGGACCGCCGCGAGCCGGAATGTCATCGGGGTGACCATGGGACCGAACTCGATCTTCTTCGTCCATTCCGCGGTGAGGGCGAGAGACTCCCAGCACTCGATGCAGTCCCGGTCGGCGTCGCCCATTAGCGAGATCATGTGATCGCTCCGGCGCAGGGACACGAAGCCAAGGCGCTCGGTGTCGGCGCAGATGCGGCGCCAGCGCTCCCAGTTGAGGCCTTCCTGGCCCTCGATCATGATCCCGAGCTCAGCCATCGATCGAGATCGTAGCCGTCTCAGGTTTCGGGCCCGCTGAACTCCTCCATCGCTGCAGCGACGCGGTCGGCGGGCACGCCCGCGTCTGTCAGCACGTGGGCGGCGATCCCCTGGCCCTCTGAGGCGAGCGCCAGCAGGATGTGGCCGGTGCTGACGAGTGGATCCCCCGCTGCGCTGCAGAGCTTGAACGCCAGCTCGATCACTCTTTTCACGCGCGAGGTCGGAACGATCCTCGGGTTGCCGGGCGGCTTTTTGCCGCGCAGCGCCTTTTCCAGCAGCGAGCGGACGGTCTGCTCATGCACGCCTAGCGTGGCAAGCATCATCGCGGAGTGCGATGTCGCGTCCGCGAAGGCCGCCAGCAACAGGTGCTCTGTGCCGATGTAGGTAAAGCCGCTCTTCAGGGCTTCGTTCTGCGCCGCAGTCAGCATTCCCTGGGCGGTGGCGGTGAAACGCTCGAACGGATACATCGGGCCGCGGGCGCGGCCGGCGACCGTCTCGACGACCGCTCGGCGGATGGTCGCCCAGCGAGGGGGGCCGGCCACCGGTGGGCTGAAAACATCCTGGGGGCTGAACGGCTCCGAGGCGTGTCTCTGCATCCACTCGAGGCATGCGGCGATCACGATCGAGTTGACCGGCATCCCGGTACGCGCCGACGCCTGGTCGAGCCTGGCGAAAACCTCGTCGGTCAGGCGGATGGTCGTCGCTCGGGCCACGAATGCAATTTGACATCATTTTGCGTTGGCCGTCAATTCCATTCCGGCCAAAAGTTCCGGATTCGCTCCTTCGGAATCCCCGCCCTCCGCGCCATCCAGAGCGCCATCGGCACGTAAGCGAACTCCGTGGGTGCGTGGGCGTCGGCGTCGACCACGAAGTCACAGCCGAGCTCGCAAGCGAGTCGGGCCATCTCGGGCGACAGGTCCATCCGCGCCGGGTCGCAGTCGATCTCGAGGGCAACACCTTGCTTGGCGGCTTCCTTGAAGACGGTCTCGAAGTCGTAGGTCGCGCCTTCGCGGGAGCCGGGGCGCCGGCCGGTGGGATGGCCGATCACATCGACGTGGCGATTCGCGACCGCGCGCATCATGCGCTCGGTCATCGCGGCCGGCTCCTGGCGCAATTTGACGTGCGGTGAAGCGATGACGACGTCGAGGATCTCGAGCACGGCGTCAGGAAGATCGAGCGCGCCATCCTCGAGGATGTCGACCTCGATGCCCTGCAGCAGCGTCAGCCCATCGACCTGCCTCTGCACTTCCGCCATCTGCTGCGACTGCGCGACCAGGCGCTCGGCGTTGAGACCGTGCACTACCGTGATGCGTGGCGAGTGGTCGGTGATCCCCACGTAGGTGTAGCCCATCGCCCGCGCCCCTTCCGCCATCTCGAGCATGGTCGCCCGGCCGTCGCTCCAATCCGTATGCGAGTGAATGTCGCCCCGGTACTCGGCGAAGTCGAGGTCCGACTCGTCGTTGCGGGCCGGCTGCTCCATCTGCTCGCGCAGCCGGTTCAGGTAGCGGCTCTCGCCGTTCTTGATCAGGTCCGAGAGCACTCTGGCGATGCCCTCGCCCACGCCCTCGATCGAGGTCAGGGCCTCCGACCGCTGTAGCGCCGCGAGGTCCGGACGCTGCAGGGCGATCGACCACGACGCCATGGAGAACGCCTTGGCGCGAAATCTCTCCTTTTCCTGCTGACGGAGGAGATATCCGATCTCGGAGAGCGCCTGCGCGGCAGCGATGGCATCCACCACGTAAATTGTGTGAGCAACCGTGGCCACGCCTAAACCCAAGCCGGGTGATCCAATCGCCGAGCTCGTCGAGTCTTTGCTTCTCGAGCTGGGTGAGGATCCGGCGCGGCAGGGCCTCAAGGCGACGCCGGACCGCGTGTCACGTGCCCTGCGGGAGCTGACCGACGGCTATGGGGTCAAGCCCGAAGACGTCATCGCCGACGCCGTCTTCGACCAGGACTACGACGAGATGGTCGTGGTCAAGGACATTCCGTTCTACAGCCTCTGCGAGCACCATATGCTGCCGTTCTTCGGGGAGGTGCACGTCGGGTATCTCCCCAAAGGCAAGGTCGTCGGGCTGAGCAAGATCCCACGTCTGGTGGAAGTTTTCTCGCACCGGCTGCAGATCCAGGAGCAGCTGACCCGAGAGGTCGCCGAGGCGCTCAACGCCGGTCTTGCGCCCAGGGGCGTGGGCGTGGTGGTGGAGGCGAGGCACCTGTGCATGGAGATGAGGGGCGTCGAGACGCCGGGCGGTCGCATGATGACCTCCTGCATGCTCGGCACGTTCCGCCGAGACCCACGCACCCGCGCCGAGTTCCTGGAACTGGTCCGCCGCTCCAGCTAAACCGGTCCGCGGCGGCCCCACTACACTCCGCCGTGCAAAAACGCCTGTTCAGACGCAGCGATGGTTGATGGTCGCTCTGGCAACCCTCACCGTCCGGGTCCGAGACCTCGACACATAACGCAGCCTTTATGCTTTAGACTGAACATAAAGCAACCTTTATGTTTCTCCCGAAACCCGGAAAAGAGCTGCCAGACCACTTCCTGGCCTTCGCCAACCCCACTCGCCTGCGCATCCTCGAGCGCCTGGCGCAGGCCGGCGAGGTGAACGTCAACGACCTTGCCGAGTATCTCCACATGAGCCAGCCGCGCATCTCCTGGCACCTGCGGATGCTGCGTCTGGGCGGGGTGATCAGGACGCGGCGCGAAGGCCGGCAGGTCTACTGCTCGCTGGACCTGGACAACATCCGGCGCTACCGCGAGCGTCTGGACGAGATGCTGGGCATCACCCCGGCTCAGATCGGGAAACCCAAAGTACGTCAGGAGGTGGGCGCATGAGCCCCAATCACCGGAACGGTAATCGCCAGGGCAATGACAAGAAGGTTCGCGTTGCCATCGTCGGTGTGGGCAACTGCGCCTCTTCGCTTGTCCAGGGCGTGCACTACTACCGCAACGCCTCGCCGAAAGACTCGGTGCCGGGTTTGATGCATGTCAACCTCGGCGGCTACCACATACGTGACATCGAGTTCGTCGCGGCCTTTGACATCGACAAGAACAAGGTCGGCCTCGACCTGTCGGAGGCGATCTTCGCAAAACCCAACAACACCGTGAAGTTCGCCGGAGTGCCCAGGACCGGCGTCAAGGTCCAGCGCGGAATGACCCACGACGGTATCGGCAAGTACCTCTCCGACATCGTGCAGAAAGCCCCCGGAGAGACCTCCGACGTGGTCGGCATCTTGAAGAAGACCAAGGCGCACGTCGTCGTGAGCTATCTCCCGGTCGGCTCCGAAGAGGCGACCAAGTGGTATGTCGAGCAGGCGCTGACCGCCGGCGTGGGTTTCGTCAACTGCATCCCCGTCTTCATTGCGCGCGAGCCTTACTGGCAGAAGCGCTTCCTCGACAAGGGTCTGCCCATCATCGGCGACGACATCAAGTCGCAGGTCGGCGCGACCATCGTGCACCGCGTGCTCACACGCCTGATGCGAGATCGAGGCGTCAGGCTCGAACGCACGTATCAGCTGAACTTCGGAGGCAACACCGACTTTCTGAACATGCTCGAGCGCGAGCGTCTCATGTCGAAGAAGATCTCGAAGACCCGATCCGTCACCTCGCAGCTCGACTACGACATCGGCAAGGACAACGTCCACATCGGACCTTCCGACTACGTGCCATGGCTGAACGACCGCAAGTGGGCGTACATCCGGCTCGAGGGACGCTCGTTTGGCGACGTGCCTCTGAACCTCGAGCTCAAGCTCGAGGTCGTCGACTCGCCCAACTCGGCGGGCATCGTCATCGACGCCGTGCGCTGCGCCAAGCTGGCGCTGGACCGCGGCATCGGGGGCGCGCTCGAGGGGCCCAGCTCTTACTTCATGAAATCACCGCCGGTGCAGTACAGCGACAACGACGCCAGGCGTTTGGTGGAGGAATTCATCGAGGGTGATAAGGCGGGCGTCAATGGGCGCGACGGGCGCGACCGCCGCGTCGCCCGGACGAAAACCGCGGCAGCTGCTCGGCGCTAGTTACGAGATCGGTGCGCGCGCGCTGCGCGCGATGCCACTCTGGCTGCGCCATGCTGCCGCCGCGCCGGGCGGCACGGCCTGGTTCTGGCTGAGCGCGGCGCAGCGCAGAGCGGCGCTGGACAACTACGGCGCGGCGCTGGGCCGGCAGCGCGACGACCCCGAGGTGGCCCGCGTCGCCCGGCACGCCTTTCAGAATTATGGGCGCATGCTGATGGACTTCCTCCTCCTCGGCAGCCTCTCGCCGGCCGAGCTGATGGCACGCGTTTCGGTGGACAGCCGCGACCAGCTCGATGCCGCGATCTCACGCGGCCGCGGCGTGATCATGGCCGTGCCGCACATGGGCTCATGGGACATGGCGGGCTCGTATGCCGGCGCGCTCGGGTACCGCATCTCTGCTGTCGCCGACCGTTTTCCCGGCAGCTTGAACGATGCGGTCGTCGGAACGCGCCAGCGATTCGGGCTCGACGTCATCACGCTGGGCCGGTCAGCGGTCCGCGCGATCACCAATGCGCTGCACGCGAATCGGATCGTTGCCCTGCTCTGCGACCTCGAGCAAGGTCCCGGCGTGAGCGTTCGCTTCTTCGGCCGGCGTGCAATCGTGCCCGGCGGGCCGGCCGCCTTTGCGATCAAGACGGGCGCCGCTCTGATGCCTGCCTGTCAGTTCGCCACCGCGCCCGGCCGTTATCACATCCATCTCGACCCCGCGCTCACCGTCAACGATGGGGAAACGAAGGAAGCCGTGATGCAGCGCGTGATCGAACGGTTCGAGGATTTCATCAAGGAGCGGCCTGATCAGTGGTACGCATTCCGTCCCATGTTCAGCCGCTGAGGGATGGGCGAGTGGACCTGGCGAGCATTCAAGGTGGTCCAGTCGCTGGTGGAGCGTATGCCGCGTCCGTGGGCTTACGCGCTGGCGGTCATGGCTGCGCGCTTCGCCTGGTGGTTTTCGCCCCTGGCGAGGCCGCGTCTCGAGTACAACCTGAAGGTCGCATGTCCGGAGCTGGAGCACGATCGAATTGCTCTGCGCCGGATCTCGTGGTTGAACTTTCGAAATCACGCCAAGGCCTACGCCGACCTGATGCAGCTTCCGATGGCTCGGGTCGAGGCGATGCGGCCTCGGCTCAAGGTGCAGGGTTGGGAATACCTCGAAGAAGCGCGCGCTCTGGGCAAGGGGATCCTCCTCGTGTCCTGCCACATGGGGTCGTACGAAGAGGTGGCGGCGATCTGGTCGGCGAACCTTGCGCCAGTCAGCTTCTTCGCCGAGGAGCTGGAGCCACGGACTCTCTTCGAGTGGTATCGAGACACGAGGGCGCGGCTTGGGATCAGCGTCCTGACTCTCGACCACGGAGGGATCCGCAAGGTCCTCCAGGCGTTGCGCGAGCAGGAGATGGTGATCACCGCGATCGATCGCGACATCGCCGGTACCGGATACCTCATGCCTTTCTTCGGCAAGCTGGCGCCGATCCCGCTTGGCCCGGCAGCCATCGCCCTACGTCTCGGAACGCCGCTTTTTCCGGTTTGCTGCTACCGCCTGCCGGACGACACCTACATGGCCGAAGGCGCGCCCCTGGTGTACGCGCGGCCGACAGGGAACGCGCGTGCCGACCAGGTGCGCGCGACCGAGCAGCTTCTCCGTCGTATCGAGCAGTTCATCCAGCGCCACCCCGAGCAGTGGCATGTGCCGCACCGGATCTGGGCCGGCTCGCCGTGAGGAACGGCGACGTCTGGGTGACGGCCGGAATGAATCCGGCCTTCACTCGACGCGGAGTTTCACGATGAAAGTCGGTTTGGTCTCGCCTTACGACTTCGCCACGGCGGGTGGCGTCAACGATCACGTGCGCCACCTCGCGGTCCAACTCCAGAAGCTCGGTCACGAGAGCCGGATCTTCGCGCCGTCAAGTCGCGCCGACGTTGACTTCGACAGCGCGCGGTTCTACCGCATCGGCACGCCGATCGCAATCCCCGTCAACGATTCGGTTGCGCGTATCACGCTGAGCTTTCACCTCGCCAACCGGGTCGCGGCGATCATCGCCGAGGAACGCTTCGACGTCCTGCACTTCCACGAGCCGCTGATGCCCGCCCTGCCGATGACGATGCTTCGCATGTCGCCGACCGCCAACGTGGGTACGTTCCATGCCTTCGCCCGATCTAATGTGGGCTACTACTACGGACGGCCGCTCCTGCAGCCGTACCTGGCGCACCTGCATCGCGCGATCGCGGTCAGCGAGCCGGCGCGTGATTTTGTCACTCGCTATTTCCCCGAGTTCCCGATGCGAGTGATCCCTAACGGCATCGACGTCGACACCTACAGGCCGGGGCTTGCGCCGATCCGCCACCTGCGCGACGAAAACCTCAACATCCTTTTTGTCGGCCGGCTCGAGAAGCGCAAAGGTCTGGGCGATCTCCTTCGCGCTTACCGGGCCATGAACTCGCGAGTGCCGAACGTCCGCCTGATCATCGTTGGGGACGGACCGCTGCGCGGTCGTGTCGAGTCGTATGTGGCCAGGCATCGGCTTCCCAACGTGATCGTCGCCGGCTACGTGCCCGACAGCGTCAAACCGCGTTACTTCAACAGCGCCGACATCTTCTGTGCGCCGGCCACGGGTGCGGAGAGCTTCGGCATCGTCCTGCTCGAGGCTCTGGCGTCTGGGCTGCCGGTCGTCGCGACCGAGGTCCCCGGGTACATGTCGGTTCTCGAACCTGGACGCGACAGTATCACCGTGCCACCCAAAAACTGGCGCGAGCTCGCAGCGTCGCTCGTCATCCTCGCCCGGGATGAAGAGCTGCGCCGCAGGCTCGCCGACTACGCCCTGCAGAAAGCGCGTCGCTACTCGTGGGACAAGGTCGCCACCGAGGTGCTCGAGGTTTACCACGAGGCGCGCAAATACATGGCCGCGCGGCCGGCCAGAGAGCTGGAGGTGACAGGTGTTCACCACGCGGTTTGAGGCGTGGGTTCGGCGCCACGCCGAGGCGCTGATGTCGGCGCTCGGCCGCTCACCAGTGACCCCCAACCAGATCACGGTCGTGGGGTTGGCTCTCACCTTCATGGCCGCGGGCCTGGCGGCGTTCGGACACTTGAGATGGGCGGGGGTGGTTCTGATCTTCGCTGGCACATGCGACATCCTCGACGGCGCGCTCGCCCGCACCACCAAGGCGAGCTATCCGTACGGAGCGTTTCTAGACTCCACCCTCGACCGCTACTCGGAGGGCGCCGTCTATCTCGGTCTGACCGCGTACTTCGTCACCATCGACCCACCCCTGCAGGAATGGCTGGTCCTGTCCACGCTGACGGCGCTCGCGGGATCGTTTCTGGTCAGCTACGTCCGAGCCCGCGCCCAGAGCCTAGGCTTCGCCTGCAAGTCGGGTCTGTTCCAGCGCCCCGAGCGCGTGGTGGCGACCGTGATCGGGCTCCTCGCCGGTCCGCCTCTGCTCTACGGGATCGTTTTTCTGCTCGCGGTCGTCACCAACATCACCGCGCTGCAGCGCATCCGCGAGGTGTGGCTGCAGGGTCGCGCCCAGAGGTTGCAGCGGGAACGGGAAACCCGGGCCGCCCAGGCCGCGCCACACCGCGCGCCGTGACCGACCCGTTCCCCGGCGTCGTCGGCCACGACCAGGCGCTGCGCCAGCTGCGCGCGCAGCTCGAGACCGACCGCCTTGCCCATGCCTATCTATTCGTCGGCGAATCGGGCCTTGGCAAGGCAACCGCGGGCCGTGCGCTCGCATCGGCCTTGCTGCCAGAGGCGCCGCTGTCACGTCACCCCGACTACTGGGAAGACGACCGCATCAAGCCGCTCTCGATCAATGAAATTCGCCTGCTGCCCGACAAGCCGCCCGAGTTCCACGAGCTGTCCCTGCAGGCGTTCCTGAATCTGAAGCCGGCCGTAGCATCCCGCCGCGTCGCACTGGTCACCAACGTCGGCCGCCTGCGCGACCAGGATCAAGGCGTGCTGCTGAAGACGCTCGAGGAGCCGCATCCACACCGCGTCATCGTCCTGACCACCCCCAGCCTTAACCCGTTCGTCGTCCTGCCCACGGTCGTCTCGCGCTGCCAGCGCGTGTTCTATCATCCGGTTCCCGCCCGTGAGATCGAGCGATTGCTCGAGTCCCAGGGCGTCGAGGCCAAGCGCGCGACGCTGCTTGCAGAGCTGTCCAGCGGCCGGCCGGGTTGGGCGATGCGCCGGGCCGGCGACGAAAGCGTGGTTGAGCTGCACCACGTGTGGACGCGCCGCCTCGAGGAGATCTTTGGCGCGCCCGCGGATGTGCCGCTGCACGTGGCCGCGCAGCTCGACTCGGAGCAGATGGGCTGGCGACGCACCGAGGGTGACCAGGAGGACCCTGCGCTGTTCGCGATCGCCAGCTGGCAGATCGAGCTTCGACGCCGGATGCACGCCAGCCGGGGCCGTGAGCAGGGTCGTTGGGCACGGCTGCTGGAGTTGTCCTACGACACGTTGGGCTACCTCGAGCAAAACGTCAGTCCTCGGCTCGCGCTCGAGACATTTCTTCTCGAATGCCGAAAAGCGTCGTGAGGAGGGCCCTGGAGGGCTTCCACCCGTACGTCCCTGGCGAGCAGCCTCCCGACGGGGAAGGTTGGGTCAAGCTCAACACCAACGAGTCACCGCTGCCGCCGTCGCCGAAGGTGATCGAGGCGATCAAAGCGGCGGCGACCGACCAGCTGAGGCTGTATCCGAGCCCGACCGCGGCGCCCGCGCGCCAGGCGATCGCCCGCCGGTTCGGGCTCGATCCGACGCAGGTCACGGTCGGGAACGGCGGCGACGAGCTGATCGAGCTGTGTTTCCGCGCCTTCGCCGGCGCCGGCGACACGGTCGCGTTTCCGACGCCGACGTATCCGCTGTTCGAACCGCTCTGCCGGATCCACGAGGCCGCGCCGTCAAGGCATCCGACAGAGGATTTCGCGGATCTCCCGGCGAGCCTGGGCCCCGATCCCTCGCCTTTGAAGTTCATCGTCAATCCCAACTCTCCGACGGGGGCGCTCTTCGATGCGCACCACGTGGAGGCGGCGGTCGTGGCGTCGTCCGGCGTGGTGGCGATCGATGAGGCTTACGTCGACTTCGCTCCGCGGTCGGCCCTCGAGCTTCTGGAATCGCAGGACAAGGTGCTTTTGCTGCGCACCTTCTCGAAGTCCTACGGCCTTGCCGGCATGCGCATCGGCTTCGCGCTCGGCAGCCGCGATCTCATCGCGGCGCTCGACTCGGTCAAGGATTCGTACAACGTGGACCGCCTCTCGATCGTGGCTGCGGTGGCCGCGATCGAAGACGAACCCCACCACGAGCAGGTCGTCGGCGAGGTGGTCAGGAACAGGGGCGAGCTCGCCCGGGCGCTCGAGCAGATGGGATTTGAGGTCGTGCCGAGCGCGGCGAACTTCATCTTCGTCCAGCCGCCGAGGCCCGCGGGCGAGGTGGTGGCCGCCCTGCGCGAGCGCAAGATCCTGGTCCGCCATTACGATCGTGAGCCGATCGCGGGTTGGATCCGGATCACGATCGGCACACGCGAGCAGCACAGCAAGCTGCTCGAGGCATTGAAGGAGATCCTTTGAGCAGCACACCGACGCGGGACGAGACCTGGGAGCTCGTCACCTCGATGACCAAGTCCGACCAGCTGCGCCGGCACATGCGCAGCGTCGAGGCGGCGATGCGCGCCTACGCGCGGCGTTTCGGCGAGGACGAGGAGCGCTGGGGCGTGCTCGGATTGATTCACGACTGGGACTACGAGTCAGGCCCCACGGCGGAGCTGCATCCGATGCGCGGAATCCAGATGCTGCGCGAGAAAGGCTGGCCTGAAGACATCCTCGACGACATCGCCTCGCACGCTGATTACCTCAACGTTCCCCGCGACAGCAACGCGCGCAAGGCCCTCTATGCAGTCGACGAGATGTGCGGATTCGTGATCGCGTGCGCGCTGGTCAAGCCCGACAAGTCGCTTGGTGCCGTCGAGGCGACCACCGTGCGCAAGAAGATGAAGGACAAGGCCTTTGCGCGTGGCGTGCACCGCGAAGAGCTCGTCGCCGGCGCGGAAGTGCTCGGCGTGCCGTTCGACGAGCACGTGGAGTTCGTCCGCGACGCGCTCAAACCGATCGCCCATGAGCTGGGGTTGACGCCATGAGCACCGGTGGGCGGCCTCGAGTCCTCGTGATGCACCCGATCCTCGACCCCGGTCCGGCCATCCTGGCCGAGGCCGCCGAGGTCATGGCCTATCCCGCGGACCGTCCGCTCGACGAAGCGAGCATCCGGCGGGCCGCCGAGGGATGCGTCGGCATCGTCAGCCAGTTGATGGATCCGATCCGGGACACGGTTCTCTCGACGCCGGGCCTCAGATGCGTGAGCAACGTCGCGGTCGGGTTCGACAACATCGACATCGCCGCGGCGACGGCGCGCAAGGTGATGGTCACCAACACGCCGGGCGTGCTCGATGACGCGACCGCTGATTTCGCGTTCACCTTGCTCATGGCCGCGGCGCGGCGCGTGGCCGAAGCGGATGCGTTCACGCGTGCAGGTCACTTCCACGGTTGGGCGATCGACATGATGCTCGGCCAGGACGTCTTTGGCGCGACGCTTGGCATCATCGGCATCGGCCGAATCGGGCGCGGGGTTGCGCATCGCGCCAAGGGCTTCAACATGCGCGTCCTCTACTACGATCCCCAGCCGCTGCCCCGCGAGGCGGAGGAGCAGCTGGGCGCGACGCGGGTCGACCTGAACCGGCTGATCGCCGAGTCGGACTTCATCTCCGTCCACGTGCCGCTGACGCAGGAGACGCTTCACCTCATCACCACCCCGCAGTTCAACGCCATGAAGCGCAACGCCATCCTCGTCAACACGTCCCGCGGCGCGGTCGTCGACGAGGCGGCGCTCGTCGAAGCGCTCAACGCCAAAAAGCTGGCCGGGGCCGGTCTCGATGTCTACGAGCGCGAGCCGGCCGTGCATCCGCACCTGATCCCCATGCCCAACGTCGTGCTCGCACCCCACATCGCGAGCGCCACCGTACGCACGCGGTCGGAGATGTCGGCCATGGCCGCGCGCAACATGGCAACCGCGGTCCGTGGTGGACGGCCGCCGAACCTGGTCAACCCCGAGGTCAAGCGATAGCACTCGCCCTTCTATATCGGCTGCTCGCGCTCGATCTCGACGGGACGATACTCGGCTTGAAGCTCGAGCTCGACCCGCGCGACGTCGAGGCCGTGCACCGCATGCTCGCCGCGGGCGTGACGGTGATCGCCTGCACCGGTCGCCCTTTCCCAGGCGCCGTGCCATGGGTGCAGCGCCTGGGCCTCGAGGGCCCGATCGTCTGCTACCAGGGCGCCCAGGTCCGTAACCTCGATGGAAGTGTGATGCTCGACCACGGCATTCCGCACGCCGTAGCGATGGAGGTGATCCGATTCGCGCGTGAGCGAAGCCTTCACGTCCAGGCCTACCGTGACGATCAGCTGATCGTCGAGCACGACCGCGAAGAGGCGCAGATCTATGCGCGCCATGCAGGGATGCAGGTGCACGTCGTCGCCGACCTCGACGAGGCTATGGGCCCGACCACGCCGAAGCTGGTGATCGTCTCGACTCCAGACGAGCTGAAGCGACTCCTCCCCGAAGCGCGCGCCACCTGGGCGGGCCGCCTCAACGTAGCTACCTCAGTGCCCGAGTACCTCGAGTTCACGAGCGCCGAGAGCGACAAGGCGTCGGCGCTGCGCTTTCTATGTGCTCGTTTGGGCGTCCCCCAGGAGCAATCGGCGGCGGTGGGTGATGGGCGCAACGACGCCTCGATGATCGCCTGGGCGGGGCTCGGGGTCGCGGTCCAGGGGTCGCCGCCGGAGGTCATCGCGGCCGCCGACCGGACCATTCCCGGTCCGGGGCACGGCGGAATCCCCGAGCTTGCCGACCTGTTGCTCAATTAGAGATGGCGACGATGCTTCTGGTCCACGCCCACCCGGACGACGAGGCGATCTCGACTGGCGGCGTGATGATGAAGGCAAAGGCGGATGGCCATCGGGTTGTGCTCATCACGGCGACGCGCGGGGAGGTGGGCGAAATCCACAACATGGACGAAGCGGAGTCGCGCCCGCGACTGGGTGAGATCCGAACCGAAGAGCTCCGACACGCGGCCGAGATCCTCGGGGTCGATCGCCAGGAGTTTCTCGGCTACCGCGACTCAGGCATGGTCGACACCGCCGACAACAAAGATCCGCGCTCCTTCCATCAGGCCAAGCTCGAGGAGGCTGCCGGCAGGCTGGCGGTGTACATCCGCGAGGAACGGCCGGCGGTGGTGGTTACGTACGCGGAAGACGGCGTCTACGGTCATCCAGACCACATCAAGGCGCACTTTGTCACGAACGCGGCCCTCGACCTGCTCGAGCAGGAAGGTCTACGGGTCAGGAAGCTGTACTACATGGCGATTCCGCGCTCGATGATGGAGGCGTTCGTCCAGCAGATGCCCGAAGAGGCGCGCCAGGCGATGGGCGGCAACATGCGGATCGCGGGCACACCTGACGAGCTCGTCACGACTCGCGTCGACGTCCACGACTACGTGGAACAGAAACGCAACGCCTTTCGCGCCCACGTCAGCCAGAACGATCCCAACTCGTGGTTCACGACGATGCAGAGCCAGGTCTACGAGCTCGCGTTCGGCACGGAGTACTACCAGCTCGCGCGTGGCGAGCCGGGTGCAAAGTTGCCGGAGCCTGACCTCTTCGCCGGTATCAACTAACTCGAATCGCAGGTCATGCTGCCGCTGCTTTCCGTCCAACCGAGGAACTGCCACTGCAGGTGGATGGACCCTGAGCACACCGCGGTGGCGGTGCGACCCCTGATCGGGTAGGTGACCCGCCCGAAGCCCCAGGTGGGCGCACCGAGCTCGTAGCTCCTGAGGTCGCGGGCCAGCAGCGCGTCCTGTTTGAAAAGGCCGTCGATCAGTAGGGGAGGGCGGCCGAAGTAATCGAAGAGCGCGGTAAAAAGCAGCGCCGCCAGCAACACTCCAGGCAGTACGCGCCGGGCGGCCATCCTTCCGCTGGTGCGCGTCGCCCCGGCCTCGGGAGCACGGCGCTGATAGACGACGGTTGTTCCGCCGGCCATGTCACCGAGCCGCTGTGCACCCGGCGTGAGGAGCACCAGGACTCCGCCGACTAGATAGAGCAGAGGCAGGAAATCGATCGGTTTCAGCAGGTTGCGGATGATGACCGCACCGAGCCCCAGGGGTAGGCCATCGAGCCGGACGACCTTCAAGTGCATCCAGTGCTTGCCCAAAGAGGCGCCGAACATGGCCTCGGGGATCGTGAAGTAGAGAAGCCCGAGCAGGGTCAGCCAAGGCCAGGCCACAGATGTGGTTGTCGACATCACGCTCCCGCTGGGTGAGAAGGACGCCGAGGTGATCTCGGTCACGCCATAGACGCCGTTCACCACGGCCGTGACGAAGCCAAAGACGATCGCGTCGAGTACGAGAGCCGCCGAGCGGGCCACCCGCGCCTCTCGCGCGTACACGTACCGACCGGATGTGGTCTGGCCGGAGGCGGCCGCCACGGCCATGGTGGCCGGAATCATCTCACGTAGACTCGACAACGCCTGATATGGAAGTGCTCAAGATCACGCCGCGCGGCTACTGCCACGGCGTCGTGGATGCGTTTCGAATCGCCAAACGCGTACGCGAGGAAACGCATGGTCCGGTGCACATGCTTGGGATGCTCGTCCACAACACGCACGCGACCGACGACCTGCAGCGTCAGGGCATCGCCCTCGTCGACCAGCCCAACCGCCTCGCCGGCCTCGAGCACATCAAGGAAGGCACGGTGATCTTCACCGCGCACGGCGTCTCTCCGCAGGTGAAAGAGCGCGCTGTTGAGCTAGGCCTGAAACCCGTCGACGCCACCTGCTCTGACGTCGTCCGCACCCACGAGCTGGTCGCGGACCTCGCCCGCAAGGGGTACGAGGTCGTCTATATCGGGCGCAAAGGCCATCCCGAGCCGGAGGGCGTGATGGGCGAAGCGCCGGGGACCGTCCACCTCGTCCAGGACCCGCAAGACATCGACGCGCTCGACCTGCACGGCGACCGGATCGCGGTCACGTGCCAGACCACGCTTTCGGTCTGGGACACCGAGGACCTGATCGGCAAGGTGCAGGCGCGATATCCGCAGGCCGAGGTCTACAACGAGATCTGCCGCGCGACCCAGGAGCGGCAGGAGGCGGCGGTCGAGGCCGCCAAAGAGGTCGACCTGGTGATCGTCGTCGGCAGCCCGCGGTCGTCGAACTCGCTCCGTTTGGTCGAGGTGGTAAAGAAGCTGGGGCACAAGCCGGCGTACCTCGTCGACAGGCTGGAGGAGCTCGACCTCGCGTGGTTCAAGGGGGCGCGAAGAGTCGGCGTCACGAGTGGGGCGTCCACGCCGACCCAACTCACGCGCCAGGTCATCGAATACCTGGAGGGGCTCGAGGTTCCCGGCTAGCTGCCGCGCAACCGTCGCAGCACGCCGCCCAGCCCTTTCCGGCCGGCGGGGCGCGACGGGTTGGTCGGTGCAGGCACGTTGGCGATCGGCGGCGAAGCCGTCTCCGGGACGTGGGCGGCGCGGGGTTCGTGCTCCTCGTCGCGAGCGCCTGAACCAGACGAACGCCGGCGGCGCCGCCTGCGCGACGGCCCGGCCGCACGTTCCGGCTTGGCCGACGCCGCGGGAGGCGCCGCCACCAGCGGAGGCTCGGGCACCGACGCTCCGTTGGCCCGCGACCGCCGGCCCCTGCGGCGCCGGGGAGAAGCTACGGCTGCCGATGCGGCCGGAGAAGCCTGGTCGGGTGCGCGCTGGCGGATCGCCGAGGGGTTGCGCTTCACCTTGGCGCCGACCTCTCCCTCGGCGCACATGGCGCCGTCGGCGGTGTGCACGTCAACCCGCCAGACCACGATCGAGGAGGCGGCGCCACCGATGGGTGGCCGCTTCTGGGTAAGCGTCCAGCGGGCGTAGATCGTGTCCCCAGCGTGCACCGGGCGAGGAAACTTCCAGTTCAGCCACTCCCACTCCGCGACCGAAGGCACGGGCATGTCGACCGAGCCAAGCCCGACCGCCATGGCGAGCACCAGCGCCGGAGGGGCCGCGCGAGCCCCGTTCTCCCCCGCCTCGATGGTGAGGGGCGAGAAGTCGCCGGCCACGCCCGCAAACAGCGCTATCTCGGCTTCGGTGACCGTGCGGCGGCGCGTTGTCCACTCGCCGCCAAGAGGAAGATCGTCGAAGGAAAGCGGCTCCAGATCGCGCCGAGTATAGCCCGCAGAGCTGCCTTCATTTGCAAAGACGAAGTGGAGCCTTAGGCCGGATTTACTCCGGCCGTCACCACGCGTCATCCTCCAAACGCATGCCCGCGTTGCCTGGGAGAGGCGGGGGTTCCGCGGGGGAGGACACCTGTCCTTCCCCGCGACCCAAAGACGAAGTGGAGCCTTAGGCCGGATTTACTCCGCCGTCCCCGGGCGTCATCCTCCAAACGCCTGCCCGCGTTGCCCGGGAGAGGCGGGGGTTCCGCGGGGAGGACACCTGTCCTCCCCCGCGACCTTTTAGAACCAACTCGAATCTCGCAGCGTTAACCTATCCGGACTTCATGGAACCGGCGGGCATCCTGCTCATCGTCTCGGTCCTGCTGGTGGCCGCCTTCATACTGCTGACCCTCTCACTGATGCGCCTTCGTGGCACCACGCGCGAACTCGAGGCCGCGCTGGCGGATGAGACCGGCGCCCGCGACCGAGCCGCCCTGCTGCTCGCGATCGCTTCGGCGGTCAACTCGTCCCTGGCTCTCGAGGAGGTCCTCAACGTCGCGCTCACGCACGCGGGCCGGATCATGGGCGCGGTCGCGGGAGCGATGTATCTCGTGCGGCCGGGCAAGACGGAGCTGTACCGCGAGGCTTCTTACAATCTGACGAACCGCGCGCGAGGTGGGGTGCGGAAGATCGACGAGGAGCCCCTGCGCTCCGCGCTCGCGGCGATGCGGCCCCTTGTCATCAAGCTGGACGAGCGCTCCGCGCCAGGACTCGACGCGGGTGGTCATCCGCAGCACGCGCTGGTGGTTCCGATTCAGCGGTCGGGGCAGCTGATGGGTGCGATGGAGATCTATCTCAACGCCTGGCGCGAGCTCAGCGAAGACCAGGCCGACCTGCTGAACGGTGTCGCGTCGCAGGCGGCGATCGCGATCCGCCACGCCCAGCTCTTCGAGGCGCAGGAAGACAATGCACTGACCGACGAGCTCACCAAGCTGCCCAACCGCCGCCACCTGGCGCAGCGGTTCCTCCAGGAGATGCAGCGCGCACGCCGTCACCACAAGGGCATCACGTTCGTGATGATCGACCTCGACCATTTCAAGCAGGTGAACGACACGTACGGCCACCTGAACGGCGACGCCGTGCTCGCCGAGCTCGCTCAGATCCTGGTCACCGGCGCCCGCGAATCCGACGTGTGCGCGCGCTACGGGGGAGAAGAGTTCGCGCTGATCCTGCCGGAAACGACTGAAGCCGGGGCGCGCACCCTGGCGGAGCGGATCCGCTCGAAGGTGGCGGCGGCCACCTTCCCGGGCGGTCTGAAGCTGACGATCAGCATCGGCCTCGCCGCCACCGAGGAGCCCGCCTTGTTCACCCAGCTGATCGACCGCGCCGACCAGGCCCTGTACGCAGCCAAGCAGGGCGGCCGCAATCAGGTCCGGGTCGCGGACATGAGCGGTCCGGCCCCCAAACCCCACTCCCCAAAGCCGGAACCCGAAGCAGTCTAAGCTCCGTTTCGTTGGGGCACTTCTGCGTGCAGTGCGGCGCGCCGCTTGTCATCAAGGTCATCGAAGGCCGCGAGCTCGAGGCATGCCCGAATGACGACTACGTCCTCTGGCGCGACCCCAAGGTGGCCGCCGCAGTGGTCGTCGAGGCAGAGGGAGGAATCGTGCTCGGCCGCCGGGCGATCGAACCTGGCCGCGGCCTGTGGTGCCTGCCCGGCGGGTTCGTCAACCACGACGAGGACCCCGCAGCCGCGGCGGTGCGCGAGTGCCGGGAAGAGATCGGCGCCGAGGTCGAGCTGACCGAGCTGCTGGGCGTGTACCACGTCGCCAAGACGACAGCGTCCTCGATCATCGGGATCGCCTACCGAGGCCGCCTGGTCGATGGCCAAAAGCTCGCCGCGGGCTCTGAGATGCTCGAGGTCGGTGTCTTCACGCCCGGCGCGTTGCCGCCGCTCGCGTTTCCGAGTCACCGAGAGGTGCTTGCTCTGTACGCCGGCGAACCTGCTCCCTATGCATCGCCGCCATCACCAGGACGAGCATCATGGCCGCCACGGCACATGCGGTGAAGCCGGCGGCGTAGCCATAACCCTGGACGACCGGGCCGAAGATGAGCGGTCCGGCCGACAGGCCGAGAAAGAGGATGGTGCCGTACATGCCCATCGTCACGCCTCGCGTGGACGCGGTCGAGAGGTCGGCGAAGACCACGCCCATGGCGACAAACGCGGCAGCCATGAAGGGCGTACCGATGGCGAGCACAAGAGCAGGCGCGAGGAATCCGTTCAGGTGGCCCAGCACAACCATCACCACCGACCACCCGACCGCGCCCACAAAAACGATCGGCCAACGCTGGGGGAGCCGGTCGACGAGTCGCCCGGCGGGAACGCGCGAAACGCCGTTGACGACCGCCTGGAGCGCGAGCAGGTAGCCCACCTGCGAGTTCGGAAGCCCGAGCGCTTCCTTGCCGAAAACGGGCAGGAACGCGCCGATGGTGCCCCAGGTCAGAGTCATCGCGATCAGGCCGATGGTCACTGGCACGAAGGCGCGCTGCCGCGCCAGCGCCCGCAGCGGCTCGCGCAGGCTCAGTCCTTTGCCTGAACGCTGCGTGCTGTTGCTGGCGGCGATCGCGCCAGGCAGGGTGAAGATCAGGAGCGCGGTCATCACCGCGATGTCGGTCCGGAGGTCGATCCATCGGAGCGCTACGCCCGCGACCGACGGTCCGATGAAGAAGCCTGCCTGCATCGACAAGGTCAGCCAGCCCATGGCCCGGCCGAGGCGTGCTCGATCGACCGACTCGGTGACCGCGCTGAAGATCGCCGACTGCTGGATCCCGGCCGCGAGCCCGCCAACGATCTGCCACAGGAACAGGGGCGCGACGCTCGGTGTGAAGGCGGTCGCCAGCTGGGAGACGGCCGTGAGCACCAGCGAGACCGCCAGCAGGTTACGCGCGCCGAAGCGGTCGACCAGCACACCCGAGGGCAGAGACAGCAGGGCCGCCGCGATCGTCGCAACGGAGAAAAGCGCTCCGACAGCAAAGCGGCTCGCGCCGAGCTCGTGAGCATAGAGCGGGACGGTGAGGCCTCGTGCCGCGATGGTGGCAAAAACTGCGCCTGCGGCGAGGTACAGCGAGATCATCCGGCGCGACTCAGCAACCGGCTGGGGCACGGTATCTACCATACCGGCGACATGGTTCGCGAGCGGGTGGGCGATTGGAAGCTGGCCTGGCGCTTCGCGCTCGCGGGCATGGTGGCAGGGCTGCTGGTCATCGCACTAGCTCAAACCGGCGTCACGGCCGGAACATTCGATGCGGGTCAGGACCGCCTCTTCCCCGCGCCCGCGCCAGACCCGGGCATCACCCTCGTGGCGATCGACTCAAGAACCCAGCGCGCGCTCGGCGCGTACCCATGGAGCAACGCGTATCACGCCAAGGTCATCAATTACCTGGCGAGCCTTCACCCGCGGGCGATTCTTTTGGACATAGTGCTCGACCACCTCACAGGCAATGACGTCGAACCGCCGTTCGAGCCCGCCGATCCACTTCTCACACAAGCGATCCAGAGGGCGGGCAACGTCATCCTCGTTTGCACGGCCGAGGCGGCCCCTCGCCCCGAGTTCGCGTCGGTCGCCGCGGCAGTCGGTGATCGCGGGTTTGGCGTCGCAGATCACGCCAACGCCGTCCGCGGAATGCTACTGCGCGGCGACCCGAAAGCCACCTGCCCAGCGAACAAAAGCAACGAACCGGCCTTCTTACAAACACTGAGGGTCGCCGACAAGATCACGGCGCCTCTGGCGATCCAGGATTCAGTGGCCGCGTTTGGAAGCCACAGGATTCCGGTCGTTGACGGCCAGATGCTGATCAACTTCACTCGGGGCACAAGTCCGACGTGCCAGTACGTCGATGCGTTCAACGGCGTGTGTCCCAAGCCAGGGCTGATCACAGACCATATCGTGGTCGTCGGGACGAAGCTCATCGACGCCGGAGATATTTATGGCCAGGCGGTTTCCTTTCGGCACGATCCGACCTTCTGTCCGCAGTTCCGGCCCAACTGCATGCTCGACAGCCAGAACTACGGCTACCGGATCCAGGGTGACGCGATCAGCACCATCCTCCAGGATCGATACGTCCGGCTTCAGCCGCAGATCTCCGTCCAGCTCGCGGTGTTGCTGCTGGCGGCGCTTGTTGGACTTCTCGTTTACGTACTTTCATTTCGAGGCGGGATGATGCTGGCGGTCGCGTTGCTCGCGTCTTATTACCTCGGGATCTACTGGCTGGGTCAGCAGGGCTATCTTGGCGATCCGCTTTACGCGCCCGCCGCAATCGTGCTCGCGACGACCTTTTCGCTCGGCGCGCGTTATGTCCTCGAGGAACGAGAGCGCCGTGGGTTGCTCAGCAGCTGGCCGCAACCAAGTCCGTCGAGGAGCTGATCTCCAAGGGTGAGCGTCGCGACATCACGGCACTTTTCGTGGACATTCGCGGTTTCACATCGATGTCGGAATCGATGCGGCCCGATCAGGTTCTTGCCGTGATCCAGGACTACCTCGATGACATGAGCAAGCTGATCCTGAAATGGGACGGGCTCATCGACAAATACGTAGGCGACGAGATCATGGCACTCTGGAACACGCCTCTCGCGCAGCGGGACCATGCGCTGCTGGCGATCCGCTGCGCGTATGACCTTATCGACAATGCTCCGACACTGCGGGCAAAGCTTGCCGCGCGTGGACTCCCAGCGATCGCGTGGGGGATCGGGATCAACACCGGTCCTGCGGTCGTCGGCAACATGGGCAGCCAGGAGCGTCTGCAGTACACCGCGCTGGGTGACACGGTGAACACGGCCGCGCGCTTTTGCGGTGCGGCTCCAGCGTTCAACCTGCTGATCGGCTGGCCGACCTACCAGGCTTGCGCCGAGTACATCGCCGTTGACGAGATGCCCGGCATGCAGCTGAAGGGAAAGTCAGCGGAAAAGTTCCGCGTCTTCAAGGTGACCGCGATCCGCGAAGACAAAGCATCACCTTGGGTTCCCTTTCCGACCGGAGCGGCGAAGGAGGTCACGGCTTGACCCTGCATCGGGCTGCGGAGCTTCTTGCCGGGGCTCGCCACGGCCTCGCCCTGACCGGAGCGGGCATCTCAGCCGAGAGTGGCATCCCGACGTTTCGTGGCGAAGGCGGACTGTGGACGAAGTACGACCCGGTGAAGGTGTCGTCGATCGAGACCTTTCTCGCGGATCCGGCTGCCTACTGGATGGTTTCCAGGGAGCGCGGCCGCGTCGCCCTGGCGGCGAGGCCGAATCCTGGGCACGTCGCGCTTGCAGCCCTCGAAGCGGCCGGGCACATCGTCGCCGTGGTGACCCAGAACACCGACGGGTTGCACCAGGAGTCGGGCAGCAGCCGTGTGCTCGAGCTGCACGGCTCCGGACGCACGGTCGAGTGCCTCGATTGCGGCCGGCGCGAGCCTCGATCCGCGGTCCAGGAGCGGCTCGATACCGAGATGCCTCCCCGCTGCCCGCACTGCGGCGGCACGGTGCTGAAGCCGACCGTCGTCCTGTTCGGCGAACCGATGCCCGCGGCACCCATGCAGGAAGCGTTCGCGCTCGCCGCCGAGGCGGACGTGATGCTGGTCGTCGGTTCGTCCCTCGTGGTCTATCCAGCAGCGGACGTGCCCTTCGTCGCGCTCCGTTCGGGCGCGCGGATGATCGTGATCAACGCCGAACCCACCCCATTCGATCGCCTCGCCGAGGTCGTGATCCACGGCCGCTCTGGCGAGGTGCTGCCCGAGATCGCCCGCCTTATAGATGCGTGACGGTGCCGGCGATGAAGGGCTTCCCGTCGACGATAAGCTCCCCGCCGGCCGTGATGTCCTGGGCGAGGCCTTCCGTGGCCTCACCAGCGACCTCGATACGCACCCGCCGGCCAAGGGTCGCTGACAGCTCGCGCCAGCGCTTCACGACCGCGTCGGGAGTCGCGGCGGCCCAGGTGTCAATCTCCGTCCGCAGACGACCGAAGAGCGGCTCGCGTGGCCGATCCAGCATGGCCGCTCCTTCAGGCGCCCACGTCAGGTTGACTCCGATGCCGCAGATCGCCTTTTGCGGCGTGGTCTCGACCAGGATGCCGCCGACCTTGCGATTGTCGAGCAGGAGGTCGTTGGGCCACTTGAGACGGATGCCTGCGCCGCACGCTTCCGAAGCAGCGACGCCGGCGGCGAGGCTAAGCAGCGGATTGGGCTGGAGGACAAAGGACACGAGAAGCGCGGCGCCAGGCGGCGCCTCCCAGCGCCGCTCCATCCGCCCGCGACCCGCGGTCTGGTGGTCGGCGATGACGATCGAACCGATCGGCAGCTCGCGCGCCACGTCCTGCGTCGAAGTGACCGAATCCAGACGCAAGACTTGACCATGAGCCACGGTCGGTAAGCTAGCGCAGTGAAGATTCACCGCGCGATCGTTCTCGTGGTGATGATGCTCATCGCCCTGGGGGCGTTCATCCTGCTCACCGCGGCCGGTATCGCGAGCTTCGACGTGCGCAGCCTGGTTGCCCTTGTCGTGGTCATCGTCGCCGCCGCGATCAGCGGCGTCGCGTTCAGCTGGAAGCGATACAGCAGGCGTTCGTGACGCTGCCGCTGCGCCTCGGTTACAAGGCTTCCGCCGAGCAATTCGGCCCGCGCGAGCTGCTCGATTTTGCCCTTGCGGCAGAGCAATGCGGTTTCGATTCCGTTTTCGTGAGCGATCATTTCCAACCCTGGCGGCACTCCGACGGCCACGCGCCCTTCGCCTTCTCGTGGCTTGCCGCGGCGGGCGAGCGGACGTCGCAGATCCTTCTGGGCACCTCGGTCAACACTCCGACCTTCCGCTACCACCCAGCGATCGTGGCCCAGGCGTTTGGAACGCTGGGGGCGCTGTTCCCGGAACGCATGATCCTGGGCGTCGGGACGGGCGAGCACCTGAACGAGGGCGCGCTGGGCATCGTCTGGCCCGACAACCGCGAACGATTCGCCCGTTTACGCGAGGCGGTGCGCCTAATCCGGCAACTCTGGAGCGAGCAGTCGGTGACGTTCGACGGCGAGTACTACCACACGCGCAACGCGACCATCTACGACCGGCCGGAAGAGCAAGTTCCCATCTACGTCGGCGCCGGCGGCCCGCAGGTCGCCAAGTACGCCGGGCGCGCCGCGGATGGTCTCATCTGCACGTCCGGAAAAGGAATGGAGCTCTACTCCCAGCAGTTGCTTCCCTCGTTCAGCGATGGCGCCAAGGAGTCAGGCCGCGATCCAGGGCAGCTCGACAAGATGATCGAGGTCAAGGTGTCCTACGACACGGATCGCCGCCGCGCGATGGAGGACACCAAGATCTGGGCTGCGCTTGCCCTGCCCGCCGAGACCAAGGCAGGCGTTGATGATCCGCGCGAGATGGAGCAGCTTGCCAAGACTGTCGAGGACGTCGCTCATCGGCGCTGGCTGGTTGCAAGTGATCCTGAAGAGCACATCGAACAGCTCCGGCCGTACCTCGACCTTGGCTTCAACCACCTTGTTTTTCACGCGCCAGGGGATGGTCAGGCCCGCTTTCTCGAGCTCTATGGTGCGCAGATCCTGCCGAGGATCCGCAAGCAATGGGCATGAGGACCTGGGTCGTCGTCCTGATCAAGGACTTCGACTCGGCCAAGCAGCGCTTGCGACCCGCCCTCGGAGTGAAGTCTCGACGGGCTCTCGCGCGCGGCAACGCGCGGCTGGCGGTGAGCGCGGCGGCCGCCGGCGACCATGTGCTTGTCGTGGCCGGCGGAGACGAGGTCGCGGAGATGGCCGGGTCGTGGGGCGCTGAAGTCTTGCTCGAGCCGCGCGAAGAAGGCCAGAACGTCGCCGCGAAACGAGGCATCGATCGCGCCCTGGCGGGAGGTGCGGAGGCAGTGCTGCTGCTGTCCAGCGACCTGCCGCTTGTGACCGAGGACGCTGTCCGGGAGATGCTGCAATCGGCGGCGCGTCATGCGTCGCCTGTCGCGATGGCCGCGCCGGCGACTGGGCGGGGCGGCACCAATGCGCTGTATCTTCGCCCGCCCGACGCGATCAGCCTTCACTTTGGCGATGAGTCGCTCGCCCAGTTCCGGGCCGACGCGCAGAAGCGAGGCGTGAAATTCGTGCTCTTCCGCTCCGAGGCGATGGCGCTCGACATCGACGAACCTGCAGACCTCGACCGTCTCCGCCGCGCGGTGTGAAGCGCGTCGAGCTGATTGGGGTCGAAGGGCTGCCGGAGGTGCGGCCTGGGGACGATATCGGTCAGCTGATCTCGGCGCACGCCGCGTTTGCGTCGGGCGATGTGCTCGTGGTGGCGCAGAAGGTCATCTCCAAGGCGGAGGGCCGGCTTGTCGACCTTGCGAGCATCCATGCAAGCGCGGAAGCAAAGCGGATCGCCGAGCGCCTGATCGCCAGGCCCGACCCGCGCATGGTCCAGGTAGTGCTCAACGAAAGCGTTCGCGTCCTTAGGTCAGAGAGAGTGCTGATCACAGAAACGCGTCACGGTTATGTCTGCGCCAACGCGGGGGTGGACCATTCGAACACCGGAGGTCGCGACACGCTCACATTGCTGCCCGTCGACCCCGACGCGAGCGCCCATCGTTTGCGAGATCGGCTGCGCGAGCTTACCGGTGGCGAGCTTGGTGTCATCATCTCCGACACTTTCGGCAGACCCTGGCGGTTGGGCATCATCAACATCGCGCTCGGCGTGGCCGGCGTGCCGGCCTTGGTCGATCTTCGCGGCACGCTCGACGACGCAGGTGAACCTCTGCATGCGACGGTGCTCGCCGTTGCCGACGAAATCGCAGCCAGCGCGGGACTCGTCATGGGCAAGACGTCGCGAACACCGGCCGTGATCGCGAGGGGGCTGGCGCTGGAGGGAAGAGGATCCGGTCGCGACCTCATTCGCCCGGCGGCAGAAGACCTGTTCCGCTGAAGGTCGCCGGATGAAGGTGGTGGTTTTGGCGGGAGGCACCGGCGGCGCGGCGCTCGCCGCCGGCATCCAGTCCGTGGCGCCGGAGCACGAGCTCACGGTGATCGCCAACACCGCCGACGACGACGAGTTCTGGGGCCTTCTGGTCTGTCCGGATGTAGATGCCGTGATCTACCGGCTGGCCGGGGTCTTCAACGAACGCGCGGGATATGGCGTCAAGGACGACACCTTCCATGTCCTCGAGAGCATGGACCGCATCGGCGAGGATGCATGGTTTCGCATCGGGGACCAAGATCTCGCCTCACATCTCGTACGCGCCGGCATGCTTCGTGCCGGATGCACGCTTACCGAAGCGACTCGCGA
Source organism: Chloroflexota bacterium (assembly GCA_005883575.1). Lineage (GTDB taxonomy): Bacteria > Chloroflexota > Dormibacteria > Dormibacterales > Dormibacteraceae > 40CM-4-65-16. The sequence continues at coordinate 217,440 of VBFH01000023.1, read as the reverse complement.
GCTATGCCGGCGCTTTGGCGTTGCGGTCCAGGTGCTACCGATGACCGACGACCGTGTGCGCACCAGATTCGCGACCGACAAGGGCGAGCTGTCGTTTCAGGAGTATTTCGTGCGCGAGCGGCTCGCGCCTCGGCTGAGCGGGATCGATTTTGCCGGTCTGGACTCGGCACGGCCGACGCCCGAGGTTCTGGAGACGCTGCGCGAGGCAGGCCTCGTGATCATCGGTCCGTCGAATCCCCTGATCTCGATTGCCCCGATCCTCACGCTGGTGCGCGACAAGCTTTCGCGCGAGCGAACCGTCGCGGTCACGCCAATCGTCGAAGGCGTCGCGTTGAAGGGACCGACGGTGGAGATGATGCGCACGCTCGGCCCGGCGCCAAATCCGGTCGAGGTCGCGCGGATGTATGGGGATATCGCCGGCGCCTTCGTGCTCGATTCACGCGACCGCGATCTGGCAGACAGCGTTGAGCGGCTTGGCCATCGGGTGATCGTTTGCGACACGATCATGCGCGACGGCGGTCGCGCGCTGGCGCAGGCCGTCTTGAGCGCTACGTGACGTGTGCGTTGGCGACCATGACCAGGACGCCGATGAGCACCATCACCAGACCGACGACGAGCACGGCGTACTGAGCAACCGCCACGAGAGTCCCGCTCGAGCGCCTGACCTCTGGTTCGTCCGCCTCCAGATCCGGAGCTTCGCCAGAGGAAAGCTGCCAGGCTGATCCCGGCTCTCCTTTGTCCTTCTTCTTCTTCTTGCCATCTGGCTCGGCCTCGGTCGATTCCTTGTTGGTGCTGACGACCGACCATGAGCCGGCCGCGGTCACCGATGCTGCGGACGCGGCCGGCTCCATCGCTGCCGCCGGTTCAGACGGCCGGGGTGCGGGCGTCCACGCCGGCTCGCTCGGCGCCGGCATCGGAGTCGGCTCAGGCGCGGGCCGGAACGGCTCCGGCTGGGGCGGGGTGTACTGGGGTTCGGGCGCGGCGGGCGGGTAATCGAACGATGACGGGGCCGCCGATGGGGCCGCCGGTACGTCCCAGGGCGCTGGTGCCGGCGATTCCTGTGGCCTCGAGAACGGGGTGGCGGCCGGCGGAGCTGCCGGCGGCGGCTCGTACGCCGGCGCCTCGTAGGCGACGGTCGACTGCGCCTGGGGCTGAGCGAAAGTTGTCCCGGCCGGGATGGTTTCCTCGGGTGGGCTCTGCGAGTGACCGTGGGGCGCAAGCGTGCGCTGACGCGCCGCCCGGACCTTGTGCTCGATCTGCGAGCGCCTCGCCGAGTACATCGATCGCTTCTCGACCGACTTTCGCCGCAGGACGAAAAAGATCGCCATGATGCCGACGAGTGCGACAAAGGGCCCGGCCAGGAGGTACGCCATAGGCGCCGATTATCCGGGATCGGCCATGTGTGACAATCGCCGAAATGCCACTTTATGACCGCGTCCAGGCAGAAATGGTCGAAGCTCGAGTTCAGCGCGATGAGGTCGCTCTCGATACGCTCTCGCTCCTCAAAAGCGAGCTTGTCCGTGCCAGCAAGGAAGGCGCGGCCGGCGGAAAGATCGAGGACGACCTGGTCATACGCGTGGCGCGCAAAGAGGTGAAGAGACGCGAGGAGGCAATTGGGCTCTATCGCAAGGCCGGTCGCGAGGAGTCGGCGCGGCGCGAAGAGGCGGAGATGCGGGTGCTTCGTCGCTTTCTGCCGGCGGCAATGAGCGAGCAGGAGATCGAGGCCGAGGTCCGCGCCGTCATCGCCGAGGTGAAGCCGGACGGTCCCAAGGGCTTCGGTGCGGTGATGAAGGCGGCGACCGCGCGCCTGGCCGGTCGCGCCGACGGAAACCAGATCGCGGCGGTGGCGCGCCGGCTGCTTGGCTAGGGGCCCCGCCGCAGGCGTTTCTGGTCGCGCCTCAAAGCGCAAGCCGTCCTGGATGACGCCGCCGCCACCGCGCGGTGCCCAAAAGCGAGCGGCGCTGACGATAGAAAGGCTGCGCGACCTGTATGCCGCGGCGACCGAGCTCACGCACGAGAATCCGTTCCAGCTGCTGATCGCGACGATCCTGTCCGCGCAGACGACCGACCGATCCGTAAACCTGGTCACGCCGGAGCTGTTCCGACGCTACCCGACGGCCCATGACCTGGCGGCGGCGGACCCGGCGGAGGTCGAAAAGTTGATCAAACCGACTGGCTTCTTCCGGCTGAAGACAATGCGGATCCTCGCCGCGAGCCGGGCACTTGTCGACCTGTTCGGAGGCGAGGTACCGACCACGATGGAGGACATGGTCAAGATTCCCGGGATCGGGCGTAAGACCGCAAACGTGATTCTCGGCGCGGGCTTCGACTCGCCCGGCTTCGCGGTCGACACGCACGTGATTCGGCTGACCAACCGGCTGGGACTGGTGGCGACGCGAGACCCGGTGAAGATCGAGTACCAGGTAGGCGCGATGGTGCCGAAGGAGGAGTGGACGGCCCTGTCGCTGCGGCTTATCCTTCACGGTCGAAGGATTTGCGACGCGCGACGGCCCCGTTGTGAGGAGTGCGTCCTCAACGATTTCTGCCCGTCATCGCTTGTTCGGCCGCGACGGCGGCTGCGCAAAGGGCGGCCCATCGGCGAGGCCCCGAATTCCGACATCAGGCTGGGAAACACCTAGCACTCCGCCGTCCGAACGTTTGTTCTATCATGTGTCCATGGCTGCTCCCGAACCTCGTCTGGCCGATGTCGAGTACGTCCAGGTCGCATGCAAGTCGGCCCTCAATCCCGTCAAGAACATGGGCTTTGCCTGGTCCCTCAACCCGTACACGGGTTGCGAACATCGCTGCGCCTTTTGCTACGTGCGGGCGTTCGAGCTGCGCGCCGACCGGCCGTCGGATGACCGCTACGGCCGCACGGTTCGGGTGAAGATCAACGTTGCGTCCGTCCTGCGCAGCGAGCTCGCGCGCCGTTCATGGCGCAAGGAAACCGTGGTGATCGGCGCCGCCACGGACCCCTACCAACCGGCTGAGGGCCGCTTTCAGCTCACCCGGCAGTGCCTGCAGGCGTTCCGGGATTTCGCCAGTCCCGCGGCGATGATCACGCGCGGACCGATGATCGTCCGCGACATCGACGTCTTGACCGACCTCGGGCGACATGCCGAGCTGCACATCACCTTCAGCATCCCCACGCTCGACGACGAGGTCTGGCGCAAGACCGAGCCAGGCACGGCCCATCCACGCCAGCGCCTGCGTGCGATCGAAAAGCTCGTCGCCGCCGGCATTGACGTCGGCGTGGGCATGGCGCCCATCCTGCCTGGACTTTCGGACAGGCCCGAGCTCCTGGAGGCGGTCGTCAAAGCAGCCCGCGCCGCGGGCGCCACGGGATTGTGGGCAGGCATGCTCCACCTCAAGGACGGCACCCGTGAGCACTTCCTCTCGGTCCTCGCCCATCACTGGCCTGAGCTGCTGCCGCGTTACGAGCACGCGTACCGCAACCGCGCCTATCTTCCCCAGTCGTTTGGCGAAAAAACGCTCCACGAGGTCGCGCGTTTGCGCTCGCACCACGGTGTGTCAGACCGCAGGCGAGTCATCCTGAAACCACCTCCTCAACCGGAGCAGCTCACCCTTCTCAATTAGCATTCATCGAGGATGCGCAGCCCGCTTGACGTCCTCGCCGGCAAGGTCGGAGGCTTCACGAAGATGGAGATCGCGCGCCGCACAGTGCCCTGTTACAAGCACGTGATCGAAAAGGACGGCGAAACGCTTTCGGTCTGCCTGCTCGTCGACTCGGGCAAGCTCTATCGATTTCCGTTCGAGACCGCAAAGGGGATTCGCGGCCTGGAGCAGAAGGCCCGCTTCCTGCGTGGAGAGATGGAGCACCTGCGTTTACGCGAATTCCAGCCCGGTCTTTGCCGCTATGTCGAAAGAGCAGACCAAGCCGTCTGAGTCGCTCGTCCAGGATCTGCTAGCCGAGCGGCGCGAGCTCAAGGTCGCCGTCGAACGGCTCAAGCTCGAGCTCGCGGACGCCCAGTCGAGCGGTGGCGGCCCCGATCCGCGGGTGCGCGAGCTCCAGGACGAAATCGAACGGCTTCGCTACCAGCTCGCGTCCTCCCGCGCCGAGACCACGCAGCTGCGGGAGGAACGCGACGAGCTCCGAAGAGGAATCGAGCGGGCCCTGGCCCAGCTCACCGAAGACGCCGAATCGAAATAAAAAAGAGGAGGCCCCGTTCGAGCGGAGCCTCCTGGTTCTTCGCGAGAAGAATCGGCTACTTGGCCCAGGACTCAACCATCGGCACGTACTGGGCGGCCATCGGACCGACGACCGGGTAGTTGACGCGAGCGCCGTTGGCCTGGAGGGCCATGATCAGGCCGACCAGCCACAACACGAACCAGATGAGGTCCCACAGGAGCAGCAGGAAGGCAATCGGCAAAAGAATGATCGACAGGACCCACAACACGATCCAGACTGCAAACGCCGCGCCGTGGATAACGGTCGCCTGGGCTGCGTTGTATTTGACATCGGGGTCGTCCTTGCCGACGAAAAGAAAGATGAGGCTACCGATTGGCGGCAACAAAGCCCAGGCAAGGATCGTGTAGAGGTTCTTGTTTCCACCCACCGAACTAGGCGTTCCAGGCGTCGGCGCCGGCTGGCTCGGGGGTGGTGGTGGCATCTGGGCCATATCGATAAATCTCCTCCTGTGGGGTGGGCTTCTGCGGGCCAGATTATCGACTTAATGCCCGCAAAACGCCATAGTCACATGGCCCGCAGAGCGTACTGGGTGCGAACGTAACTCTGGTAGGCTCGCCGGAAGATGACCGACTCCGGTCAGCCGCAAGACCCTTCGTCAAAGCCGCCCATTCCCGGGCGGCCCCCTGCGCCTGATCCGATCCAACAACAAGACCAGCCGCACCCGGAGCTGCCCAGGGACGCAGCGCCCTACTCCGCGGACGTCGCGGCCACAATGCGGCTGATTCCTGTGCCGCCACCGAACGCACCGCCGCCTTCGGTCGCGTCGATCACGACCCCGCCTCATGTGCCCGGGGAGCACTACATCGGCAAGTACAGGGTCCAGAGCGAGCTGGGCCGCGGCGGCATGGGTGCCGTATACCTGGCCGAGCAGCCGGGTTTAGGTCGCGAGGTGGCGATCAAAGAGCTCATCCAGACGGCGGACCCCGTCGCCCTGAAGCGCTTTCTCCAGGAGGCACAGGTGATGGCGCGGGCGAGCCATCCCAATCTCGTCCAGGTCCACGACATGGAGCTGATGGGCAACGTGAACTACCTGGTCATGGAGTTCGTCCGCGGCCGCTCGCTGCGCGCCTGGATTAATGAGACCCAGATCCCTCCGCCGCAAGTCTTCGCCGTCATGCACGGTGTGCTGCAGGCGCTGGACTATGCCCACCGTCACGCCATCGTTCACCGCGACATGAAGCCCGAGAACGTGCTCATCTCCGACGACGGGATGGTCAAGGTTGCCGACTTCGGCATTGCTCGCTTGATGGACGACACTGGCGTCGGCGGCACCGCGACCAAGACCGGTACGACGGTCGGGACGCCGCAGTACATGTCGCCCGAGCAGGTCGCCTCGAGCAAGGTCGACGGACGCAGCGATCTCTACTCGGCGGGGATCATGTTCTACGAGCTGGTGGTGGGCCAGCCACCGTTCACCGCGTCGGAGGCGGACGGGCCGTTCACGCTGATGGCCAAACACGTCCAGGCGCCGCCCAAGCCGCCATCGGTATTTCGGCCGGGACTTAACCCGGACCTGGAGCAGGTGATCCTCAAGTCCCTGTCCAAGAGGCCCGAGGACCGCTACCAGTCCGGCCACGAGTTCGATGATGCGATGTCGCGCGTTGCGGACCAGATGTGCCCAGGATGGCAGCGCAGCCTGGAGCCCGGCGCGGATCTTTCACGCATGGCCCCTCTGGCGGCGCCGCCCACCGCGGTTCCATCGACGCCGATCGGAATGGCCGTCGCGCAGCCCCAATCGGCGATCCCACCGGCGCATGTCGCCTACAACCCGGCGCCGCCCGTGAAGCCGGTGGCCAAGAAGTCGATGAGCTGCCTCAGCCTGCTGGGCACCCTGGTCGTGCTCTTCGCAGTGGCTGCGCTCGTGGGAGCCGCCTTGCCCCGCTAGTGGGGCGATTCAGGCTGGTGCGCCAGGATCTCCCGCGCCTCCGCCCCGACAACGATTTCGCTCGAGCCCGTCTCGGCAGCGGCCAGAACAGTCTGCTGCGTGTACTGGGCAGTGAATGCGTGGTGCGTCTGCGTCGCCATCTGAGTCGGGAACTGAACCCACGGCGCGTCGGGAGCCTCACGGATCGCGGTCACCTCGTAGATCCGAAACGTCTCCGCGGATTTGCCTTTGAGCTGAACGCCAGGAACGAGGTCGACCGCCATGTAGTCGCGACACATCTCGTAGGTCATCTGCCCAATCAGGACCTGGAAGGCGGGTGCATGGGAGCAGAAACGGGCGGCGGTATTGACGCTGTCGCCGAGGGCGGTGTACTGAAGCCGGCTGCGCGAGCCCATGTTGCCGACCACCGCCGGCCCCGTGTTGATGCCGATGCCCCATCGGATCGGTGGCAGGCCCTTGGCCAGCAACTTCTCCTGGAGCTCGGGCGCGCGGTTGATGCAGTCGTACGCACAGCGAATCGCCAGCAACGCGTGGTTTTCCTGTAGCCGCGGCGCGTTCCAAAAGGCCATGATCTCGTCGCCGACGTATTTGTCGACGGTGCCGTCCCAGGTGAAGATGATCCCGCTCAGGTGGTCGAGGTACATCTGCACAACCTCGGTCACGTCGCCGGCGGCCATCGATTCGGACATCTGGGTGAAGCCTCGGATGTCGACGAACATCAGGCTGATGTCACGCCGCTGGCCGCCGCGAAGGATGTCGTCAACTCCCCCTCGCGTCTTCGCCAGCTCGGCGACGATCTCAGGCTTCAAGTAGTGCCCGAAGAGCGCTGTGACCTTGCGCTTCTCACGGTCCTCATAGAGGAATCGGTATGCCGTAACGCTGGAATAGGTCAGGGCGATGGCCAGCCATGGATGAAAGAGGTCGGGCACCCAACCGTTGAAAACCGAGAGTCCCGACATGGCGAGGGTGAACAGGACGATCACCCCAGCTGTCCCGGCAAAGCCCCACAGAACCGTGACGCGCGACACTCCGATCGCGGTCGCAAGCGCGAGGGCAAGCATGATCAGCAACAGCGCGGGCGGCGCCTCGGGCACCAGAAAGCGCGGCTGCGCGGGCGGCGGCAAAAGCATGTTCAGCACGTTGGCGTGCAGCTCGACGCCCGGCATCAGCGCCCCGTTGCCCGCCGGCGTCAGGAAATCGTCGTGCACGCCCGTGAGGTTGTAGGCGCCGATCAGGATGACTTTGCCCGTCACCTGGGACGAATAGAAGGAGCCTATGTAGACGTCTGCCAAGGAGAGGTACTGGCTTGTGTTTTTGAACGTCCGCGGCCCGATCTCGTAATCGATCAGCGCGGCCCCCGTTCCGTCGACCTGGAGTGGCCGAGGCCATGCGGTGCCGAAAGTCGCCGCTCCATCCACTTCCTGCAGAGTCGGGCCGCTCGTGAAATCGGAGCCCAACTCGTAGGCCCGGTAAGCAGCGAAGCCAAGCGGATTGATGATGCGGGCGTTGCACGTGCCCGCTCGGTAGCAAGCGGGCTCCACGAACATCGGCATCCGCCGAACCACACCGTCGGAGTCGGTCACCACATCGGTCGAGGCGAGGATCACGTTCCGATACGGGTTTTGACATCCCGGACTTGAGCCTTGATTCTGGTCACCGCACCAGAATTGCTTCAGCGGCATCTGGTCGATTCCTGCCGGAATCGTCCTGCTTGAGGTTTGCTGGACCAATCCATCGCCGGCGAGGGTTTCTTCGCCGGGGTAGGAAAGAATGACTGGAATGTTGCTGTCTCTGAGGGCTGTGGCGAAGTCCGCGTCAGTGGCCGGATCGCGCACGTCGGGGAAGCTCACATCGAAAGCAACCACCGAGGCGCCCGCCGCGGCCAGGTTCCGCAGCGCGCGCGCGTAAACTTCGCGCGGAACTGGAAAGTTACCGATCCGGCTGACGCTCTCATCATCAAGTCCGACGACCACGATGTCGGAATTGGGCTTGGACTGACTGAAAAGGCGGTCCTCGGGATGGACCGCGACGTTGACCTCGCAGCCGCCTTGATGCGCGTCGCAGGCCACCTGCTGCGTGTAAAGCCAGTACATGGCGCCGGTCAGGACGAGCGCGATCAAAACGGCGACCGCGGTGCGGTACGTGTACCAATAGCGAAGGTGGCGGCCCAAGGGCGCCGCGATCATAAGGCGGATGACAGTGCTTTGCGGCATCGCTGGATGGGTCGACAAATCGCTCATCGACTCGAAGCTCTTCTATCCGCTCGCGGTCAAGACCTCGGGCGACCGCCTGCGCTTTTACGCCAGCCAGTTTCCGCTGGTCGAGGTCGACTCGACCTACTACGGGATCCCGAAGCCGGAGACTGCCGAGGCCTGGGCGGCGCAGACGCCCGCCGGCTTCGTTTTCGACGTCAAGTCATTCGCGCTTTTCACGAACCATCCGACCCGGCCTCTGTCCCTGCCGCCGGACATCCGAGCCGACCTTCCCGCCAAGCTCCGGGAGAAGAAAAACGTCTACCTGGAGCACATGCCCGAAGAGCTGGTGGACGAGGCTTGGGAGCGCTTCCGGGCCGCGATCGAACCCCTGCGCGTGGCGGGCAAGCTCGCCGCGGTCTTCTTTCAGTTTCCACCCTGGTTCCTTCCCTCCTCGCGGTCGCTTGCCTACGTGGAGCAGGTGCAGGAGCGAATGCACGGTTTCCGGATCGCCGTGGAGTTCCGCAAGCCGGAGTGGCTGGATCCGCGGCACCTCGACGGCACCATCGCCTTCCTGCGCAGCCGCGACATCCCCTACGTCGCAGTCGATGTGCCGCCGGGCCACGCGACGAGCATGCCGGCGGTCCACGAGGTCACCTCGTCGAAGCTTGCCGTGATCCGCTTTCACGGCCGCAACCACGACACCTGGGACCTGCGGGGCGTGCCCCCGAACGTGCGGTTCCGCTACGAGTACACGGACGACGAGCTCGGGGAGTGGGTGCCGCGGATCAAGGAGATGGAGCGCTCGGCCGGTCAGGTCCACGCCCTGATGAACAACAACTACTCCAACTATTCGGTCAAGAACGCCCAGCAGCTGGAGCGCCTGCTAGAGGCCTGGCAGAAATAGGTGAGTAATGTAGGGGGCACCATGAGCGAGGCGCTGCTCGAACTTTTCCGGCACAAGACGTGGGCGACGCTGGAGCTGCTCGACTTCTGCCGGGACCTCGACGATGAGCACCTCGACGCCACGACCCCAGGCACCTATGGCTCGATCCGCGACACCCTACGGCACCTCGTGCAAGCCGAGGAGGGCTACTTCGCAAGGCTGACGGGCAGGCGGCTGAAGGACCCTCTGTCGGACGTGCCGGTGCCTTTGGGCGAGCTGGCGGAGCGGATCCGCGTGCTCGGCCCCGAGTGGGAGAAGCTGGCCCACGATGTCGATGTGCAGACGCGCGACGTGACGACCGACGACGGCTGGCGCTTGGCGGGCGCCGAGATCATGGCCCAGGCGATACATCACGCGGACGACCATCGCACCCACGTCATGTCCGTCATCGGCGCTACTGGACTCGAGGGTCCGGATATCGATGTTTGGTGCTACGCCGATGCCACCGGCAAGGTCGAACACGTCCCCGTGACGAACCAGTGAAGGCGCTCACCTTCCGGGGCGAGGGCGACGTCAAGGTCATGGAGGTTCCCAAGCCATCCATCAACGGGTCGGGCGACGCGCTTGTGAAGGTGACGCTCGGAGCGGTCTGCGGCTCCGACCTCCACATCCTCCACGGCCACACTCCCATGAACGCCGGCGCGGTGCTCGGCCATGAGTTCGTCGGGGTCGTGGAAGAGGTCGGGCGCGAGGTCAATCGCTTCAAGCCGGGCGACCGGGTCGTCTCCAGCTTCTTCACCTCGTGCGGGCACTGCGCTTTGTGCCGCAAGGGCTGGTTCAACCAGTGCGTCGACAAAGGCACGTTCGGCCACGGTGAGTACTTCGGCGGACTGGGTGGTGGTCAGGCCGAGTACGTCGTCGTCCCCAACGCCGACCACACCATGGAGCTGATCCCGCAAGGAATGGAGGATGAGCAGGCGATCTTCGTCGGCGACATACTCGCCACGGGCTTTTTCGGGGCCGAGCGCGCGGAGATCAAGCCGGGCGACGTCGTCGCGGTCGTGGGCGCCGGACCGGTGGGCCTGATGGCGACGATGTGCGCGCAGCTCTTCGGACCGTCGCGGACGTTTGTCATCGACATGGTCGAATCCCGGCTGGAGATCGCGCAGGAGCTGGGCGGGATTCCGATCAATGCCGGGGAGACCCACCCGGTGCAGGCGATCGAGAAGGCGACCGGGGGCGTCGGCGCCGATTCCAGCATCGAGTGCGTGGGACTCCTGACCGCCGTCGATACGGCGATTCACTGCGTGCGCGGCGGCGGGACCATCTCCATGGTCGGCGTTCCCAGCGCGGTGCAGGGTGATTTCCCCTACCTCCGGATGTGGCTCAAGTCGCTCTCGTTCCGCGCCGGATGGTGCAACGTGCAAATGTACATGCGGCCGCTGCTGGACCTGATCGCCGCGGGGCGGCTGCACCCGGAGAAGATCATCAGTCACCGCATGAAGCTCGACCAGGCCGAGGAGGCGTATCGGATCTTCGACGCGCGCGAGGCGACGAAGATCGTGCTCACTCCCTAAGACCGGAACCCGCATGGCTGGTGCCAAACGCGCGTCAACCGACGCAGGAATGCGAACCGGTGACGCCAAAGACGCGGAATGGGGCGCTCTTCAGACCATGGAGTCGAGAGCCAGAAGATAGCCCTTCGCGCGCTCGGTCAGCGGGTAGCGGTTCTCGAGCTCGTGAAACTCGGCGCCGTGGTCGCTGTGCACGAGGTGCGCCAGCTCATGCACGAGCAGGTAGTCCACCACCCACTCGGGGAGTGAGGCGGCGCGGCGCGCGATGCGGATGGCGCCGTGGGTGAAGGTGCAGCTGCCCCACAGCCGCTCCATCTCGGCAAATGCGATCGAGGTCCAGCGCAGCTTACCTTCGAAGTGCAGGTGGTTGAGCATGCGAGCCCGCTCGGCGAGTCTCGAATCCGACGGGCGGCTGCGCTCGGCGCGGCGCTGCAGCCGCCGACTCATGACCTCGGCCCAATGCTGCCGTTCCGAGGGCGGCATGGTCGCCGGGACCAGGAGCTCGAGCACGCCCGATCGCAAGCGCGCGGCGACGGTGCGACGGCGCTTGCGCGAGGTGATCACGCGCACCGGTGGTGGGGACGATTCAGGGTCGTATTCCAGGACGTTGCTCCGTTTGAGGTTGGGCCGCGGTCGGATTCTACCGGCGTAGGATTGCCGCGCAAAAGACGTGCCTAGAAGCCTCGTCCTCGGAAATGGCAACTCGCTCGTGGGCTTCGACACGACGTACTCCGTACGCGACATCTACTTCCCGCGCGTCGGCGACGCCAACCACACGATGGGAAACCTCTGTCGCACCGGGTTCTTCATCGATGGCAGGTTCGCGTGGCTCGACGACGGGGCATGGGTCCGCAAGTTCGGCTACGCAGAGGACTCCCTGATGACCGATGTCACGATGACCCACCCGGGACTCGGCATCAGCGTGCGATTCGAGGACTACATCGACCTCGCCCGCAACTGGTTCATCCGCAACGTCGAGATCCTGTCACCGACGGGGTTTGGTGCTGGGTCTGTGTTCTTCCACTACGACTGGTTCATCGAAGGCTCAGATATCGGCAACACCGTGCTGTACGACCCGCGGCATCGAGGCGTCATCGCCTACAAGGCCAACCGCTACTTCTTGATCGGCGGCCAGTCGGGCGACGAGTACGGCATCTCGACCTGGGCCAATGGCAAAAAGGGCAATGGCGCCGCGGGGACCTGGGTCGACGCCGAGGATGGCGTGCTGGGCAAGAACCCGATCGAGCAAGGCTCGGTCGACTGCACGGTCGGCTTCGACCTCGGCGGTGCAGCCGCCAACCAGCCGCGAAGCCTCACTCACTGGCTCTGCATGGGCACGCGTCTGAGCGAGGTCACAGCCTACGGACAGGAGCTGATCGTTTCGCGCGGCCCGGACACGTACCGCGACAGGACGATCACCTACTGGCAGGTGTGGTCGGAGAAGGACCACCGCCACATCGATGAGCACCTTGGCCCGGATGCCTCGAAGCTTTACCGGCGCAGCGTGCTCACGGTGCGCACGCATGCCGACAACCGAGGCGCCATCATCGCCTCGAGCGACTTTGACATCACGAAGTTCGCGCGCGATACCTACGCCTACGCGTGGCCGCGCGACGGCGCGCTGGTCGCCAACGCGCTCGACCGCGCGGGGCACGAGGACGTGACGCGGCAGTTTTTCCTCTTCTGTCAGCAGTCGTTGGTGGAGGAGGGATTCTTTCTCCACAAGTACACGCCTTACGGGCAGCCGGGCAGCTCCTGGTTGCCGTGGGTCGACTCCCACGGCGTGCGCACGCTCCCCGTGCAAGAGGACGAGACCGGCCTGGTGCTCTGGTCGCTGTGGCAGCACTACCGGATCCATCGCAACCTCGACTTTGTCGTCGGACTTTATTCGACGCTGCTCGTACCCGCCGCGGACTGGATGGTGAGCTATGTCGACCAGCGCAACGGACTGCCGATTCCCTCGTGGGACCTCTGGGAGGAACGCTGGGGCGTGCATGCGTTCACCGTCGGCGCGGTGTGGGCGGGCCTGGATGCGGCGCGCAACTTCGCCGACCTCTTCGGCGATGTCAAGGCATATGTCCGCTACCGCGACGCCGCCGAGCGGTTGCGCGAGGCGGCGGACACCAACCTCTACAGCGCGGAGCTTGGCCGATTCCCACGCCGGATCACGGTCGAGGACGACGAGTCGGTCACCGTGGACACGGTGCTCGACAGCGCGATCTACGGGCTGTGGCGCTTCGGCATGTATCCCGCGGATGACCCGCGGATCGTCGAGACCATGACCGCGATCGCCGACCAGCTCTCCAACAAGGCGAACAGCGGAGGCATCGCGCGCTACACCGACGATTACTACTTCAGGGTCGAGCCCGACACCAGCAAGGTGCCGGGCAACCCGTGGTTCATGTGCACGATGTGGCTCGCCCAGTGGTACATCGCAACGGCAGGGTCGCTCCCCGACCTCAAGCCGGCGCGCGAGATGGTCGATTGGGCGGTCAAGCATCAGCTCCCCGGCGGCTTGCTCTCCGAGCAGCTGCATCCGCACACCGGTACTCCACTCTCGGTCTCGCCGCTGACCTGGTCGCACGCGGAGTTCATCGTCAGCGTGGACGACTACTGCCGCAAAGCCGACTCCCTGCGCCGCACGGCCGATGGACCCACATAGACGAAGTGGAGCTGTAGGCCGGATTTACTCCGGCCGTCTCCCTGCGTCGCCTACCAAACGCAGCCAGAGGCTGCCGGCAATGGAGGGGGTCCGCGGGGGAGGCCTGCCTCCCCCGCGATCTAAAGCGGGATGTTGCCGTGCTTGCGCGGCGGGCGCTCGACTGTCTTGCGCAGGCACAGCTGCAAACCGCGCACGAGCTCTCGCCTTGTCTGGCTCGGCTCGATGACGTCGTCGATGTAACCTCGCTCCGCGGCCACGTACGGGTTGGCGAAGCGCGTCGTGTACTCGGCGACAAGCTCCTTGCGCCGCGCTGCAGGGTCTGGCGCAGCCGCGAGATCACGCTTGTAGATGATGTTCACCGCCGCCTCCGGGCCCATGACCGCGATTTCCGCCGTCGGCCATGCCAGGTTGAGGTCCGCGCCCATCTGTTTGGGCGACATCACGCAGTACGCCCCGCCATAGTCTTTCCGCGTGATCACGGTAAGCTTGGGCACCGTCGCCTCGGCGTACGCGTACAGCAGCTTGGCGCCGTGGCGAATGATGCCGCCGTGCTCCTGGTCCCGCCCGGGTAGGTAGCCCGGCACGTCGACAAACGAGATGATCGGGATGCCGAACGCGTCGCAGAACCGAATGAATCGCGCGGCCTTCACGGAGGCGTTGATGTCGATCGCGCCCGCGAGGACCTTCGGCTGGTTGCCGACGATGCCGACGACGTGGCCGCCGAGCCGCCCGAGTCCGACGATGATGTTCTGGGCGAAGAAAGGCTGGACCTCGAAGAACTCGCGCCCGTCGAGCACTCGCGAAACGACCTGGCGCATGTCGTAGGGCTTGTTCGGCGACTCGGGAACGATCGTCTGCAGCTCAGCGTCGGCCCGGTCCAGGTCGTCGGCGGTCGGCACGAAGGGCGGCCGTTCGGTGTTCGACAGAGGCAGGTAGGAGAGGAGCTTGCGCACGCCCGCGGCGCATTCCTGCTCGGTTCGCGGAAGGAAGTGCGCGACTCCCGAGGTGGCGTTGTGCACGTTGCCTCCGCCGAGCTCATCGAACGACACCGCCTCGCCGGTGACGACCTTGATGACCTCCGGGCCGGTGATGAACATGTAGCCCTGTCCGGCGACGATGAAGATGAAATCGGTGATCGCCGGCGAGTAAACGGCGCCACCGGTGCAGGGGCCGGCGATGATGCTGATCTGCGGGATCACGCCGGAGGAGCGCACGTTGCGGAAGAAGATGTCCGCGTAGCCGGCGAGCGCGACGACCCCTTCCTGGATGCGCGCGCCTCCGGAGTCGTTGATGCCGATGATCGGGACGCGGTTCCGCACCGCGAGCTCCTGGACCTTGACGATCTTCTCCGCTGTGACCTCGCCCAGCGAGCCCCCGAACACGGTCGCGTCGTAGGCGTACACGGCGACTGGGCGCCGGTCTATCTCGCCGAATCCGGCCACCACGCCGTCGCCGGCGATCTTGCGGTCTTCCATGCCGAAACCATGGGCGCGGTGGGTCGCGAAGACGTCAAGCTCGACAAAGGAGCCTTCGTCGACCAGCATCTCGACCCGGTCCCGGGCCGTCGCCTTGCCGGCGGCGCGACGCTTGTTGGCGGCCTCTGTGTCGGAGTGCAGCGCCTGGTAGCGGCGCTTGCGGTACTGGTTGATCTTCTGCTCGGAGACGGTTGCGGCCTCGCGATGAGGGGCCTCCACTCCTTCCAGGCTGGGCGTAGTACGACGGACAGGTGAGAGCGACCTAGGTTTCCGGGCGGCCATGCGCATATATCGTAGGCGCCGTGCCCCGGGGTTCAGTTCAGCTCGATCTCGACCGAGCGGTCACGCTCCGCCAGCTGCGCACGTTCAAGACCGTCGCCGACCTGAACAGCTTCAGCCTTGCCGCCCAGCGTTTGAAGTTGAGCCAGCCTTCCATCTCCTATCAGGTGAAGGAGCTGGAGGAGACCTTGGGCCTCCCACTGCTCGACCGCCTCGGCAAGCGGGTCCAGCTGACCGAAGCGGGCACCCTCCTGTACGGCTACGCGCGGCGGATGCTGGATGTCCTCGACGAGGCCACGGTTGCGATCGAGGAGATCCGTGGCATCAAGCGCGGCAGCCTGCGCGTAGGTGCCAGCACGACCGTGGGCATCTACCTGCTGCCTGCTGCGCTCGGGGCGTTCAAGAAGCTGCATCCGGGGTTGGTGATCTCACTCGAGATCGGCACGCGGACGCGTGTCCAGGAGCAGGTGCTGCGCAACGAGCTCGACCTCGCGGTCGTGGGCCCCGCATCAAAGGACCCGGAGCTGGCCATCATCCCGTTCCTGAGCGACGAGCTGGTGGTCGTCGCGCCCGCGGGTCATCCGCTGGCGAGCAGCCGCAGCCTCGGCCTGAAAGAGCTCGCGGACCAGCCCTTCATCATGCGCGAGGTGGCCTCGGGCAGCCGCCTGTCCTTCGAGAAGGCGGCGCGCAAGGCAGGCGCGAGGTTGAAGGTGGCGATGGAGCTCGGCTCCAACGGTGCGATCAAGCACGCGGTCGAGTCGGGCCTCGGTCTCGCGGTGATCTCGCGTTATGCGTGTGCCCTCGAGTTCTCGAGCGGGCGCCTCGTCGAGCTCGACGTGCGCGGGTTTCCGATCCGCCGCGACTGGCACATCGTGCACCTGCGCAGGCGCAGGCTCCCGGCTTCGGTCCGCTCGTTCATCGACTTCCTCAAAGACACGAGCTGGCTGGCACGCAACGGCTCACGCGGTCGCGTCCGACCTCCGACCGATTAGGTGACACGCGTCGCCCTCCCACACCGCATCTCGGGCCTCCGGCCGCCGATAAGTGCGTCACGGGTCCCGGCGCTTCCTCGTCACGCATCTTCCAATGCGTTCCTCGTCGTGCCACCCGTTCCTTCGTCTCGGCGGCCGGATCGGCGACCTGACGGTCGCCTGGCCCGAGCTGCGGCGCGTTAGGACGCCGCGTGTCACCTCTCGGCCGCGTCCTTTCGAGGCCCGCTCTCTATTGGGCCCTTGCCGCCGTGTTCTGGATCCGCGTCGCCGTCCTGACGCTGCTCACCCAGCGCCGCCCGGACACAGAGGGAATGTGGGAGGGCGGACGTGCGTACCTCACCGAGCCCTCGCACATGTACGACGCCGCCGCCGAGTACCTGGCGCGGCTGCACATCATCGCGCCGCCGGGAGGACTCGACGCGTTCGTCAGCCCGCCACCGGTCGCGCTGCTCGCGGTCCCGATCGCGCTCCTGCCCAAGAACGTCGGCGTCCAGGTCTGGACGGCGATCGACGCCATCGCGTTGCTCGTGGCGCTGGTGCTCCTGTATCGCGTGCTTGCAAGCACGCACCCGGTCGCGCAGCCGCTGTTCTGGTTGATCGCCGGTTACTTTCCTCCACTTTTCGCCGACCTCAGCGCCGGCCAGCGCGGCGGCGTGTTGCTCGTGTGCGCGATGGCCGCCGTCTGGTTCGAGAAAAGCTCGCCCGTCATCGCGGGAGCGATCGGCGGCGTGGCGTCCGCGCTCAAGTACTTCCCCGCAGCGATGATCATCGGTCCCCGACCTGCGCATCGCATTCGGTTCGCGTTGGCGCTTGGCGCGGCGCTCATCGTGGTGACCGCGGCCAGCTTCATCCCGCTCGGTGTCGGAGGCGCGGTCTTCTACTACCAGCATGTTCTGCTGCCATCGCTCGGCTCGCACAACCCCGACTGCGCCTATGACTCAGTGCGGACCCTGTTTGCGCGCTACATCGGCGGCGAGGAGTTCGCCGTGCCCGGCGGCACTGGATACGTCCTGGTCACCTCGCCGCTGCACTTGCCCGCACTGGCGCTCTTCCTCTCCTATCTCAGCGCGCTGGCCTTCGCCTGCGCGGCCGCGTGGGGGGCGTGGCGCAGTGGATGGAATCCGGCTTACGGCATGTCACTGGGTTTCGCGCTCGGGGCGCTTATCCCCAACGAGGTGTGGCCCTACCAGTGGCTGCCGCTTCTGCCTGTTGCGCTGCTGCTGGTCGTCCGTGCTGTCGAACGGCGCCACATGGTCACCCTCGGATTGCTTGCGCTCTGCATGCTCGGCTTCTACCGCCAGCCTTGCGACCTCTTCTTTCCGAACCTCTGGACGGTCGCGGCGATCGGAATCTTCGCGCTTGCCGTGTGGGAGAATCGGCTTTTCCGAGCTGAATACAAGGGGGAGTGAGCATGGCGCTCAACGCTGAGGTCGGCTTCACGTGGGTCGGTCATGGGACGTGGAAGGTCCGCAGCGCCAAAGGCAAGGAAGTGCTCATCGACCCATGGGTCATGAACAACCCCGTGGCGCCCGAGAACCTCAAGGCCGTCGATCGCTGCGACCTGATGCTCATCACGCATGGCCACTTCGACCACATTCACGACGGTCTAGAGATCGCGCGCAGGACCAAACCGACGATCGTCACCAACCACGAGATCGGTGTCTGGCTGGGGTCGAAAGGCATCGACGGGGAGAAGATCATCGGTGGCAACAAGGGCGGCACGATCGAGGCCGAGGGCATCAACGTCACGCTCGTCCACGCCGAGCACACATGCGGCATCACCGACAACGGCGGCATCGTCTATGGCGGTGAGGCCTGCGGCCTGGTGATCGAGTTCGAGAACGGCTTCACGGTCTACTTCTCCGGTGACACTGATGTCTTCGGCGACATGGCTTTGATCGCCGAGCTGAGCAAGTTCGACGTCGCGTTTCTTCCCATCGGCGGTTTCTACACGATGGGTCCTGAGCGCGCGGCCAAGGCGGTCCAGCTGCTCGGGGTGAAGACCGTCGTGCCGATGCACTTCGGCACCTTCCCCGTCCTCTCCGGCAACCCCAGCCAGCTCCAGGAGCTCGTCGGCAACAAGGCCAAGGTGCTCGACATCAAGCCGGGAGATATCGTCTAAAGGCCGTAGGGGGAACCCTGCCAGGTTCCCCCCCTACGCCGCGACGCTCAACGGCGCCTCGCGAGCGAGCCAATCCCCGCAGCGGCTCGCGCCGGATTCGCGTCGCTAACTCCCTCCGGAGAGGAAGGCTTCACCGGATTGACGATTCCAGGCACTCAGCTGGGGCGGCGTGCCAGTTGCGCGGGTTGCGGCCGGAGCAAGTCCGATCGCGGGCGCCGGGTGTGTTATCTAAAGCCGCAGAGGGAACCTTGCCAGGTTCCCCCTACGCCGCGACGCTCAACGGCGCCTCGCGAGCGAGCCAATCCCCGCAGCGGCTCGCGCCGGATTCGCGTCGCTAACCCCCTCCGGAGAGGAAGGCTTCACCGGATTGACGGTTCCGGGCACTCAGCTGGGGCGGCGTGCCAGTTGCGCGGGTTGCGGCCGGAGCAAGTCCGGTCGCGGGCGCCGGGTGTGTTATCCAAAGCTGCGGGGGGGAACCCTGCCAGGTTCCCCCTACGCCGCGACGCTCAACGGCGCCTCGCGAGCGAGCCAATCCCCGCAGCGGCTCGCGCCGGATTCGCGTCGCTAACCCCCTCCGGAGAAGAAGGCTTCACCGGATTGACCTTATGGGTTCGCTTAGGTCGCTCCAACTCGGCCCCGAGCGACTAACCTGCCCGGCGTGAGAGACGTCATCGGGGCCCGGGCGGGGTGGCTGGCACGCGCGATCCGGGCCAAGAAGCTGTCCTCGGTTGAGGTCGTGCGCGCGCACCTCGAGCACATCCACACCGTCAACCCGCGCCTGAACGCCGTCGTCTTCGCCACCGGCGAGAGCGCCATCAAGGAGGCGCGGAACGCGGACCGGCACAACAAACGGAAGAGTGTCCTCGGACCGCTGCACGGCGTCCCGTTCACGGCCAAGGACATCTTCGACACCGAGGGCCTGCCGACGACGGCTGGGTTGCGGATGCTGCGCACCCACATTCCCGACCACGACGCGACCGTGATCGCCCGCATGCGCCGCGCGGGGGCGATCCTTATCGGGAAGACCAACTGCCCGCCGGGCGGCGTCGGCACCGACAGCTGGAACCCTCTGCACGGCGGCACGAGGAATCCCTACGACATCAACCGGTCGCCGGGTGGAAGCAGCAGCGGCGAGGCCGCGATCATCGCGGCCGCCGGCTCGCCGCTCGGGATCGGGAGCGATTCCGGCGGCAGCATCAGGATGCCGGCGCACTACTGCGGAATCGCAGCTCTCAAACCGACGGCCGGCCTCGTTCCGGCGACCGGCGCCTACGCCCTTCCCGGAGGTCTCAGCGACCCTCGCAGCCAGGTCGGCCCGCTGGCCCGGTACGTTGCCGACCTTGCCCTCACGCTGCCGATCCTGATCGGACCCGACGGGGTCGACTCCGGTGTCGTGCCGGTGCCCCTACCCAGGCGCGTCCCCAAGCTCCCCGGGCTGAAGGTCGCGTGGTACGTGGACGACGGCCTGATGAAGCCAACCTCTGCCACTGCATCCGCGGTGCGCGCCGCCGCCAAAGTGCTCGCGGCGGCCGGCTGCACCGTCGTCGAGGAGCGGCCCACCGGGTTGAACGAGGCCGAACAGGTGACCCTCGGGTATTGGGGACGCAAGCATATGAGCCATGAGCGCCTCTACCGGCGCTGGGACGCGTTTCGGAGGACCTTGCTCGATTTCATGACTCGGTTCGACCTGGTCCTCACACCGGTCGCACCTGACGTCGCACCGCTTTACCGCGTGAGATCGCAACCGGACCACCAGTACACCTACACCATCCCCTTCAGCCTGACCGGCAACCCGTGCGTGGTCGTGCGTGCGGGCACCTCGCCCGAGAACATGCCCATCGGGGTGCAGATCGTGGCCAGGAACTGGCACGATCTCGTCGCTCTGCGCGCCGCCGGCGCCATCGAACGAAAGCTGGGTGGCTGGCGCCCTGCTAGCGTGGTCGGGTGAGGTTTCGCTACTCCCGCTGGGACGGAACGCAAAAGCTCGACGAACTCGACGCGGGAGACGTCCTCGACGCGCTTTCCGACGACCTGATGAACTACGGCGACCTGAACGCCGCCCTGCAGCGCTTCCTCCGCTGGGGCTCGCCCAACATGCCAGGCCTCGAGCAGCTGCTCAAGCAGCTGCGCGAGGCGCGTGAGCGAGAGCTGGGCCGCTACAACCTCGACTCGACTGTCGAGCAGCTCCGCCAGCAGGTGCAGGACGTCATCGACACCGAACGTGGCGGCATCGACCGCCGCCTGAAGGAGGCGACGCCCGAGGCGCGGAAGCTGCTCGAGCGCATCGCGCGCCAGCGCACCGACCAGCTGGATCGGCTGCCCGACGACCTCGGCGGTCGGGTCAAGGGATTACGCAACTACGAGTTCGTCGACGACGAGGCGCGGCAGAAATTCGAAGAGCTCATGCAGCAGCTGCAGAAGCAGATGCTCGACCAGATGTTCCAGGGCATCAAGGGATCGCTGCAGCAGATGCAAGGTCAGGACCTCTCGCGCGTCCGCGACATGGTGCGCGAGCTGAACAAGATGCTCGAGCAGCGCATGGAGGGGCGCACTCCGGACTTCAACGGGTTCATGCAGCGCTTCGGCGACATGTTCCCGCCGGGCATCAACAGCCTCGACGAGCTGCTGGAGCACCTCCAACGACAGATGGCCCAGATGCAATCTCTGATGCAGAGCTTGAGCCCCGAGGCGCGCGAGGAGCTGCGCCAGATGATGGACGCGCTTCTCCAGGACGATTCGCTGCGCCTCGAGCTGGCGAGGCTGTCCGGCTTCATGCAGGCGATGATGCCGCCATCCGAGCTGACCGAGCGCTACCCCTTTTTCGGCGAAGACCCGATGAGCCTGGGCGAGGCGATGGGCCTGATGGAGCGGCTGCAGCAGATGGACCGGCTCGAGTCGCAGCTGGAGCGCGGAAGCTTCCGCCCGGATGACGTCGACCGTTCACTTGCGCAGCAGCTGCTGGGGCCCGACGCGCGGCAGGCGCTCGACCAGCTGCGCCAGGTCACCGATGTGCTCGAGAAGGCGGGATACGTCGAGCGGAAGGGACGCCGCCTCGACCTGACGCCGCGCGGCATGCGCCGGATCGGCCAGTCCGCGCTCCGAGACATCTTCGACCAGCTGAAGAAGACGCGGATGGGGCACCACCAGCTCTGGCGCGGCGGGGTCGGTACCGATGCGTCCGAAGACCTCAAGAACTACGAGTATGGCGACGCCTTCCTGCTCGAGTTGAAGGAGACGCTTTTCAACTCCATCGTCCGCGAAGGTCCGAAGGTGCCGGTCAGGATGGCGCCCAAGGACTTCATCGTCAAACGCACCGAGCACATGACGCAGGCCTCGACGGTGCTGATGATCGACATGAGCCGCTCGATGTTCTTACGCGGATGCTTTCTCGCGGCCAAGAAGGTGGCGATCGCGTTGGATTCGCTGATCCGCAGCCAGTACCCGCGCGACTCCCTCTACGTGGTCGGATTCTCCAACTATGCGGTCGAGCTCAAACCCCAGACCTTGCCTCAGCTGGCGCTGAACGACTACGTGTACGGCACCAACATGCAGCACGGGTTCCAGCTCGCGCGCTCCCTGCTCGCCAAGCACCGCGGCAACCGGCAGGTGATCATGATCACGGACGGTGAGCCAACGGCCCACCTCGAAGAAAACGGCCGGGCGTCGTTCGCCTATCCGCCGACCTACAAGACGATCCAGCAGACGCTGAGCGAGGTCAAGCGCTGCACGCGAGACCGGATCGTCATAAACACGTTCATGCTCGAGCGGGGGCCCTACCTGACCGAGTTCATCAACCAGATGACGCGCATCAACAAGGGCCGGGCGTTCTTCGTCTCGCCGGACCGGCTGGGCGAGTACATCCTGGTCGATTACGTCAGCGGGAAGCAGCGCCGGCGCGCCAGCAGCCGCCGCGCCCGCATCGCGTAGCCTGAAACCGTGGCGTCCACGAGCAAGATCGCGGTCGAGCGCAGAAATCTCAGCCCGGCGGACCTCTATGAGCATGCGATCCGGCGCAACGAGGCGAACATCGTCTCCACCGGAGCACTGACCGCCGAGACCGGCAAGCACAGCGGCCGCTCGCCAAGGGACAAGTTCTTCGTCAGGGAGCCGACAAGCCAGGATGCCATCTGGTGGCATCCCGGCAACCAGCCGATCGCGTCAGCGAAGTTCGACCAGCTGCTGGCGCGGATGGAAGAGTTCTGCGACGCCCACGACGTCTACACGCAGGACGTGTTTGCGTGCGCGGACCCGCGCTTTCGGCTGCGGGTGCGGGTCGTCTCGGAGCTCGCGTGGCACAGCCTTTTCGCTCGCAACCTGTTCATCCGGCCGACCGCGGACGAGCTGATGAACTTCGAGCCGGACTTCACGGTCATGTCTCTGCCTTCGGTGATGGCCGAGCCGCAGCGTGATGGCACGCACAGCGAAACCTTCATCCTGGTCAACCTCGGCCGCCGGATCGTGATCATCGGCGGAACCGGCTACGCCGGCGAGATCAAGAAGTCGATCTTCACCGCACTCAACTATCTCCTGCCGGCCCAGGGTGTGTTTCCGATGCACTGCTCCGCCAACGCCGACCCTGATGGCTCAGACGTCGCGCTTTTCTTCGGCCTGAGCGGCACGGGCAAGACGACGCTCTCGGCCGAGCCATCCCGCCGGCTCATCGGCGACGACGAGCATGGCTGGAGCGACCGGGGGATCTTCAACTTTGAAGGCGGCTGCTACGCGAAGACAATCCGGATCCACAAGGAATCGGAGCCTGAGATCTACACCGCGACTGAGAGTTTCGGCACGATCCTCGAGAACGTGGTCTTCGACCCACGCACCCGGGTGCCCGACTACGACTCCGACGAGAAGACCGAGAACACGCGGGCCGCCTATCCGATCGACCTGATCCCCAACGCCGTCCTGGCCGGCACCGGCAGCCACCCGCACAACGTCATGTTTCTATCCGCCGATGCGTTTGGCGTGCTTCCTCCGGTCTCGCGGCTGGACGAGGACCAGATCCGCCACTACTTTCTGAGCGGCTACACGGCGAAGGTCGCCGGCACGGAACGCGGCGTCACCGAACCTGAGCCGATCTTCAGCACCTGCTTCGCAGCGCCCTTCCTGGTCTTGCCGCCGGAGCGGTACGCAGACATGCTGATCGAGCGCGTCAAGCGGCACCACGCCGACGTCTGGATGCTGAACACCGGCTGGGTCGGCGGACCGTATGGTGTCGGCGAGCGGATGTCGATCGCGCACACGCGCGCCATAGTGCGGGCCGTGCTGGCGGGTGACCTGCGCGGCGTTTCGACTCACGTCGACCCGGTGTTTGGACTTCAGATCCCCAACCGAGTGCCAGGTGTGCCCCGCGAGGTGCTCGACACTCGAGACAGCTGGCCGAACCCGGAGGAGTATGACCGTCAAGCGGCCAAGCTGCGGGACATGTTCGACCAGAACATCCACATGATCGGCAAGAGCGCGTCCTCCGCCGGCTAGACGTTTGCGAGTGGCGATCGTCGGGAGCCGGCATTTCTCCGATCCGTCGCGGGTTGCCGACTACGTCAACTCACTGCCGCCCAGAGCATCGATCATCACCGGCAGCGCCAGCGGAGTCGACGCCGCGGCCACCAAGGCCGCTCGGGAGAAAGGCATCCCGGTCCAGGTGATGCCGGCGTCGTTCGAGGAGCTGGCGGACGCGAGCAAGTCCGCGGCCCGGAATCAGCGGCTGGTCGATGCCTGCGATGTCCTGGTCGCCTTCTGGGATGGGAGCTCCAAGGGCACGAGGACGACGGTCGAGCGGGCGCTCGACTCAGGCAAAGAGGTACACGTCTATGTCGCTAAGTAAGATGCCCTCATGGCGGAAGCGATCGCTGTCCGGGTGCGTTTTTTCGCTCGGCTGCGCGAGCTGGCGGGCACCGATAGCGGGGCGCTGCATGTGCCGCCGAGCTCGAATGTTGAGGATGTCTACGAGGCTCTGCGCCGCCAGTATGCCGCGCTGCCGCCGGTCGAGTCGGTTCGGGCCGCCCTCAATCAGGAATTCGTGGAGTGGGGCGCCGAGGTTTCAGCGGGTGACGAGGTGGCCTTCATCCCACCCGTCAGCGGAGGTCGCTAATGCGATATGACGTGACGCTCGATCGCATCGATGCGCGCGAGCTCGAGGCTGTGGTCCTGCATCCAGGAGCCGGTGCGATCTGCACCTTCAGCGGCATCGTCCGCGACAACTCACGGGGACTGGCCGTAACACACCTCGACTACGAGGCTTACGCCGAGATGGCAGTCCCGCAAATGCGCAAGATCGGCGAGGAGATCAAGCAGCGATGGCCCGAGGCTCGGGTCGCGATGGCCCACCGGACCGGTCATCTCGAGATCGGCGAAGTTTCGGTCGTGGTCTCGGTTTCGTGCCCGCATCGCGCGGAGGCTTTCGAAGCCTGCAGGTGGGGGATCGACCGGCTCAAGGAGTCCGTGCCGATCTGGAAAAAGGAGCACGCCGCCGACGGCACCTACTGGATCGAAGGCGAGGAAGCCAAACCGGTCTAGGAAGGCGCGCCAACCGTCGCGTCCTTCTCGCCTCTGGAGACGGCAAATCTGACGGCTTCCTCGGCCGTCATCTGCCGGCCCGCGTTCCAAAAGGCCTCGGCCTGCTCTCCAAACTGTCTCCGCGCCTCATCGATCTCACCGCGGAGGTACTCCTTCCATATTGTCGGAGTGGCCATGCCCATGGCATCACGGATCCCGGCCGCGGCGCCGAGCAACGTGCAGGCGCGCCCAGGATCGCCTGCGAGCCGCGCGACGTGGGCAAAACCCTCCAGGTAGTTGGGGAGGGCCCACCGATTGGGCGCCGCGAGGGCTGTCGTTACGCCTTCAGACCACTGCCGCGTCGCCTCATCAAGGTTTCCCAGCTCCGCGTAAGTCCATGCGGCCGAATCGATGATCAAACCGACCAACCATGAGTCACCGACACGGCGTGCCAGCTCCAGGCCTTCGAGAATCTGGCGCAGACCGGCCTCTTTCTCACCCTGAAGCGCGCGGATGAAACCGCGATTGTTCAGGAGCAGCGCCAGCGCCCAGTTGTCACCGGACCTTCGCATGTGGTCCTCCGCGCGGTTCCAATCGTCGGTGCTGACGGGCATGCCCAGGTCGCTGCGGAACGTCGATCTCATTTGCAGCGCCCAACCGATGTGGGCGTCGTCGTGAGAGCTCGTCGCTTGTTCGAGCATCTGGTCGACCGTTTCAAAGGCGGGCGCTTTCTTGCCCGACTGCCAGGTCAGCCAAGCCCACGAATGGAGCAGGTCGAGGCGCGCAGGCCAATCTGGATCTGCTGAAGCGACAGCTCGTTGCGTCCACGGATAGCCATCGCGAATGCGGCCTCGAATCCAGTAGCGGCCCAGCGCCGCAACCATCTCGGCAAACTCCGGACCAGGTTTCGAGCTTATCCACTGCAGCGCGGCCGAAAGATTGTCGCGCTCGGCGTCGAGCTGTCGCACCCACCCGTCACTGCCGTCCGAACGGAGCCCGGCGAACGCGGCTTTCGCGAGCTGCCGATAGTGCTCCGCGTGCAGGCTTCTCGCGAGGCTGTTCTCACCTTCCTCATCGAGACGCTCGAGTCCGAACTGGCGCAGGGTGTCGAGCATCACAAATCGGCGTCCCGAGGGCTGCTGGCGTGAGGTCAGCACTGACTTGCGGATCAGCGACGCGATCGTCACCACTACCGGCTCGCCGGCGTCGTTGGCGGCCATCAACGCTGCCCCGGCCTCGAGATCGAACCCGCCCGAGAAGACGGCAAAGCGTCGAAAGGCCAGCTGCTCGGTTGGAGTGAGCAACCGGTAGCTCCAGTCCACGGTCGCCCTGAGCGTTTGCTGCCTGGGCAGGACTGTCCGGATGTGACTTGCCAGGAGGGTGAAACGATCGTCCAGCTTGAGCGCAATCTCATTCAGCGAGAGGACCGCCGTCTGGGCAGCCGCCAGCTCAATTGCGAGCGGAATTCCATCCAGACGAGCGCAGATTGCCGCGGCGGTGGGAACCTCCTCCTTCGTAAGCTCGACCGCGCCGTGCTCCATGCAGCGCCGCGCCAGCAGCTCGACAGCCTCGCTGCGGCTCGCACCGTCACCAACGCTCAACGGCTCGAGCACGACGACGTGTTCGCCAGGCACCCCAAGCGACTCGCGACTGGTGGCGAGCACCTTCAGGCCAGGTGCTTTCAAAAGCACGAATCGCACCAGATCGGCGGCCGCCTGCACGACGTGCTCGCAGTTGTCCAGGACGATGAGCGCTTCGCGGCTGGCAAGGAAGCGGGTGATCTGGTCGCGGGCTGGATCGGTGCCCGACTGAGTCAGCTCTAGCGTGCGGCCAATCGCCGAGGCCACCGATTCAGAGTCGGACACGGCCTCGAGCTCCACGACCCATACGCCGTCGCGAAATCGACTTTCGATGCTGCGAGCGACCTCGAGCGCAAGCCGGGTCTTGCCGATTCCGCCCGGTCCGGTGATGGTGACAAGGGACGCCGCCTTCAGGAGGGCCGCGGTGGTCTGCATCTCCCTCGAGCGCCCCACGATGGAGCTGAGCGGCATTGGCAGGTTGTTGAGATGTGCGGTGTCCACGGCGGGCGCGGCTGCTGCTCCGCCAGCGCTTGTTGCATACCAGGCCGCGATCTGCGACCGCGAGCTGAATCCGAGCTTGTTACGGATCTGCTCGACGTGCCCTTCGGCGGTCCGCTCGGCGATGAAAAGCCGCTGCGAGATCTGGCGGTTGGTCAGGCCTTCCGCGACCAGCTTCGCTACTTCGCGCTCGCGCCTGGACAGCTCCTCCATCCCGAACATCGGGTTGAATCTTGCGCCTCGCCGGGCTCGCGCGGCGTAGGCAATTTCGGAGGGGTTTGGCGGGGGGTTGGAGCTTGCTAGTTCCTGACCCGGGCGACCGACACGCCGTCACGGATCGGAATCACCACGCTCTCCAGGCGTGGGTGCGTCGCCACCAGGCTGTTGTAGAACGCGACGTTCTTCGCCTGCTGGTTGTCCGGGTGCACGACCTCGCCTTGGCGCAAGGCGTTATCGGCCATCAGGAGCGCGCCCGGATCCAACCTCTCCAGGCACAGCTCGACTACACGCCGTGTGATCTCCTCGGACCTGAACGAGTTGAGCAGGTCGATGAAGCACGCGTCGAAGCGCGCCTGGAGCTTCTCCAATCCGTCCTTTGCGTTTTCTTCCAGCACCAGCGCCTGCTTGCCGAATCCCGCCTCGGCGAAATTCGCCCGCGCCCGCGCGGCGCGATCGTGGTCCGTCTCGTACGTGGTCAGAGTGCCGCCCTCCGTTCCGCGCAGCAGCCAGAGTCCGCTGTAGCCGGTGGCCGTCCCGAGCTCCAGGATCCGCTTCGCCCCCGCGATCTTGACCAGCAGATAGAGGAGCTGCCCTTCGTGTGGATCGACGATCGGAATGTTCTCGTGATGCGCCTCCTCCTCCATCCGGGCAAGCACCGGGTCGCGCTTGGGCACGAGTGCGTCCAGGTACTCCTGCAGCTTGTCGGTCACTTCAACTGTTCTCATCGCGCCTCCTCATGAACTCCTCGAGCAAAGGCTGAAGGGTCACCACGTACGTGGCCATGCATTCGACCGCACGAGCGAGCACGTCCTCGTCGAGGCGAGCCGCCTGTGCGGTTTCGTAAAGCCGCGACCAGCCGCGGTCCCACGGCTCGAGCTCCGCCCGCGGCAGTCGAGCCTTGACCTCGACCATTCGCGCGCGAAAGAAGTCAAAGGCCGCCTGGTTTTCGGCCGCGGACGCTTCGAAGTGCAACCCGACCTCCAGCCTACCCGCACCGGTGTGATGCCACGCCTCGTAGTGGAACGCCGGCTGTTCGAAGTAGACCTTGATGAGACGGCCGCGGCCGCGGGTCGTCCGGAAGCCGCGCAGGGCGGCCGGCAGCTTCGCCTTCAATCCCTTGCGCAGACCGGCGAAGAAGTCAGATGGGGCAAGCAACATTTCTGAGTAAGACGAGGTGCGGATGTAGGCCGGATTTATTCCGGCCGTCTCCCCCGAGCGTAACTGCCAGACGCCACACAAACGTGGCATGCAACGGAGGGGGCCCGCGGGGGGAGGCCTGCCTCCCCCGCGAGGGTTTCTCGTAAGCTGCGATCCATATTGGCGTACGTCCCAACCGTCGTCGAAAACGAAGGCGGCAACCGTGAGCGGACCTTCGACATCTACTCGCGCCTGCTTAAGGACCGCATCATCATCATCGGTCGCCCGATCGACGACGTGGTCGCCAACCTGGTCGTCGCGCAGCTCATGTACCTGGCCGCCGACGACCCGGAAAAGGAGATTCAGGTCTACGTCAACTCCCCCGGTGGCGCGGTCACGGCCGGGCTCGCGATCTACGACACCATGCAGTATGTCCAGGCGCCGATCTCGACCGTCTGCATCGGGCGCGCGGCGAGCTTTGGCACAGTCGTGTTGATGGCCGGGGCCAAGGGCAAGAGATTCTCCTTGCCGAGCGCGGTCATCCACATGCACCAGCCCCTCATCGGCGGTAAGGGACTGCAGGGTCAGGCCAGCGATCTGGATATCCACGCCAAGGAGATCATCCGGATCCGCACGGTTCTGAACGAGCTCATCGCCAAGCACACCGGCCAGCCGCTCGACCGCGTCGAGCGCGACACCGACCGCGACTTCTTCCTCTCGCCGCGCGAAGCGGTCGAGTACGGGCTGATCGACGGCATCATCGCGCAGACGCGGGTGCCCGTTCTGGCAGCCTCGACGTAAGGATCCCCGTGGCCCTCGAGCACACCCAAGCGATCAGCAGCAGTCCGAAGACCAGCGGGATTGGGGCGGGCGTCAGAGCGCAGACGAGAGCCCCCGCCGAAAGCGCCAGCCAGTCGAACCAGCGGGCCTCGCCCCAGATTGCGATGGCCAGGGCGACAACGACCAGATCGGTCGGAAGTGCGTGCGGGGCCGCCAGCACCCCGCCCGCGATCACGATCGCCGCGGCGGATCGAATCCGATCCCGGGTTCGCCACGCGAGGAGCAGCACTCCGGCCACCGCGATGACTGTCAGGGTGCCGAGCGCCGCGGCCTGAAACGATTCCGGCAGAAAAACCGCGACGTGCGGAAGATCGACCTCTCGACTTCCGGTCTGCACTGTCGATCGGGTCTGGGCGAGCCAGTCGAAGACCCACCGCGGGCTCAAGACGATGGTCGACACCAGGAGCACCAGGCCGGCCACCGCCCATCCTCCAAGCACCCTCCACTTCCGGGCAAGGATCAGCGCCATACCCATTGGAAGCACGAGCTGCGGTTTGACCAGGCTGAGCCCGAGCGCCAAGCCGGCCCAGTACGGCCGCTGCTCCCAGAAGGAGACTGCAGCGCCAATGCCCAGAACGACGATGCCGTCCAGCTGTGCGTTGACCAGCATGAGAGCAGTCGGCACCGTGGCAAATGCGGGAAGGATGGACCGTGGCGGGCGCGGCCGGATCGCCAGGTAAAGCCCCGCCAGGAGGCAAACCAGGCCGAAGAGAATCCACGCGCGGCCGCCGACGTTTGTCCCCAACGCCTCGAACGGAACCGCAACCAGGGCGACCCAGGCCGGCGCGAGAAACGGCAGGATGCCGTGGATCCCGAGGGTCACCAGCACGCGACCGCCCGTCACATCGCGCTCTACGCGCTGTTGGGTGTCGATGTCGTACAGGTGACCGGGATCGGAGACGATGAGGCGCGCGCCGGTTGCGAAGGCCGGCCAGTCAGAGTTGATGACGTCGTCGTTGGGCAGCAGCGGGTAGATGAAGAACGCCAGGGCGACCGCCAGCAGCGCGACCGAACCGCGCCATCGCCAGCGCTCGTTCAAATAGTTACACGGGTCATACGTCGATCGACATGCCGTCGTAGGCGGCGCGCACCTCTGTGCCGATGCGCTGGGTCAGATCGGCCGCTATAGCCTGCGGATTCGCGCGCCAGACCGTCATTCCGTAGTGCGTGAGGATCGCAAGCCGGGGCTGGGCCTCGCGGATGATGCGCTCGGCGTCGTCGATGCAAAGGTGGGGCAGGTCGGGCCGGCAGTGCAGAAGGATGGTGTGGATGAGCATCACCTCGGCCTTGTGCTGCTCGGCGATGCCCTCGTAGTAGGCGGAGTCGGTGATCCAGCCAAGACGTTCGCCAAAGCGAAAGCCATACGTCTCCACCTGGTGCACGTGCCGGCAGCTCGTCGTGAACGTCACGCCGTTGACCGAGTACGTGGTTTCCGCCGCGAGGCGGATGATCTCGCGCGGAAAGCGGCGCAGGTACTTGAGGACGACGGGGTCGTCGTCCAGAGCGTCTGATGGACAGAACAGAATTCCGCGGTGTGCAAATCCGCCGTCGGTCATCGCCTCGACCATGACGTTCACGTCTCCCGCGTGATCGAGGTGGCGATGACTGA
This sequence comes from Chloroflexota bacterium, assembly GCA_005883575.1. Classification (GTDB taxonomy): domain Bacteria; phylum Chloroflexota; class Dormibacteria; order Dormibacterales; family Dormibacteraceae; genus 40CM-4-65-16. The sequence continues at coordinate 186,782 of VBFH01000023.1, read as the reverse complement.
TTACGATCGCGTCCAGCGTCGTGAGGTCGACCTTGCGCTGAGCGTAGGCGACGACCGCGCCCGGACCTGGGTCGAGGCTAATGCACGTGTCGCCCTCTTCGATGAAGAGGCCGGCCGACGCGGCAACCTGCCTTGCGACCATGAACCGCGCGCCGGCGGTCCCCATGAACGTGAGCCTCACCTCCCCACCGTGTGGGGAGGTCGGCCGCACAGCGGCCGTGTGGGGGGAATCAAGTCTCGGCAACCTCCGACAGCGGGATCTCCGACTTCTCGCCGAAGTACCGGTCGTACAGCTCGGCGACCCGCTCGAGGGTGTCGATCTCCCCCACCGGCTTGTCATCGCGGATCCGGACGATGCGTGGGAACCGTAGCGCGTACCCGCTCAGGTGCCGCCCCGAGTGCTGGATCGAGTCGAAGGCAACCTCGAGCACGACCTCGGGCCGCACCATGCGCGTATGCCCCAGGTCCTCGATCGTCATCTGTAGAAATCGCTGCGTGAACGTCGCAATCTCGGCGTCGGTCAGGCCGGTGTATGCCTTGCCGACGTTAACCAGCCGACCAGTGCTGGTGTCCTTGACGGCAAACGTGTAGTCGGACAGCACGCCTCTTCGTTTCCCGTGACCCCATTCGACCGCCGTCACCACGACGTCGAGGGTGGCCAGCGCGCGCTTCAACTTGAGCCACGCGAGCCCGCGACGTCCCGGCGTGTAAGGGCTGAGCGGATCCTTCACCATCAGCCCTTCGTTGCCGCGGTCGCGGGTCTCGGCGAAGATCCGGTCGAGGTGCTCGGGGTCGGTCGCCTCTTCCAGGCGCGCCAGCAGGAACGGGTGCTCCAGGCCCAACCCCTCGAGGAGCTTGCGCCGGGCGGTCAGGGGCTCGTCCATCAGCGTGCGGCCGTCCAGCCACAGCAAGTCGAAGATCACCAGCACGACCGGGACTTCGCGTCGCAGCTCCGCGACGACCTTCTTGCGTCCGAGCCGCCGCTGCAGCTCGAAGAACCTCAGGACGCGGCCGTCACGGTGCGCGAGCACCTCGCCGTCGAGGAGCACGTCGTGTCCGATCGCGGGCGCGTTCTCGACCAGCTCTGGAAACGCTCCCGTGGTTTCTTTCAGGTCGCGCGAGAACAGCTCGACGCGTGTCGCCTGGCGATGCAGCTGGCAGCGCACACCGTCGTATTTCTCCTCGGTCCATACTTTGCCCGCGCCCATCCTGTCGAACACCTCGACCGGCGTCTCAACCGGGCTCGCGAGCATGAAGCGCACCGGCTGAAAGGGGGTGATCGTGCTCGCCTCGAAATCACCATGCTTGCACCGGACCGCGGTCTCGCCGATGTCGCCGGTCACGAGGTGCACGCGCTTGACCTGGGTGATCGGCACGCCGAACGCTTCCGCGATCGCCGCCTCGACCAGGCCTTCGCTCAGGCCGATGCGCATCTCGCCGGCGATGATCTTGATGAAGAAGCGCGCGGACTCCGGATCCATCCGGCGCACCAGTGCCTCCAGCGGCGCGGCCTTGGCATTACCGCGCGCGCCGCGAATCGTCTCGAGCGTCGCTTCGACATCCGCCAGGGTGACCGCGCTCGGCTGCGTGCTCCCATCCAGCGCCTCGCCGGCCCAGTCACCGAGGTCGGAGTGCTTGCGAAAGATACGACCGAGCTCATCCTCGCCGTGGCGCGAGACCGACGACACGACCTTGCTGAGCGTCGACCATCCCAGCCCGAGGGTGCGGCGCTGCGAGGGTGGGAATGCGCGGCCGCTCATGTACACCGCGGCGCGACGGAGGTCGTCGTCGGCCAGCGTCCGGAGGTAGGCGCCGAGGATGCGTGTCTTCTCGAGCGTGGCGGTGGTTGCGCCGACCGCGGCGCCGGCCCGGGCGAAATCCAGCACGGACGCCTATCGTAGTTCGCGATGCGCAGGTGCCCTTATCTGGAGGAGCTGGTCAAAGACCAGCACGCAATGCTGCGCGTCTACCGGTTCGACTGCCACGTCGACCACCGCTCGAAACGCAAATACGCGCTTTCGGACAGCCCGCCTATCTGCGTACGGAATTTCGAGGATTGCCCGTTATACCAGGATGAAAAACGGCGCGAGGATCGCACAATTACCCGCTACACCGACTAAACCCCGCCGTGGTACCCGCCATACCAATGAATTGCACAGTGTGTTCAGCTCCGGCTTTGCCCATCGACGACGCGTGCGTCTTCTGTCACGCGCCTCTGGTCGAACACGACGCCCCCGATGAGCTGCTCGACTACCTGGTCGAGCGGATCCCCATCGCGCATGCCAAGCGGGGGCACCTGAACCGCGGACCGATCACCGAGCTCGCGATCGAAGTCGACGGCCGCAGCTTCCGCGCCCGGGTCAAAAATGAGATCCTCGAGCTGGCTCCGCCGGTGGAGCTGGCGGCATGGGTCGACCTGCTCCTGGTCAAGCTCAGCGACGCGGCGTCGGGAGACCACGACCTGCGCCGCGCGGTGCTCCGCTCCGGCTGGGCCCTCCGCTAAAGAGCCAGCGCGAGCTGCTCGTTGGCCTCGAGCGCCCATGCGCGAATCCCGCGCCGGCGCAGCGACCGCGCGAAGTCCTCTGTGAAGCCATGGACCGTGTAGACCTGATCCGCCCCGGTTCGCTCGACTACATCCATCAGCTCGTCGAAGTCGCAGTGGTCGGACAGGTCGAACGTGGCATCCGCGCCGAAAAGCCGCGCGAAGTCCGGATCTTTCGCCCAGCCTGAGATCAACGCCGTCCGGTAGCGCCCCAGCCGCCGGATGTCGTCTTTGCCGACCGGCGGAGCGATGACTACGCGGTCGCCCATGGGCTCCCCGTCGAGCTCGATCCAGTCAGGCAGCGGGCGGCCAGCCATCGCGTACTGCCGGGCGCACGGCACACAACGCTTTTCGAGCGCGAACGTGAAGCCGTACTGCGAAAGCTGCAGCATCACCTCCTCGGTCTTCCCGAGCGCGTGGCAGAGCAGGACAGGGGTAACCCGACTGTCCAGCGCGCGCCGGCACCAGCGTGCTATCAACTCCAGCGTCTCGTCCGCGTCGCCGAACCGAAAGTGCGGCCGCCCGTAGGTCGTCTCGATGATCAGGACGTCGGCCTTCGGCACGAACGTCTGAATCCGGCCGGGTTGCCGGAGCTTGATGTCACCCGTGTAGAGCACGGACCAACCGTTGTGCTGAAAATGCAGCTGGGCAGAACCAAGCATGTGGCCGGCCGGGAGGAGCGTGACCAACCCCTCGCCGCGGCGCATCGTCTCGCCCAGGCCGAGCATCTGCCAGCCTCGCGGCCGCCGTGCCTCGGGAATCAGCGCCAGGGTCTGTGGCGTCAGCAGCGCTTCTTTGTGCCTCCGAGCGTGGTCGGTGTGCGCATGGGAGATGAAGGCAAAACTCCGGACCACAAGCGGGTCGAGCCACAGCTGGTGACCGGGCAACGAAACGCCGTGGTCCCATACGACCTCTCGAGTCACAGGCGGACCAGGTCTCCTTTGGCGAAGAGATCGAGAGGCACCTTCACGCCGACTGCGGCGTATGCCTCGGCGGGGATGCCGATATCCGCCACGACAACGCCGCCCGGCAGGTTCAGCAGGCCTGGCTTGGGAAGCCCCAGGGCGATGGTCACGCTTGCCTTCACAGTTGGAGAGTAGGCGACTCCCGAGTCGGCGTCGAGCCCCGACGGAACGTCAACCGAGACGACTTCCCTGCCCGATTCGTTGATGCCTTCGATCCACTCCGCGAATTTGGCCTCAGGGGCCCGCGAGAGCCCGGTGCCGAAGATGGCGTCCACGACCACGGCTGCCTCATCCAGACGAAGCTCGTCGGACACGTCGACGCCATGCTTCTGCAACGCGGTCAGCTCGAGGGCGGCCGGCCCGCGAAGACGCGTGGCGTCTACGCAGCAAACGCCGGCCAGCCTGCCCCAGCGATGGAGATGCCGGGCCGCCGCCAGCCCATCGCCCGCGTTGTTGCCCACCCCGCAGACCACGGTCGCACGCCGGCCGACGAATCTCGCGATCTGCCAGCCCGCTGCCTCCATCAGCCATTCGACTGATAAGCCGAAACGCTCCTGTGCGAGCGCGTCGACCTGGTTGACCTGAGCGCTGCTAAGAGTCGGGAGGGCGCTGGACGACAAAGGAGCAGTAAGGATCGCGGCGGTGGATCGAGTTCGATTGCGAGACGGCTGCGCCAGTCAGTCGGGAGATGAGCTGCGGCGTGATTGTGCAGACCTGCGGGAACTTTAGGGCGGTGTTCCGGAACGGGCAGTTGTGGATCGTCACCTTGACGCCCTCGGGGCTTTCCGACTGCTCGGCCAGCGTGCCCGCGCGCCCGATCCAGGAGACGACTCGCCGCATCTTCTCGTCGAAGTCGAGGCCCTCGAAGTCCCTCTCGATCGCGCCGGCGTGACGGGCGGCGACGCGGGCGAAGACCTCATCGAGCGCCTCCGGGCCGCCGATCTCCTGGACCTCCTGGAGGACCATCGTCGCGAGCTGGCCGTAGCGCTTGGGGAAGACAGCGTCAGCGCGTTCGGTCAGGCCGAACAGGAGGGCGGGCCGGCCGCGGCCGCTCCGCTCGGGTTGGCTCACGACCAGGCCATCGCGCTCGAGGTTCGTTAGGTGCTGGCGGATGGCGTTGGGGGTCAGGTCGAGGTCGATGGCGATGGTTTCCGCGCTGCAGCGACCCCTGCGCCGCAAAAGCTCGAGGATTTCCATGCGCGTTGAACGGCCGGCGATCATGAGGCCAACATCCGGTCGCTGTCGGCACTCTAGCACAGGCTAAAACGATTTATTACAGGTCGTTCTTGACAAAAGGCGCCTGCGCCCTAAACTAGATGCGCGGAGGAGAAAAAGGGTATGCCCATGATCAAGCAGGCAAGCCGCGCCATCGAGCACATGACCGCTCGGGAGCGGCGGATCCAGCGGGCCAAGTACGCGCGCCGCAACAAGATGCACTACATCGACAAGCTCCTGAACGAGCTCGAGATGCTGAACCTCGCCGACCAGCGGCAGATGCCGCCCGTGCTCTCGGTCGCGATCAACAAGGTCATCGAGGAGTCTCCCGAGGTGACCGTGCTTGCCCAGGCCAAGCCGGCCTCGGTGATGGAGGCCATGGACGCTCTCTACGAGATCCAGGACAGCCTCATGTACAACCAGATCGAGGACGAGTAAACCGGAGCAGAAACAAAAGCCGGTCTCTTGCGAGCCCGGCTTTCGTCTTTTGGTGACAGCGACTGCCGCCCGAGCGGTGAGTTTGGTGGGCGCTTATCGTCTAAAAGACTATGAGCAAGATCAAGACGCGAAACCTCCAACGTGCTTGAGGACGCTCCGATGCCTGCCGATTTCCAGATGCCGGCCATGCCGCCCGACCTTCCGATGTTCAAGGCGACGCCGATGTCGCTGATGCCCAACGCGGCATTCGGCAATCGCCCAGACACGCTGGGCGCCGACATCCAGGCCGGAGGCAAGAGGTCGGCCCGCGCCATCGCGCGCATGTACGCAGCGCTGATCGGCGACGTTGACGGCGTTCGTCTCGTCTCTCCAGCCCGCCTGCATGAGGCGACGAGCGCGCCGGTCTCCGGCGTCGACGAGATCTTCGGAATGCCGACCACTTGGGCGCTTGGATACGCGATCGGGGTCCCCGGGCGTGCGCCGCAGGACCCGGCAAGCGCTTTCGGCGTGGGTGGCGTCGGCGGCAGCTTCGCCTTCGGCGACACGGCGACCGGGATCTCTTTCGCGCTGACCAAGAACCGATTGACGCAGGACTTCAACGCCTCGGCAGAGATTGCGCGTCTGGTGATCAGCAGCCTGTCGGCGTGAATCTCAGCGTCGTTTGCAGCCTGACGCTCGACGGCGTAATGCAGGCGCCCGGCCGCCCCGACGAGGACACCCGCAGCGGATTCGTCGACGGCGGCTGGGCGCTGCCTACAACGACGAGGTGATGGGCCGTCGCATGGGTCAGAAGATTGCCCAGAGCGCATCGATCCTGCTGGGCCGGCGGACCCACACGCACTTCTAATCCGTCTGGCCGAACCGCACCGAGCCGGCCTAGCGGGCCGGTACGTTATTCGTCCGCTTCCGCCTGGCGGATGCGGCGGCTCAAGGTCTGGAGAAGGCGATAGGCGACCTCGGGGTGCTCCTTCAGGAAAGGCTTGAAGTTCCACTCCGGGATGCTCGCCAGGGTGACGTCGGTGTCTGCGGTGATGGTCGCGCTGCGCCCCTCATGGTCGAGGAGAGCCATCTCCCCGAACGAGTCTCCGGGCCCGAGCTTTCGGGTCCTGCCCTTGACTGTCTTCACACTGACCGAGCCGTCCTTGATGATCATGAAGCCGACCCCGCCTTCACCCCGGAGCACGATCTCGTGTCCGGCGGGGTGCCGAACGGTCTTGACCTGCTTCTCGATGGAACGGATCTCCGACTCGGGAATGCCCTGGAGAAGCTTGGCGTCCTTCAACTGGGTCACGGGCAAATACTAAATCCCGGCGGTGCCGGCGGTCTTCAGGCTTTTTTCTTGCCGTCGAGGAACGCCTGGTAGAGGCGGTAGGCCTCCTGCTTACGACTGTCGACGATCTTGGTGTAGCCCTGCAGCGTGTTCAGGTTGGCGTGCCCAAGCACCTCTTGCACGAGCCGCACGTCACCGCCTGTGACCTCGAGGAGCGTCGTCGCCGCCGTGTGCCTCGCGACGTGCGGCGACTTGAACGACCAGGCGCCGACCGACTTGCGGATCTGCTTGACAATGTAACGTGCGCCGGCCGAAGTCAGCCTGCGCTCGCGATCGTCGCCGGCGGAGCGGTCGAAGTTGATGAACATCGCCAGGCAGGCGTCCTCGCGCGCGGTCAGATAGTCCTCCATGGCCGCCCGCGCGTCGGCCGTCAGGTAGACGCTCCTTTGCTTAGACCCCTTGCCGGTGACGACCAGGCGACTTCCCGAGCGCGGAAAATCGGTCCGGTCCAGCGCCAGCGCCTCGGAGATCCGGCAACCCGTGCTGACCAGGAACTGGACCAGAGCTCGATCGCGCTTTTCGAGCAGCGTCGCGCTCGGCAACGCGTTGAGCATGCGCGTCAGCTCATCGGGATCGATGGGTTTGGGCAGGCGCTGCTCGAGCTTTGGGAGCGTGATGCCGTTGGACAGGTCGTGGTCGATCAATCCTTCGCGGGCGATCCAGCGCAGCCAGGACCGAATCGCAACCAGCGCCCTCGCTCGCGACGCGGGGCTTTTCAGCCGTTCGGCGAGATGTCGCTGATAGGCGCGCAGATCCTCGTGGCGAAGCTGCTCGACCTCGAGGGAGTGGCCGTGCTCGGCCAGGAATCCGAGCAGCTTGCGAATTTCTGCGTTATAGGCGCGGACCGTGTTCGGGCTGCGGTTGGCTTCGAGCTGAAGCCATCCCAGGTATTCATTCGCAGCGGCCTGCAGGGCGAGTGGCATGTCGAGGCCGCGCACATGATAATTGACGGGAGGTGGGGGCTCTCCGCGTTGTGAGTCCCAGCCACGAGCTGGAACTCCGAAACGATGGCTTCGGCTTCGACCCTCAGTTCACCGAGCGCGCCACCAGGGTTGCGCTCTGGTTCTATCGCAATTACTGGCGGGTGGAAGTCGATGGCGTGACCAATGTGCCCGGACATGGACGCGCGCTGCTGGTCGCGAATCACGCGGGCATCGTTCCCTATGACGGTGCAATGATCCGGACGGCGATCGTCGCCGAGCATCCACAGCCGCGGCATGCGCGGATGCTCGTGGTGGACTGGGCGTTTGCCGTTCCCTTCACCAACATGCTCCTGGTCAAGACCGGCAACGTGCTGGCTCATCCCGACAACGCGACCGCCCTGCTCGAACGCGACGAGCTGGTCGGTGTCTTTCCTGAGGGCGTGAAAGGTGCGGCCAAGCGATATCAAGACCGTTATCGCATTCGCCGCCTCGGTCGCGGGGGTTTCGTGCAAGTCGCGCTGCGCACCGGAGCGCCGATCATCCCGGTGGCAGTCGTCGGCTCGGAGGAGGTGCACCCTGTGCTGGCCGACCTGCAGCCGCTCGCGCGACTGCTCGGGCTCCCGAACCTGCCGATCACGCCAACTTTTCCTTGGCTCGGCCTGGGCGGGATGATCCCGCTGCCGTCGAAGTGGTTCATCGCCTTCGGCAAACCGATCGAGGTCGCTCACCACGGCCCCGAGGCGGCCGGCGACGCCCGCCTCGTCCTCGAGCTGAGCGAGCAGGTCAGGGAGTGGATCCAGACGGCGGTCAACCAGCTTCGGCCTCGCCGCCAGACGATCTTCTTTTAAGCGGGCAGCGATCGCCGACCCCGCTGGTAGCCTGAACCGATGCCCAGGACTTCGATTCCGATTCTGCTCGCCGTGCTCATGCTCGCCGCTTGCGGCGGGGCGTCGCCTACATCTCAGGGACCCACCGTGTCCAGAGTCGCGGTGCAGAAGGGGGACCTGCCGGCAGGAATGGTCAAGTGTGATCTCACCGGCGACATCGCCAACTTCATCAAGAGCGAGCAGACGCCCGATCCGAATACCGCACAGTCCATGACCAAGGAGTGGGACGCGGCCAAGAGCAAGGGGGCGAAAGGGGGCTACGCCGCGATCTACACGGACAGCGCTGCACATTGCGCCGCGATCAAGAGCAACAGCGCCGACATCGGCGCCGCCACGTACAAGCTGGTCGTGAACTTCGTCATCCAGTTCAGGGACGAAAAGAGCGCCGCCGCGGGCTACAACAACGAGTCGATACTTGGGTTCAGCGCCTCTCAGCTCAAAGCCGGCGGTGGCGCGGCGGTGCAGGAAGGGACCAAGACCGGCCTGACCGCCAACTCCATCACCCTGATCGAGCCGATCGGGAACCAGTTCTTCTACATCGCCGTCTGGCAGAACAAGTCGTTCATGGTGATCCTGGCCGCGGTGAATCTGGATTCCGGGGCGGCGAAGAACGTGGCGTCATCGGAGAACAGCCGGATCAAGTAGCGCTGGGGTAGGTGGCGGTTCCAGTTACGGAACTAAAATGGCCGGGCCGATCGCAAAAGCTGGCCACGTCGCACCCCGCACTCGGCGCCGGCAGGGGTCATCGCCCTTGTTTCGCACAGCGCTATTGCTCGCGCTCGTGCTGACGTCTGCCCTGGCGGTGATTGCCGGTCGCTCAGCGTTGATCTTCAAGGGCGCCCAGGGATCCGCGCCCGTGGCCACGCAAATAGCGATGAGCGGGCTCCAGCCGGGGGCTTGCATGAGCTTCGCGCCTACCGCCGGCCGCTCCGGCAAGACCGTGTTTCTCGACCCCGGCCATGGCGGTCTGGATCCCGGCGTGGTGGGAGCGACCGCCGGCGTGCAGGTTCTCGAGAAGGACCTGACCCTGGCCGTCGCCACCCGGCTGACGGTGATGCTGCGGGCCGACGGTTACCGCGTGGTCATGTCTCGAATCGCCGATTCATCGGTGGCGAAGCTGTCAGCCAGTGATTCGATCTCAGGTGCCCTCACGGCGTCGGCCGTGCACCGCGACCTGGTCACGCGCGCGGCGTGCGCCAACGCGGCCGGAGCCTCGGTTCTGCTGTCAATCCATTTCGACGCATTCGACGATTCGTCGGTCGGCGGCACAGAGACGTTCTATGACCCCGCTCGCACGTTCGCGTCGCAGAGCAAGCGCCTTGCGACGGCCCTGCAGGGCGCGCTGGTCACTGCGTTGGGCAGCTCGGACCGGGGAGTCTGGGCGGACGATCAGCTTGCGGCGCCGGCGCTGACGCCGTCGGGCAGCACGTACGGTCACCTGATCGAGCTGGGGCCGACGGCCGCAGGGTGGGTTGACAATCCAAGCCGGATGCCGGGTGCGCTGGTCGAGCCATTGTTCCTGACCAACCCAGACGAGGCGAAGCTGGCGGCGGCCGTATCGGGCCAGGCGCGGATCGCGGGCGCGCTCCGGACCGGGCTGGAGCAGTACTTCACAGGAACCTGAAAAAACGAAGCGAGTGCCTGCCCTACCGCAAGCACTCGCTGCCTGGCGAGGCGCGTGCTACCAGCGGTACCAGCGGCCGCCCTCTGCGCTCCGGAAGAAGAATCCGAGCACCCAAAGAACGAGACCGATGATCAGGATCCACCACAGAATGTTTAGCGACGCGCTCAGGAATCCGCCTCCACCTAAGATCAGCAGAAGCAGAACCAACACAATGAGTGCGACCAACATATTGTTGTGGCCACCCCCTTCTTTGAATTTGGGATAGGCGCGGCCGCGCGCCACCCATCTATCTCAGAAACAGGTTGGGGGCCTGGACTACCTCTCCGCCAGGCAGCTTGCGGAACGCCCGGAGCGGCCAATGTCTTCATTCCGACCGTGGCCGAGTGCACGGTGGTGCGCCTGGCAAGAATCGAACTTGCTGCCTCTTGCTCCGCAGTGATGCGCCTCAGCCGTGGTAGACGACTCGTATTCGGGGACGGCGCTTCAGTGTGCGATTGCGCCGCGTGATGGCGGCTAACCGTTGCGCGCTAAGTGCGGGTTAAGACGGTCTGCGTGAGGCTTAGCAGCTAAGCTCCGATTCGATGAGTGCCCTAGTCGACGCCGCGCTCATCAAAGCAATGGTGGCCGAGAAAATGCAGGTGGCCATCAAGCTCCTTCCACGCGACCACAAACATCACGGTCGAAGTACAGGCAAGCTCTCTGCCACAAGCCACCGAAGCCAAAGCGTTACCGACGCCAGACCTGCCCGGCGATGCGCGCGCTACCCCAGGGGCAGACAGCCCAAGATTGGAGGTTGTGCTTCCGCTTCGGATCGGGGTCGTGAAGGCATACGACTTCGTCGGGACGCGAGTGGACATCGAATTTGCTCTCCTGAACGATACGGATCGACTTGATGCGATACGCAACGTGATGGTCCTCATAGGAGGAGGCGACACCCCCGACGCGGCCACCTTCAAACAGTTTGTTGACGTGACTCCCGACGCACGAGTACCGTCGCTGAAGAATCGGCTGCCGGTCGTGGTACCCGCTCGGTCGGGCCTTTGGTTCTGTGCAGAGTTGGAGAGTCCCTTTGATGCGGGGCTCGGTACTGGCGATCGCGAGTGCTCGCTGGTCATCGTGGCTACGTCGGCTCATGTGGTAAGGCGCTTTTCAGTAACCGGCAACTCGATTCTTGCCGAGGTGCTTGAAGACATTCAGCAAACAGCGAACGAGTTGAAGGGAGCGGCATCGCTTGCTCCGACACAATCGCGACCTATGCGCTCGTGGTAGCCGTAGCGGTACTCGTGTTCACGATCGGCTCGTTCTGGTGGCTGAACGCCCGATGGGGCAAGCTCCAGATCGTCGGTGAGCCCAGGAGCTACTCGTTTGCAGCAACGGACGGGTTGATCCTCAACCTGCCGCTAGTTTTCGCCAATGCGAGGCCTGGCGCGGCGGTTGCTGTAAACCTTCGACTCCGCCTTAACGCTGCCGGATTTCCCTCGGTGGTCCCTTTCATGGCCACCCATGAAGGCGTCAAGCCTGAGAACGAGAGCAGAAAGATGGCCACTTCGATCGTGATTCAAGGCCGGGAAACGCGGCTCGTATGTTGCGAGTTCATTGCCCGACGTGAAGGTCACAGGGCCGACAGACATTCCGGTAATCGTTGGGTACGTCTTGAGCGGCTGGTGGAGGTGGCGTCATCCGGTCTGGCGATCGCTATTGACATTTCCGCTGCGGCTCTCAGCCAAAGCCGCGCAACAGCGGGGCCAGTACCTCACGTATGACAACCAAGCAAGCGGTTAACCCTGTCAGCTTCTCCCAGCCTCACCACGGCGCCTGAAGCCCGAAAGCGGACCCGGATCGACTTCCCGACCTTGAAGGCGGCCTGATCGATCCTGCGGCTCAGAAAATCCCGACACGCGCTTCGCTGCTTCGAGGCGTCAACAACATGACCGGACGATCTGGAAAATTAGGCTGTGAAGAAAGTCGTCGTGCCGGTGCCCGATCTTCCCGGTGACCAATTTGAGCGCGTAGCCGAGACATTGGAGGATATGGGGTTCGCGAGTTGCACCTGGACGGAAGCTGTTGCCCCGCCCAAGCCGAATGCTCGTCGCAACGTCGAGCACCTTAGAAAATACGGCTTTGAGTTCACGGACATTCGCCGTTTTGAGCTTGATGTGCCTGCGGACATGCCACTTATCTGGGTGACCAAGATGGTGAAGCACGCGTTGCGAGACTGTGACCTCGATGTCGAACCGGGTTCGCCTATCACGCTTGAATGAGCCGCTCGGTTAGTCTCTCTCGACCTTCGGATGCTCGTCCGAGAACTCAATGCGCTTCGGCAGCCACTCGATGCACTCGGGACAGACGACCTCGTCGAAAATGCCACCACCGGACAGCGAGGCGCGCGGGATGCCGCAGAGCGATGCCTCGGCGTCGTCGCGGATCAGGTGCAGCGGGGAGCCGCCGCTACGTTTGATCAGTGCGCGGTAATTTCGCCCTCCAGCCGCCACCGGCGGATTCTAGCCCCCGTCTGTTCGAGGGCTGGCCCCGGCCATTTGGCCGGAATCTGGTCTGGTCGCAGGTCCGGCCATTCGCATGCGACGCTGGTAGGCTGCCGCCGTGAACGCTACGCCACCGCCGCCCCAAGTCTCGCCTGACGGAAAGTTCAATTGGGACGGCCAGCGCTGGGTGCCCATCCAGCAAGCACCTCCCGCCACGAAGCGTGGAATGCGCGAAAGACTCGGGATGGCCGGCGCGCTGAACAGTTGTGTTGGCTATGGCTGCTTGGCCATCGCACTGATCTTCGTGTTCGTCGCAGTCACTTGATGGTGCGGGAGCGGACACTCGACCTAGTCCACTACCACCTTCTCCCAGGCTCACGACGCCGCCCTTAGCCCGAAAGCGGATGAGGATTTCCCGGCCTGGGAGGCTTTTCCACCGATCTGGTGGGCGTAGAAACGTTCCGGCCGTCGCTAGTCTGTGGGGTAGATTGCCGGGAGAACACGATGGTGGCGCAGGGAAGGGAGCGTGCAGGAGAGGCGCAAACCCGGGACAGGGCTGTCAGGCTAGGAAGTGGACCCCACCATCGCTCGCAGAAGGACCGCCGCCAGGCCTCCCCGCGCCCCACGACCCCACGCTGGCGAGCAGCCCCGCCTCATGACAGCAGCGCCCGCGAGCTAGCTCGAGCGCCAGGGCCTCGGCCCTCACATACCTAGGACGACCTCGGACTCCTCCAGCGGCTGCCTCCCGTTGCGGGACGGCGGTTTGGCTCGCGGGCTTGCTCGAGATGCCCAGCTCCAGTCGATGACCCCCGACCGTTGTACTTGCCGCCACAGCAGCGGGCAGAGCCCATGGTCGAGCCGCCGATTCAAAACTGCCTCGACCACCTGACATCCGAAGTCCGATTATCACCTTGGTCGGACGTCGGGGCCGCGTTCAGCGATTCAGATCGGTTTACCGACACGGATCAGGGTGGGGGCGTCCGACCTGCTTCCATGCCCCGATTCCGAGCGCGTGTGCTCGGCCGAAACGGGATAAACCGCGCCGAGAGCCAGCACCTTCGTTGCGGTGCGCCGTCTATTCAAAGCCTCCCATGCGAACGTTGCCATTGAGGCTGGCTCCATCGCTTACTTGGAGTCTGGCGACATGAACGTCTCCGATGAGCTTTCCGGAGCCGCTCAGGGTCAGCTTGCTGCGTGCGGTAACGGTTCCTTGGATGTTGCCCTCCACTGCAACGCCCGCAGCCTCAAGTGAGGCCGTGACCGTCGCCCCTTGGGCGATCTCAATGTCTCCAGTCACGTGCACTTCGCCGTCGAGGCGGCCTTCGACCCGCATATTGCCTTCGTAGTTGAGCTTGCCCTCGAGGCTATCTTTGGGGCCGAGTGCCTCCATAACTGCGCTGAAAGCCCCGACGAATTTTGGGGTCGGTCAAAGAGTACTGCACCGTCGGCTCTGGTGGTCCGAAACTCAACATTTCCCCTGCGCCGTCGGCAAGATCCACTGTCGGCTTAAACCGCTGTCTCGAGAGGAACAGGGGCGCAACGGCGCCCCTGTTCAGTTGGCGTTAGCAGATCAGCGCAACAGTACCGCTCAAGGGGTCAGACGCAGTGCAGTGGAAGATCCGATTGGTCGAGGGCGGGGGCGGCGGTTGGTAGATGTCTAGAACGATGCTTGTCAGGGTGAGGACCGGATTCACGCCTTTCCAGTTGGAGTTCGGACAGCCGGCCGCACTGCCCGACACCATCGCCGGGGCGGTCAACGTAGCGGGATTCGTTGTGAACGTCAGGTTGCCGTTCTTGATCGCCGAGCCGGAAATCATCGTCGGCGTGGTGGCTGGACCGACCAATACCCTGTTCTGGCCAGGAGCGGTGTTACCGCCGCCGTTCTGACATTGATAGACGGCGGAGCCACTTAGGGTTACATCGATCTCGAGATTATCGCCGCCGAGCCCGGCAAGCACACCCGTGCATGTGACCGATAGCGAGGGGTTTGTACCGGATATCGTGCAGGTCGGCAAGCCGCCCTTTTTGAAGTGCGGGCTATCGGCCAGGGCAGCTACCGGCATCGTGGCTGCCATGCAGCCAGCTACCAACCCAATCAATAACCGCTTCAATCGCCTTTCCTCCTTGTGATCCCACCTGCGAGGCGGGCAGTTGACTGGTTAGGGAGGTCGAAGAGCGGGCGCGACCGCGCAGAATTGCAACGGCGCATCTCGAGGTCGAGTTCTCAAACCAGCCGGCCGGGGGTGCGCCACCGCCACTCAGGCGTCCCGATTCGCACGGAACGTCCGCTCATCTTCAATCCATAAGGCGGCCCGCGTGCCGGCGAGCAAGCTATGTGCTGCGCCGCACGGCCGCATCCTGTCGGTCGCAGAAGACCCCTCCTCAGCCCACAAGGCGGCTCTAAACAATGGGTGAGTAGGCTACTAGTTGCCGGTATAACAGCTACCTCAGTACAGGTCCATGGGATAAGTGCCCATATCTCGCTACGTGATGCGTGTACGGTCCGGCCAGAACCGGCCCTCAAACCGTCGCAGGCCGGGGGCCAATTCACGGTACTGCCACGGGCTTGCGAGATCTAAATCACCTGAACTTGAAATTGACCAACCGATCCGAGGCTGCCAAAGTCGAAGGACCAAGTCCACGGGCCCCGATCGCCCGCTAGGCAGAGTGGTGGTGGAGGAGCTCGGAGATAGAACCCTCGAGCTTGGCCAGGCGGTTGTGCACCTCGATCACTTCGTCAGAGCTGACTGGTTCCGTTGGGTCGATGTCAGTCTCGTGCTCCGTCCACTCGTTTCCGCAGTCACAGCGGTGGAACTGGTATCGGACGGTCCGTGACCGGTAGGAGTAAATGGGAGCGGCGGCAAGCCAGCGTCCGCAGGGACACTTGCCGTCTAGCTCTAGGTTGGACCCTTGCACCGGCGTCTTCCAGCCTCAGGGCTCAGCGTGCCTTGCCGGGCCAATAAGGCCAATAGGCATGCTGCGACCCGACCTGGGCGTGTGTCCTCTCATGGAGAGGACAATCCTTGGTCTAGGCTTATCGGACCTTGTCATACCGAGGCACTCATCGACGGCCGCGTGCGCGCAAAGAACTGTTCCGCTCTGGCACCTGATGCTTGTCGTCATCCTCACGGTCTGGTTGCTGGCGGCGGTATACGCGTTCAGCGAGTGG
The DNA here is from genome assembly GCA_005883575.1 of Chloroflexota bacterium. GTDB lineage: Bacteria > Chloroflexota > Dormibacteria > Dormibacterales > Dormibacteraceae > 40CM-4-65-16. Next base: position 171,206 of record VBFH01000023.1, on the reverse strand, counting down.
GTCGCGCCCGCGTTACTCAGCAGGGCACCGTCGACCACTCCGAGCGGGACCAATTACGTCCAGTCGTTCGGCACACCGTTCATCAAGACATTCGGCCTGTGGATGACTGGCGTCTTGTTTGTGCTGGGTCCGTTCGTTGCAGTCTGGAAGGCCCTTGAACGCGGCGGGGAGGCTGTCATGGGGAAGGCGCTCGGCACAACTAGTAACCGCTGCAGCCGAAGGTAGCCGCTTATCCGCGGCAGCCTCGGAGTCCTGCCGTCACGGACTGCCGGGCGTGAGAACGACGTAGAAGATCTTGCGAGTTGCAGTCAGAAGCAGTAGGCACCAGGTGAAGAACTGGCTAGTTCGTTACCGAACGTTTCTGGATGCCGCGACCGGAACGTCCAGAACATGGAGAGGCCCTCAGACATACAGGGGTTGATCTACCTGCCGTTCACCGACGCCGTGAACGACATCAAGGTTGTCCTCGCCAAGGAGATGGTCAAGCAGGGTTTCAAAATCGACATCTCAAAGCTGTAGGTAGGACCTAACGTCTATAGGAGGAGTTGGCATGAGCAAGGATGCCGAAGAAGTCAGGAAGGCCGCGCGTGAGGCGAGTCGTAAACTGAGCGAGGCAGCCCAGGAGATCGTCCGCCAGTCTCTGCCGGCGATTCAAGAACACGCCAAGGCGGTCTCGAAGGAAGTGAGTGCCGCGGCTCGCAAGCTGGCGGCGGAACAGGGGCCGGCGCTCAGGGAAGCGTCGCGCCGGGCCGTACAAGAGTTTAAGAAGGCGCTTGACGAGGCCAACAAGAAACAGTCCTAGCTGCCGGCCCGCAAATTAGCCGTGTAGTTGCGATCTGTGTCAGTGACCAAAAATGGAGACCACGGAGGTGGCCCGCGGCGTCGCATTGCTTGGGGTACTCGGGCCTCACCCCGATGCAACCAGGCCCAAGATCTGCAGCGGCCAGAGCAGTAGCGGCGCGGGCGACCTACTCCTTTTCCGCGCGGTAGCCGTCGGCCGCAGGCAGGGCACTCTGTAATTTCGTCAATAGTTTCCCCCCAGACCCGTACGCAATGCGACGCCGCCGGACCGGGGTCGTCGCCAGCGAAACCTGTTCTTCCTCGACCCTCCCCCTGGCGGGCCCGCCCGATGGCGGGCTTGCTGGGCGGCGCGGAAGAATGAGTGACCTCTTCAGGACACTGCGAAAGCTAGGCCCGAGACGGATGGTGGCCCACTTCCCAGATCATCGTCTTGGCAAAGCAGCACGACCTCGCGCCCAGTCCAGACGGAGGCGTCGGTGATGCTGCAGAGCAGCCGTGTTGCGGGTAGCCGGAGCCACTCATGGTTGGTCGGATCGTAGGCGATGGCATCGCCGGGAGACGCTTCACGACCCACAAAAGAGTCGTCAAATGCGAACAGCGCGGCACCTGTCCAGAGAGTCAGGCTGGCGCCATCCCAGGGAATGGGCGGCAGCCGTGACCAAACCATTGTTGCGGGGTCGTACGAAGCCATGACCTCGGGAACAAACGGGCAAAGCCCGCTGCAGGCAAAAGGCAACCCACGAACGATCACGACTGAGTTCGCAACCACAGCCTGCCTCACCACAGCGGGGGCCGCTGGCGACGGCGGGATGGGCCGCCAGGCAGCCGTGTCTGACGAGTAAGCAAAAAGATCTACGCCCCCTCTGGTTCCCGGTTGACTTACCGTTGACCATTGCGACCACGCCAGAAGTTGGCCGTCCACAGATACGGCAGTCTTCCAAGTGATGGGATGGCCACCGACCGGGGATGGAGGGGGAATGACCCGCCAATGCTGGGTTTGGGGGTCGAAGGCCGCCCCATCGACGAAAGTCTTGCCAGAGCCTGATACGCCGCCAATGACAATGGTCTCGGTGCCCGTCCAAACGCCAAACGCCCCGCCACGCGATGCGAGGGGACTGGTGGGAAGCTTGCGCCATGAATCGGTGGTCGGGTTGTATGCAGCACCATCGCCGAGTGACCTCCGAACAACGGTATCGGCGGCGCTGAATCCTCCCCAGACCACCATTTCGCGGCCCGTCCAGATGGCTACCTGCCCCACCCGAGGCGAGAGGGGGCCGTCATGGATCTTGTGCCAATGATTCGTTACCGGGTCGTAAGCCGCGCCGTCCGCGAACATCATCTTCGTTAGATAACTGAATCCACCCCACACCAACAGTTGGTGCCCCGTCCAAACGACGGATTGCCGGGATCGACCACGGATCGGACTCAGTGGAAGCGTGGACCAATGACCCTGCCGCAGGTCGGTCGCAGCGACAGACGCAGGTGTTGAAGCGACAGCCGGGGCTCCCGGGGAGGTCTGGGACGCAGGAGTCTGAGGGCTCCCGGGAGTGGAGCCGGAGCAGCCCACGATCAAGACCACCATGGCGAACGTCAGACTCGCCTTAGCCACTGCGACAAACATACGGCGGCCACACCCCGCGCCAGCGCCCCACGATCAATTGCGCCGCAGGACCGCTTCGCTGACCAAGTCCTCGACTGGCTCGGCGAGCGTCCGAATCTTGCCGCAGCCGTGATGCGGGACGCCGGACGCGCAGACTATGCAGCGTCCCTTCTCGGCGCGCGGTCTTGCAATCAGGGGATTGCCGCAAAGGCCGCACACGGCGATGCCGCCGGGCAGCAGATAGGAGCCGTGCAGGTGATTCTTTTTCCGGTCAGGGTCGGTGAGCAGTCGGCGTAGGGCGTCCGTGGGAGGGTGCCGTCGCTCGGCACCGAGTTCGCACGCTCGGCATGCTGGAGGTCGTCGTCGGTATTGGAGTCGGAGTCCTTCTACTGCTTCTTCGAAGTTGAAGATGACTGTGCGTCAGCAGCCCCGCGATGCGGCGCGGCGGGATTGGCTAGCTGATCAGGACCGCGACGACGAACGCGGCGATGACGCAAAGTGCGGCGAGAACAACTGCAGGCCAGAACCACCATCGGCCTTCAGACTGCGCGACCAGCCACGTCGCACCGGCGCCTACACCGACGGGGGCCGTCCCGACCAGCCTGTCCCACAGGATCAACAGCGCAAGTCCCAAGGCAATGACGACGACCACGAAGAGCACGATGGTCAGGCTCACTGCTCAGTTAGCGGCGCACGATGAACTGGACGGCTAGGGCGACGACGGCAGCGCCGATGACAAGAAGTGCGAACCATCCCACGATCTGGGCATTGACGCTATAAAACGTCCGAACAGGTCGCGGGTAGAGCAACCATATGCGGTTGATCCATCGCACGAGCCGCTCCGCTCCGGTTGGAAGGTGACTGCCTCTTCGTTTTGCCTCGCCCATTGGAGGCGAGTCTACCCGTCTAAATGGGGCGCTCCATCCGGCTTAGACTCACCGTCCATGCGGCGCAGCACCTCCGGCCAGCGGCGCAAGGTTGAAGAAGCTCGTGCCGTCGTTCAGCAGGCGCTCGGCGACAAGGCACGAAAGGATGCACCGCAGGTACCCACGGAGCCTGTTCAGGTGAAGGACCTCGTGCTCACCATCGGCGAAGTCGCGGTGCGGTTGGACATCAGCAGGGCTGAGGTCGAGAGGATGATTGCGGCAGGGAAGATGCGGTCGTTGAAGGCGGGGTGGACGGTTGTGGTGCGGTCGAATGAGGTGGAGAGGATCCAGTCAGAGAGGATCTGAACCGACTGTCCCTCGAAGCCGCGGAGGTTGTGCCCCAGGTGGGAGCCACGGCATCGTAAAAGGCCTGTACCACCCGATCTGTGGAATGGGAACCATAAGCGCCCAGTCTGCACCCGTCAATAGCAGGTAGTACTTGCGGAAGACCTCCCCAACCGAATCGAGTGCGCGTGGATTTCCCTGAAGGTCGGGATTTCCCTTGTCGGGTTCTGGTCGTAATGGGCGAGGTGATGGTCGACGTACTTCTTCACCCGAGCGACGGCATCGCGCAACCGCTCGAGGTCTTGGCTGGCAATGGCGGGGTCGAAATGATTAGTAGTGGCTTCCTGGAACCTGGCGAACTCGCGGATATCTGCACCAGGCTGGAGCGTCAGCCACCAATCCCGATGTGATCTCCAACGCATGCTTCCTCAGGTCTTTGATCAAGGTGACGAGGGACACCACCCGCCGATCGTTATCAGCCAGGCGTCTCACCGCTATGGCCTGACTGGTTCCATATGTGTTCGACATGTAAGCCCAGAAATGCGATGGAGGTATCTCCGAGTTGGCTCGCACCATGTCCCCGACCGCCAGCCACGTTGCTCGCCAGAGGTAGACGGTCGTGATGTCCTGCTTGATCGTGTCCAGCCATCCACGCCAGTGTTCTTCGCGTTCAGTGATGGTCATCGCCATTCGTCACGACACGGTAAACGGCGCAGACGCGCTCACCGTCTTGCCCGCCAGCGTGCACGTCACTGTGTGCGTTCCTGTCCCGGGCTTTGTTGTTGAGGAGGTGCCGTAACGCCGCCGACGTTCGGCCAGTCGCGCCTTCCAAGACGATCTGGTGCGCCTGGCAAGAATCGAACTTGCTGCCTCTTGCTCCGCAGGCAAGCGCTCTATCCGGTGAGCTACAGGCGCAGGGCCCGACGGGAGTTCGGTCGCCGGACGCGCGCAGGGCGCAATTCAGTCTAATCGAGCATCGACGGCTGCGGTCGCGGCCTTGAACGTATTCAATTCGAGGTTGCTGACCACGACCAACGCCACGTAAACCGAGTGGCGCCAGCAAGCCAATCGTACCGACGGGCGCTCATAAGTAAACGAGCGCACGCCGAGTCCGGTGCTCGTGCCGAGCGTCAAACCGGGCGTGAGCTGGCCAGGGGGCGGCGGAGCAAACCCGAAGATGCCCGACTCCCATGCGCGGTCGGCCTGGCTCTCGTCGGCGAACCGCGCGACGAAGCTAGCCATCGCCTTCGTGGTGGTGGTGGTGCCAAGCTCGGCTTTGCACGCCGAGGAGTCGGCCGCAAACACCGATATCGCTCCGGCGCTCGCACCGATCTTCAGCAGCCCCAACCATTGATCGGTGATGCGGCCGGCGAGTGCCGGTTCGGAGCTCTCGAGCACTGAAAGGTAGACGTCCATAGGGCCGGACCCGGCGCACGCGGTGAGGCCCGCAGGCACGTCTCCCGATTGCAGGACTGCTGCCGTCGGCGCGGCATGCGGAGTTGGGGTCAGCGCCGGGCTGAAGGCAGGATGTGTCTCGTTCTGGCACGCGGTCAATAGAACCACCAGTGCGAGCCACGTCCCGAATCGGGTCACGGGGCCCGGAGTCTAGACTGGGTGAGACCTATCGCGCCTGTAGCTCACCGGACAGAGCGTTCGGCTCCGGACCGAAAGGCAGCAGGTTCGATTCCTGCCAGGCGCACTTTGAATTCGCCAGTTGCGTCTGGCGAGACAGAATAAGAACCTTTCACGTTGGCGGGAGTCGGCCCAAGGTGGGGCGAAATCGGTGTTTCGCAGGAGGGCTGGCTACGGACACATCACAGCGGAGGCATCTGACCATGCAGACCAAAACCAATCTTGTTCGCGTCAACGGGATCGAACTCGGCTATCAGGTGTTCGGAAAAGGCAAGCCGCTCGTGCTGCTTCACGGTGGTTTCGGCTCGGTCGAGATGTTCGGGCCCAATATCGCACTCCTCGCCAAAGGTCGACAGGTGATCGGCGTCGACCTTCAATCGCACGGCCGCTCGCCCGCAGCTGACCGCCCGATGCGCTTTGAGTCGATGGGGGACGACATCGCCGCCCTGATCCGAGAGCTCGGGTTCGAGCGTGCCGCGATCATGGGTTTTTCGCTTGGCGGCGCGGTCGGGCTGCGCACGGCCATCCAGCATCCTGACATCGTCGAGCGACTCGTCCTCGTCTCGACTGTTTTCAAGCGCGCGGGCTGGCATCCAGAGATGACCGCGGGCATGGACGCGATGGGCCCTGAGACGGCGCAGTTCCTGATGCAGAGCCCGATGTACGAGGCGTACAAGCAAGTCGCCCCGAACGTCCAGGACTGGCCAGTGCTTGTGCGTCAGCTCGTCGAGGCGTTGAAGATCGAGTATGACTGGTCGGCGGACATCCCCCGGCTGTCGATGCCGGTCATGCTCGTGATCGGCGACGCGGACGGTGTGCCGCCGTCGCACGCAGTCGAATTCTTCCGCCTGCTCGGTGGAGGCCTTCGCGACGCCAACTGGGACCGCTCCGGAATGACCCAGCATCGGCTCGCGATCCTGCCCGGTGCCACGCACTACGACATCAACCTCGCACCCGCTCTATCCGCCGCCGTTGTCCCGTTCCTCGACGACAATGACTTTCGGTGAAAACGCCGCGCACACCATGAGGCGCTAGGCTGATCTGGTGACTGACGTACGCCAAGACGCAAGGCGCGAGGCCATCTACCGAATGTGGACCGAGCGCGGGGGGCGTGTTCGGCTAGAACCGACCGAGCGTCGCATCCGGGTCGTCCTCGGCGGGGTCACGGTGGCTGATAGCAAACGCGCTCAACTGCTGTATCTCCCGCCGCCGCACAACGCCTACGCCTTTCCCAGAGAGGACGTGCGCTGGGATCTGATCCGTGAATCGGGCGCCACAGACGCTGTCAGCGGCCTGGGCACAGTCAAGCTCTGGTCGGTGGAGGCTAGAGGCAAAACCGCTGAGAATGCCGTCTGGACCGTCCCGCAGCCCGGCGCCACCCTGGACCTGCTGACCGGGCTGGTGATGTTTCGTTGGAACCTCATGGACGCCTGGTACGAAGAGGACGACGAAGTCTTCGTCCATCCCCGCGATCCTGGCCATCGAGTCGACGTGCTCAACTCCTCGCGGCACGTCAAGGTGATCGTCGATGGCGAGGTTGTGGCCGAGACGCGGAGGCCAAGACTTCTGTTCGAGACGGGCCTTCCGGTCCGGTACTACATTCCAAGGCTCGACGTGCGGATGGACCTCTTCGAGCCAACCGATACCCTCACTCGCTGCCCCTACAAAGGGGTGGCTTCCTACTGGTCTGTGCGCGCCGGCGGCACAATCCATAAGGATCTTGCCTGGTCATACAAGTCGCCGATTCCTGAGTGCCCGAAGATCGAGAACCTGATTGCCTTCTTCAACGAGCGGGTCGATCTCGAAATTGACGGCGAGCGTCCGGACCGGCCCAGGACTCCGTGGTCCGTGGACGGACGAGGATAGATTCCCTGTTCACCGGGGCTCGTCCCGCGCATACTGGTGACCCTCCGATGGCTGGCCAGTCTGCTCCTACACGGCTCCGGCGTGGTGGAGTTCTGCGCGGGGTCGCGGGCATACTCGTGGCGCCGCCTCCCTGCGTCATCTGTGGCCGCGGATACGCGTCCACCGGCTGGCTGTCTGACTCGTTCGGCAGGGTCTTTGGCCGCTGTCCAGGTTGTGTCGGGGACTCCCGGGCGCAGCCCGACGGAATCGAGGCTCGGCCGCCGACCTAAGCACGTTGCAGGGTCTTTCAGCCGCTGGGCGGCAGCTGGCCCCCGTGGAACGCGGCATAGATCCAGACCCACACGACGAATCCTGGCAAGACCAGGCTCAGCAGCAACCCGACCACGCTGAGCGCGAGGCCGGAGATCGCGATTCGATCTCCCTTCAACTCAGTGCGGCTTCGCGCGATACGCCGATGAGCGGCCCAGCCGAGAACGATGCCGGCGATGGCCAGGCCGAGGAAGGGGGGAAAGAGGAGTCCGCCGAGCGAAACGATGCCTAGGACAAGCGCCGCCACAGCGCCACTGTCGGTTCGAATCCGCCGCTGGGCTGTGGTAGGGCTGCTCACGCGACCTGATCCTAATCCCCGGCCGCACCGTGTACCCGTACGCTGATCTCGCCCATGGCAGAACCCGGCGCGTCGGCCGCGAGCCCTGAGAACGCCTTCGCAGCGGGTCTCTTTGAAGGCCTTCCGACGCGCTACGACCGGCTGGCCGAGATCTTGTCGCTGCGCCAGAACAGCCGCTGGCGACGCGAGCTGGTCCAACATATCGCGAGGTTCAAGCCCGACCGCGTTCTTGACGTCGCGACCGGCACTGCTGGTGTGGCGATTGCGCTCGCCAACGCAACGGACGCGCAGATCGTCGGCGTCGACATCAGCGAGCCGATGCTCGAGCGCGGGCGCCAGCGCGTCTATGACGCCGGACTCGACCAGAGGATCAAGCTGCAGCGGGCTCGCGCCGAAGAGCTGCCGTTCCCCTCGGATTCGTTCGACGCGGTCACGTTCACCTACCTGCTCCGCTACGTCGCCGACCCGGCCGCTGCGCTAGTCGAGCTCGCGCGCGTCCTGCGCCCGGCCGGTGGCATGGCCAGTCTGGACTTCTATGTGCCGCCCGGGCGCTTCTGGCGAATGAGCTGGCGACTCTACACCAGAGCAGTCATGCCCTCCGCCGGTTTCATGCTCGGGGGGAAGGCGTGGTGGACGGCCGGGCGTTTTCTGGGGCCCAACATCGAGGACTTCTACCGGCGCTGGCCTTTGCACCGGATCTTCGAAGGGTGGCGCGAGGCCAGGATGGTCGACGTCGAAGATCGCGTCCTGAGTTTGGGCGGAGGGCTCGTGATGTGGGGACGCAAGCACCATGCGTGAGGTACGCACGCTCGCGCCCGCGTATTACGCGACGCCGGCGCGTGGATGGCGACGCGATGTCTGGGCGATCCTCCATCCGCCCTACACCGCGTGGCATCTCTCATACGTGCTGATCGGGGCGAGCCTCGCTCCCCACATCGACCTGAGGCGGCTTGGCCCGAGCCTGATTGCGTTCTTGCTCGCAGTTGGGATCTCTGCCCACGCGCTGGATGAGCTGCGCGGCCGTCCGCTGCGCACCGAGATCCCCGCCGGGGTGCTCTGGGCAGCGGCGATCGCGGGCCTCGTGGGCGCGGTCGGCCTCGGGCTTGCCGGCGTAACCGTGGTCGGGCCAGCGCTCCTGCCGTTCATCGCCGCCGGCGTGCTCTTCGTCTTTGCGTACAACCTGGAGCTTCTCGGCGGACGCCTGCACGGCGACTTCTGGTTCGCGCTTTCGTGGGGCGCCTTTCCGGTCCTGACCGCTTACTTCGCCCAAACGGGCCGCCTCTCAATCGGCGCGATCGCCGCTGCGGCTGCCGCCTACGCGCTCTCCTTCGGCCAACGCGCGTTGAGCACGCCGGCAAGGACGCTGCGGAGAAAGGCGCGGGCGGTGAGCGGCACATTGACGCTGAGCGACGGTTCGGATATCGAGCTCGGAATGCCGATTTTGCTCGGACCACTCGAGCTGGCGCTGCGCGCGTTCTCGTGGGGGGTCGTGCTGCTCGCGCTCGGGCTGGTCGCTGCGCGCCTTCTCTAGACTGGGAAAACCCCGTGCTTGCGGTCCACGCGCGCCGACTTCCGCGTCGCGTAGGCGCGGAATCGAGTGATCAGAGTGTCGCGCAGCTCTTCGGGTTCGACGACGTCATCCACGATGAGATTCGATGCGAGCTTGTAGAGGTCGACGTCCTCGCGGTATTCGTCTTCGAGCTCTTTGCGTCGGGCTGTGCGTTGTTCCTCTGGCAACCCCGCGAGCTTGTTGAAGAAGACCGCGTTGACGGCGGGCTCCGGACCCATGACCGCGATCTGCGCCGACGGCAGCGCGATCACGCAGTCGGAGTCGAACGCCGGACCTGCCATCGCGTATAGGCCGGCTCCGTACGCCTTGCGCACGATCACCGAGATCTTCGGCACGGTCGCCTCGGAGACCGCGCTGATCATCTTCGCGCCGTGGCGGATGATGCCGCGCTTCTCAACGTCGGTGCCGATCATGAAACCGGGAACGTCGGCGAGAAAAAGGAGTGGGATCTCAAACGCGTCGCAAAGCCAGATGAACCGCGCCGCCTTGTCGGCCGAATCATTGAACAGCACGCCACCCTTCTGCATGGGCTGGTTGGCCAGGATGCCGACCGCATGGCCGTCGAGCCGCGCGAATCCCGTCAGCACCTCTTTCGCGAACAGCTTCTTGATCTCGACCCAGCTGTCTGCGTCGATGATCGCGTCGACCACCTTGCGCATGTCGTAGCCGCGGTTAGGCTCTTGCGGGATCAGCTCGCTGATCGGTTTCGAGCCTGCACGCGCGGGTTTCGCATCGCATCGAGGAGGCTTCTCGCCGGAGCGCTGCGGCATATATCGGAAGTAAGCCTTGGCGAACTCGATCGCTTCCCGGTCGTCCGCCACCAGGGCGTCGCCGCATCCGCTCTCGGTGCAGTGCATGCGCGCGCCGCCAAGCTCCTCGAGCGTCACCTTCTCGCCGACCACGACCTCGACCATTCGCGGCGAGCCGAGGTACATCGAGGCGTTGCCTTCCACCATCACTACCACGTCGCAGAACGCGGGGATGTAGGCGCCACCCGCGGCGGAGGGGCCCAGCAGCAGACAGATCTGCGGGACCAACCCGGAGAGCTGCACCTCGTTGAAGAAGATCCGGCCGGCGTGCCGGCGTCCAGGGAACATCTCAATCTGATCGGTGATGCGGGCACCGGCCGAGTCGACGAGATAGAAGAGCGGCACGCGAATGCGGTTCGCAGTCTCCTGGATGCGGACGATCTTCTCCACTGTGCGCGCGCCCCAGCTGCCCGCCTTGACCGTCGGATCATTGGCCATCACCGCGACCTGGCGGCCGTCGATCATCCCCAGCCCGGTGATGACCCCGTCGGCCGGCAGCTCCTCGGCCAGCACGTTGGCGAACAGCCCGTCCTCCACGAATGAGTCCTTTTCGAGCAAGAGGTCGAGCCGCTCGCGTGCGGTCAGCTTGTGCTGCTCGCGCAGCTTGGGCAGGTAGCGCGTCCCGCCCTTGCGGGCCTTCTCGCGCAGCTCTCGGTAGCGCGAGCTCACTTACCTTTGAAGTCCGGTTCGCGCTTCTCGAAGAACGCCTTGATACCCTCCCGTGAATCCTCGGTCTGGGAGACGAGCAGAAACTGGCCGTGCAGGTAGTGCAGCGCCGCGCGGAAGTCCATGTCCTCCTGGCGGTAGAAGGAGTCGCGTCCGAGGCGGAGCGCGACCCCAGACTTCTTGGCCAGGGCGTCCGCGATCTCTGCCACGGTCGGGTCGAGGAGCTCGTGACCGACGACCCGGTTGATGACGCCGATCGACTGCAGATGTGTCGCGGTCCAGCGGTCCCCTAGCATCTCCATCTCGAGCAGGACCTTGCGTGGGATGCTGCGCGTGAGGATGGCCTGGATCATCATCGGCCAGATCCCGACGTTGATCTCGGGTGTGCCGAAGGTGGCGGTGTCGACGGCGACGAGCAGGTCGCACGCGCAGGCGAGGCCCAGGCCGCCGGCGAGTGCGTGGCCGTTGATTCGACCGACGATCGGCTTGCCGAGCTCGGCCATCAAGATGAACAGCTCGACGAAAAGATCACGACTGCGGTAGCGCTCGAGGGCGCTCATCTCACTGTCGAAGCTCGTGAGGTCGGCGCCGGCGCAGAAGACGCGGCCCGCACCGGTAAGGACGACAACTCGCACGTCCTCCTCCGCCCGGCACCAGCGAAAGGCCGCCGCGAGGTCGCGGAGCATGATCGCGGACAGCGGGTTGCGCTGTTCAGGACGATTGAGGGTGAGGGTGGCGACGTGCTTTTCAACGCTGAGCAGGACTTGCTCGAAGGTCGGTTTTTCCGTCACGGCACTTAGCCTAGAACTCCGACCGCGATGGCGACGCCGACCAGGATAAGCACCCCGCCCCCGATCTCCTCGCTCCATTCCTCCGCGCGTTTGCCGAGGTGGTGGCCCAGCTCGAGGCCGACGAGGGTCATGACGATGCTGACGACACCGAAGGTGATCGCGGCGAGCCACAGGTCGACCGGATAGACCGCCAGCGCGAACCCGACCGCCAGGTTGTCGATGCTGAGGGCCAGCGCCGTGACAAGCAGACCGCGGACGCTCATCTCGACATGCTGGGTCTGGTCTTTCTTGAGCACGCGCTCCTGGAAGAGCGTGTAGGCCCCGGTCAGGATCAGGATGCCGCCCCCGACGTACTTGCCGTACTGGCCGAACACGCCGGCCACGCTGTGACCGACCAGCAGGCCGACCACCGGCATGAAGGCCTCGAAGAAGCCGAAAGCGATCCCAACCCTGACCCGAGTCTGGACGCTGATGCCGCTCAGCCCGATCCCAATTGCGCCGGCGAAGTTGCTCAGGCCCACGGACACGCTGACGAGAAGCAGGCTGAGAATCGCGTGCACGCGGTAAGGCTAAGCCAGGCGACTAAATACCGCCTGCAGACGACTTGTTAGGCGATATGACCGCACTCCTTAACAAAAATACTTTGATTGCCTTATTTAAGGTCGGCAAAATTGCATAGAACCTACAACCGCTCTTGTCACCCAAAGTTAGGCCCACAATCGCTTAAAGCACACAACCCGCCCGCCCCAGAAACTCATGAAGGTCAAGACACGCGTTGCCGCCGCGACCTCGTTTGCGTCCAACCACGACTCCTCGCTCGACCTCGACAAGCCCATATTCACGCTCAGCGTGGCCTCCGAAATCCTCGAAGTTCATCCGCGCACTTTGATGATGTACGAGCACTTGAGCATGATTTCGCCCAAGCGCACCGTTACAAATCGAAGGCGCTACTCGCGCCGGGACGTGATGAAGCTCCAGGCCATTCAGACGCTGACCCGAGAACATCGCGTCAATCTCGCTGGCGTTCGCTACATCCTCGCGTTGCTCAAACGGTTGCACAACGCGGGAGTAGAACCCCCGGAAGACCTGAAGAACCTGGACGTGACCCAACTCGACGTCTAAGCAACCACCTGGTTTGAGGGAAAGGCAACAAAGAGGCAAATGTCAAAGAAGAGAAGGCGTTTAGAGATCAAGGTCGACCCGATTCCGGCGATGTACATGGAAGAGACGGCCTCCTGCCCTGTCTGCGGCCGCGATGCGCAGGCGATCGGCCGGCGACACGTTCAGATCGTGTTTCGCTGCGACGGCTGCAAGGTCGTGTTCAAGCGCAACCGGCACTGGCCGTACATCTACTAGAGCTTGGCAGTCGGCGGTTGGCGATCCTCCGGCGTGCGCCGGCGCTCGCGCCGAACGGCCGCTGTCAGCAGCCCGAACCAGCCGAGGCGAGGCGCGCCGAGCAGTTCCCAGGCGCGGCCCAGCCCGATCGCGTAGGCTCCAAGGAGAAGCTCGAGCAGGGCGACCAACGCGCCGGTGTCGGACGGAGCGATCCAAATCCGGATCCCGATCGCGAACTCATAGCCGTAGATGAGCAAGCTGACGAGGAATAAGACCAGGCCGCGCCGCACAGCGCCCTGCGCGCGCCAGTGGGGCAGGAGCAGCAGCAAGCCGAGGGTTTGCAGCGTGGACGGAATCGCAATCACGGTCACCACGGGGCCGAAGGGCACCTTCGGGATGAGCGAGGCGATGGAGATGAAAAAGATGTTGGCGAGCGCGCTGAAGGCGCTGAGGGCTTGAGCCTGCCGCGCCGCGTCCGAGGTAGGCCCGAACACTCGCTCGGGCGCGATCGAGATCGAGACGAACAGCAGCCCGATCAGGGCCGAGCTGACCGTGGCGCTTGTGGCCAGGAAGCTGTCGAACTGCGCCGGGATCATCAACGCGCAAGTTTGAGGCCTGTGCGCTCGTACTCTTGGTAGGGGGATGAGGCGAACAATCGGACGTACGGCGCTCTATGGGGTGCTCCTCGGGCTGGCGACAGCCGCCGTGGCGGAAGCCGTCAGGCCGCGCGGAGGGACCACCGTGCTGGTGGACTGGGATGAGGTCCGCCGCACCGCGCGGGCGCGGTTGGACAAACCCTCGATCGAAGCCGGCCGGCTCGTTGCCGCCGCGAATGCTTATCGGTCGCTCGCGGAGAAGCTGGAAAAGCCGCTTCTCAACTTTGTCGGCCCGCTGCCGAAGGGCGCGTCGCTCCCTCGATTCGAGGCGCTTGATCGCGAGGGCTGGATCGACCTGAACCTCGGCATCCTCCGGCGCGTCGTCGACCCGGTCCTGGAGAGCGGCCGGATGCCCAACTCCCTGATCGTCGAGGTCGGCCGCGCAGGGGTGAATCGCTATGTCGGTTACATGCTCGGATTCCTGGGCCACCGCGTCCTGGGCCAATACGACCCGCAGCTGCTTGGGGCCGAGCCGATGACCGGCGAGGGTCTCTACCTCGTCGAAACGAACGTCGAGGAGTGGCGGCAGCACGCGAACCTGCCGGACGAAGACCTCAGGCGCTGGCTGATCCTGCATGAGATGACGCATGCATGGCAGTTCGCGGCTCATCCGTGGCTGCGCCCGCAGATGGAAGAGTCGATGCGGGCGCTCATCGATTCGGTGACTCGTAGGGGTCCTACCGTCGCGCGTTTCGCGGCATTTGCCGGTGTGCTGCCCGCGCAGTGGCGGGTGATGCGCCAGGTCCAGGGCACGATGTCCGTGATCGAGGGATACAGCAACCTGGTGATGAACCAGCTTGGTTCCAAGCTGCTGCCAGGCTTTGATCGACTCGAGCGCGCCTATCGCGAGCGGAGCTCAGGCAAGAGCGCGCTCGAGGTCCTGATCTGGAAGCTGACGGGGCTCGACCTGAAGCTGCAGCAATATCAGCGCGGCGAAGCCTTCTGCCGAGCGGTCTTCGACCAGCACGGGATGGCGGTGCTGAATCGCGTGTGGGACGGGCCGGACTCGATGCCGAAGCTGAATGAGCTGAACAACCCCGCCGCATGGCACCGTCGCGTGGGCACGCCTAGTCCCGCAGCTCCTCCTGCGCGGTCTCCTCGCTGATCGGCATCACGGCAATCGGCAGGTCGCTTATATCGAAGTAGCGCACCGGCTTGTTGAGTCGCTTGGCGATTCCGACCTGCACTTTCACGCCCAGGGAGAGCCGGCCGAACACCCAGACCTCATCTGAACGGGAGAGCAGGTTGTTCATCGCCCCGCGCACGACGTCCTTGTCGACCGTGTGCATGAGGTAGTAGTCGAAGAGCATGAACGGGCTGACGGGGACCATGCCGGAATCCAGAACGAATTTCTGGATATGCGCGCGCCAGTAGAAAGATTTGTTCGACATGGCCACATAGACCAATCGCTTGGGATGGCGAAGGGTTTCCTCAGCCTGGTCGCGCGCGCTCGGTTTGGTGGTCGGCTGGAAGATCCGCTCGAGGATGTCCTCGGCCGCCTTGCCAGTGATCGCCAATCTAACCCCTTCGACCGAATGAATTAAGCGGCGGTTATCGTATCAGCCGTGCCCGTGGGCTCCCGCTTCGACCTCACCGGACGCGTTGCCCTCGTCACCGGGGCAAGCCGCGGCATCGGCAGCGCGATCGCCGAAACCCTCGCCGAGCACGGTGCCCAGGTCGCGCTGTCCAGCCGCAAGCAGGCCGACCTGGACACCGAGGCGGAGCGCATCAACGTCCTCTACCCGGAGAAGACGGTCGCCATCGCCGCCCACTCCGGGCGGCCAGAAGACCTGGGGCGGCTCGTCAAGGAAGTCATGGGGCGCTTCGCGCGCATCGACATCCTCGTCAACAACGCGGCCACCAACCCCTACTTCGGTCCCGTGATCGGCGCCGAGCTGGCTGCATGGGACAAGACCTTCGAGGTTAACCTGCGCGGCCTGTTCGTCCTGACCAAGCTCGTCTACGAAGCCTCCATGGAGGCGCATGGTGGGTCGATCGTCAACATCGCGAGCATCGGCGGTTTGCGCCCCGGCCTGGGCCTCGGCGTCTACAACATCACCAAGGCCGGCGTGATCATGTTCACGAGGCAGCTGGCGCGCGAGCTGGGTGGCAAGGTGCGCGTCAACGCGGTGGCGCCTGGGCTGATCAAGACGCGCTTCGCCGAGGCGCTCTGGGGCAACCAGGAGATCCTCGACCGCGTCCTGGCCCAAAACCCGATGGGCCGCATCGGGGTGCCCGACGAGGTGGCGGCCGCGGTGCTGTTCCTGGCTTCGGACGCGGCTAGCTACGTGAACGGTGAGGTGCTTGTCGTCGACGGCGGTGGGGGCGGCGAGCCTTAGCCTGATCCCCCAAGGCGCCGGATGTCTCGGTCAAGACGCCGTTCGCCTCGCCTTCCCCGTTCGAGGACGCGACCTGGCGGCTGTGGATGAAGTCCTCCAGCTCTTTCTCGTACTGGTAGGTGTGCCGGTCGGGCTCGTAGCGGAGGACGCGCCGCTCCTGGATGAAGTCCTCGAAAGCGGCGCGGGTGTCGCGCACGGCGCGGAAGCCGAGCTCGCGTGCGGCCTTGGTCGTCGAGAGCGTGCGGCCCCAGCGCAGCAGGTCGAGCAGCTGCGGAGAGAGGAACGCGACGCCCGCCTTCCGGATCGCGAACGCCGCCAGGCCAAGCCCGACCGGCGGCAGCAGCGGAGCGTGCAGCTTGCCCGCGGCCTTCAGCAAAGTCGACAGCGGCTCGTTGCCCGGCGGGGCGATGTTGTAGGCGCCGCCGGGGCCGCGCCTGGTCGCCAGCACCATCGCCTCGATGCAGTCGTCGCGATGGATCAGCTGGATCGGCGGGTCGTAGCCGATCACAGTCGGTACAACCTCGAGGTCGAGATAGCGAGCGAGCGGCTGCGGCTCGTTGGGGTTGAGGCTGTTGCTGAAACGCAGAGTGAGGATCGTGATGTTGGGATTGCGGACCGCGAAGTCACTCACGTACGACTCGACCTCGACGATGTCGCGAACGAACTGGTGCCGCGAGTTGACGTCAAGGCGATGGTCTTCACGCAGTCCGGTCGGAAGGTCGAAGCGAGATCCGTAGACGTGCCCTGAAGACTTGAGGACGAAGCGTCGAACCGGGCTGCCTTGGCCCGCGCAGCCGGCAAGGAGGTTGAGGGTGCCGATGACGTTCATCTCGTGCGCTCTCGCGGGATCCATGTCGAAGGAGTCGATGCGCGTAAGTGTGTGTACGACCGTGTCGATGCCGACCGCGCGCACCAGCTTGCCGATTAACGAGTGCCGGATGTCGAGCTTCAGATAGTCGGCGCGGCCGAGGTCGTGGCGCGGCTCGCGGATGTCGATGCCGATGACTTCGGCGACGTCAGGATCCTCGACCAGCCTCTGCACGACGAGCGCGCCCCACCAGCGCGCAACGCCCGTGACCAGGACGCGTCTTTTTCTCCCCACTCGACCCAAGTCTACCCAGCGATATTTTGGCGGCCGGGGTTTACCTCGGCCGCGACTGTGGCTGACCTGTCTCCCAAACCTTGCTTGGAGTGGCTACTTGGAAAATCCAAACCGAATACCGGAATGGGAGCAGCGCCTGCGGCGAAGCCGCACGCGCGATGAGGGAAAACCATCTCCCAGTTTTCCGCCATATCTTTTCAGTACGTCCGCTTTATGACATCGCGCTCCATCAGGACCACCGCCTTCGAGACCGTGTCCAGCAGCGGCGATTTCGCTTGCCGGACCGCGAACTCGAGTTGGCGCAGCAGCGAATAGAGAGCCTTCATCGCCTTGATCGCATCGCCAATGTCGACGTTGGGCGGAAGCGGGATCTTGTCGAGCGCCTCGCCCGAGGACCAGCGGTAGGCGAAATCGATGTAGTCATGCGAGGGCGAGCGGAGGTTGGGCTCGTCCAGATCCCGCTCCATGTCGGCGAACCGGAAATAGAGGGAACGGATCAGGCGCGCGGTCTGCGCGATCGCGGGCGTTGGGTAACGGCGCGGCCCGCGCTGCTGCCGGTCGCCTCTTCGCTCACGGTCCTCGGCCGCGAGCATCACGATCACGGCGCAGAGCTCCTCTGGAGCCAGGCCCTCGAACCAGCCGAGCGTCACCGCCTCGGCGACCAGGATCGTGTTCTCGCCGTAGACCCGCGCCGCGAACAGCCCCTTGTCGGTCGGCTTGTCACGGCTCAGGAAGCCCGTCTCCTCGAGAATCTTCGACAGCCGGCGCAGCTTGCGCGGATACTCGTCCATCTGGCCCCTGACCTCGCGCTGGCCCCCCTCCAGCTCCTGCTGCAGGGAGCGAATCTCGCCGTACCTCTGCAGGAGCTCCCCAAAGCGGGGCGAGCGAACGACTTTGAGCTTGCGCTGGCGCTCCAGCAGCCCTTTTGCCTCGACCTCGAGACGCTGGGCGAGGCGCCCCGCATGGCCCAGCGCACGCGACGGCCGGCCACGGCGTCCTCGGCGCTCGGCGCCCGCCTCGCGCCGCAGCCGTTTGAGCTCGATCCGGATCGAGCGCCGCCGATCCTCCAGCTTGAAGTACTGCGCGACGTCTTCGATCGACACCTCGCCGCCGTCCCACATCCGCCGGATGTCGGCCAGCTGCTCGCGAACGTTGGCCAGCCGCTCGTCGCTCGCCGCGGCCGCGAGTCGCTTCTGGAACTGGCCGAAAGACCGCTGCATCAGCGCCTCGGCTTCTTCTGGCGTGTAGACGCGCAGCAGGTTCAGCGCCATGTTGTAGCTGGGAAGGAACTTGGATTCGACGACCAGGGTCGGGCCCATCGCGACCGCGTAGATGGTCCCGACCTCGACGTCGGACTCCTTGAGGATCGCGCCGTGGCCGATGACGTCGATGCCGCGCCGGCCGGCGCGGCCCATGAGCTGTGTCAGCTCGCCAGTGGTGAGGGTGGAGAAGTTGACGCCGTCAAACTTGGTGAAGGAGGAAACGACGACCCCGCGCGCCGGCATGTTGATGCCCAGTGACAGCGTCTCGGTCGCGAACACGACCTTGATCAGCCCACGCTGGAAAAGCTCCTCGACCATCTCCTTGTGGTAGGGCAGCAGGCCCGCGTGGTGCTCGGCCAGTCCGCGCCGCAGCAGCCTCGCGTCGACCATGCGCCGGAACAGGGCCTCTTCGTCCTGGTCCTTCAAACCCTGCAGGCGCTCCGCGGCGACCCGATCGATCGCCTCCTTCTCGGCTGCGGTCGTCAGGTCGAGCTCGTGATAAGCGCACCGCTGCAGCGCCTCGCGGCAGCCCCGCCTGGAGAAGATGAAGTAGATGGTGGGGAGCATCTCGAGGCTGCGCAGCTGCTCGATGACGTGCAGCAGGTCGTTGGACGGTAAGCCGCGATAACCGCCGATGCGGTAGGAAGCCTCCTCCTCTTGCGCTGCCTTGCTCCACGTTCGCTGGTCGATGCCGCCGTCGGATTTGAAGAGCGGATAGAAGCGGTTGTTGATCGCGAGCCACATCTTCAGCTCTACCGGCCGGAGGTCGTGGAACACGGTCTCCATGCCGCCGCGGTTCTCGGCCATCCAGTCGGCGATCTCGCGGTAGTTGCCGATGGTTGCCGACAGCCCGACCAGCTTGATCGTGGGAGGGGCCTGGATGACGATCTCCTCCCATACCGATCCGCGCGGAAAGTCGTCGATGTAGTGGACCTCGTCCAGGACCACATAACGAACCAGGTCGAGGCGGCCGGGGTCTTCGTAGATCAGATTGCGCAGGATCTCGGTCGTCATCACGACGACGGGGGCGTCGTCGTTGATCGTGTTCTCGCCGGTTACGAGCCCGACCGTCGATTCGCCGTAGGCGCGGACGAAGTCGTGGTACTTCTGGTTGCTCAGCGCCTTGAGAGGCGTCGTGTACAGGACCTTGGCCCCGTCCCGCAGGGCGCGGAAGATCGCGTACTCGGCGACGATCGTCTTTCCGCTCGAGGTCGGTGCGCTGACGAGCACGCCGCCTCGGCCGCGGTCGAGCTTCTCGATCGCCTCACGCTGGAAGGGGTCGAGCGAGAACGGCAGTGACGCCTCGAACTCCTGAACGAGCGTCTCGGGCCTGACCGCCTTCACAGCGGCAGCAGCTCCGTGGACACGTCGGTGACCCGCGCCCCGTCGGCATGCGCCTCGAGGAATGAAAGGGCCGCGGCGAGAACCCGGTCGGCCTGGCGGCCGTCGGAGCTGACGGTGACGATCGCGATCTCGGCCAGCTGCCAGCGGTCCAGCTCGCCGACCTCGGCCGCCGCGACCTTGAGCTCCTGGCGGAGTCGGCGCAGCAGGCCGCTGATCACCTGCCGCTTGGACTTCAGCGACCCCGACTCAGGCAGGTGGAGGACTACCCGAGCGATCCCTATCGCAACTTTTGCGGCCAAGAAACTCCTTTTTTGAACATTTGACACAAGTCTTCATAATCATGCTGGGGAAATGCAGCGCCTGACAGCAGGGCGCGCCTTGGAGGTCGAAGATGAGCCGAGACGAGGATGCCGATAGCGGGTTTCAGCGGTTCGAGCGGTTTCTCGATGAGTGGTCCCGCCGCGATTTCCTGAAACGCACGGGCGGCGCGGCCGCCTACCTCACCTTCATAGCCGGCGGAGCCGAGTTCCTCGAGGCGTGTGCCGGAGGCGGCGGCACCCAGAGCGCCACTCCCAAGAAGGGCGGCCACGTGGTGGAAGGCAACTTCACCGACATCCGCACGCTCAACTCCATGCTGAGCAGCGACACCGCCAGCAACCAGGTCATCGGCCTCATGTTCGACGGTCTCCTCAACTACAAGAAGAACGGAGACCTGGTCCCGGCCCTTGCCCAGGACCTGCCCAAGGCCTCGTCCGACGGTCTCACCTACACCTTCAAGCTGCGCAACGGCCTGAAGTGGTCCGACGGCCGGGCCCTCACCTCGGACGATGTCAAGTTCACCTATCAGCTGGCCTACGACCCGAAGTACGCCGACGTCTCCTCGCCGCGGCGCGGCGACCTGTCGAAATACATCAAGAGCATCGACACGCCAGATCCGCAGACGGTCGTCATCACCACCACCCAGGTGTACGCCCCCTTCCTGGCCAGTCACGGGCTCTACGGGATCCTGCCGAAGCACGTCCTCGGCAGCCTGGACTCGAAGGCGATCAACTCCGCGGACTTCAACACCGCTCCGTCGGTGACGAACGGGGCCTTCAAGTTCGTGAAGTGGGATAAGGGCCAGCAGGTCACGATGGAGCGCAACCCTAACTACTGGGCCGGCGCGTCGTACCTGGACCAGTGGATCTACAAGGTGCTGCCCGACTCGGTCGCGGTCACCAACCAGCTCAAGACGGGCGAGATCGACATCGGCCCCGTCGACCCGGGCCAGTTCGACGCCCTCAAGACCGTGGACTCCGTGGCGATGTCGGAGTTCCCCGTCCCGACCTTCACCTTCTATGCCTACAACCTCAACCCGGCCACCGCGGCGGGCAAGATCTTCCAGGACAAAGCGGTCCGCCAGGCGCTGCTGTTCGCCCTGAACCGCCAGCAGATCGTGACCGCGATCTTCTTCGGCCATGGCTCCGTCGCGAACTCGGTCGAACCGCCTACCTCGTGGGCGTACAAGGACAAGCCGAAAGTTCTGTACAGCTTCGACAAGGCCAAGGCCGAGTCGCTTCTCGACGGCGCGGGCTGGGTCAAGGGATCGGACGGCATTCGGGCCAAGGGCGGCGTCAAGTTGAAGTTCACAATGATCACCAACGCCGGCAACAAGCAGCGCGAATCGATGCTGCAAGTCATGCAGCAGTCGTGGCATGACATCGGCGTCGAGGCGACCCCAAGCCTCATCCAGTTTCCCCAGCTGGTCAGTCAGATCGTCAGCATCCGCACGTTCGACATGTTCCTTGTCGGCTTCAACTGGAGCGCCGACCCCGACGAGGCTCCGCTCTACCACTCGCGCAACGCGGTGCCCGGCGGGTTCAACGGCGCCGACTTCAAGAGCGACCAGGTCGACCAGATCCTCGACCAGGCGCTGTCCACCCTGGATAAGAACAAGCGCAAGGACCTGTACAGCCAGTTCCAGGACCTGATGTCCGACGAGGTGCCTTCGCCGGTCATCCTCTTCAACAACGGGATCTATGGAGTCGGCAAGCGGGTTCAGGGGACGGACTTCGGACCGTTCAACCAGTTCGGGCAGCGGCCGTGGAACCACGCGACGTGGGTCACGGACGGAAAGTGATCTTGAATTGGAGGTAGTGGAGGGGCCGCCGGGCATTATTTGTAAGGGCTGATGCTGGCCAAGTACGTCGCCCGGCGGTTCTTCGCCTCCATAGTCGTGGTCCTGGGCGTGACTTTGATCACGCTCGTGCTCATGGACCGCACTCGGGGCACCTACGTGCCCGGCATCGACCTCAACCCCGCTCTGAGGCCTGAGGACATCGCCCGGCTCAGGGCTGACCTGGGCCTCGACCGGCCTTTCTACCTCTGGTATCTCACCTGGATCTGGGGCGTGGTCCATGGTGACTTCGGCCGCTCGATGATCGACGGCAGCACGGTCATGAGCCACATCCTCGACCGGCTGCCCAACACGCTGGAGCTCACCGGCACCGCGATCATCATCGGCATCATCGTCTCGGTTCCGTTGGGTGTGATCGGTGCCCTGCGGCGCGGAAGCAAGACCGACCACAGCCTGACGGTCGTGTCGGTGGCGGGGTTTGCGGTGCCTCAGTTCTGGATGGGCCTGATGCTCATCCTGATCTTCTCCGTCACCCTCGAGCAGCACGGCCTTCCCTGGCTGCCGTCCAGCGGTGCCTTCAGCGCCTTTGCAGGAGGCGACATCCTCGACCGAATCCAGCACCTGGCCCTCCCCGCCACCGTGCTGTCCTTCTTTTACATGTCGACCTGGTCCAGGTTCATCCGCTCCAGCATGCTGGAGGTCCTGTCGCAGGACTACATCCGCACCGCCCGCGCCAAGGGCATGAGCGAGCGGCGCGTCGTCTACTTGCACGGGCTGCGCAACGCGCTCATCCCGCTCATCACGCTGATCGGCCTGGAGCTGCCAGGTCTGGTCAGCGGCGGCCTGGTGGTGGAGGTCGTCTTCGGTTGGCCAGGGATCGGCAAGCTCGCTTTCGAGCGGGCGCTCCAGTACGACTACACCACGGTGATGGGCGTCACGTTCTTCGCCACCCTGCTCGTGATCGCCGGCAACCTGCTCGCCGACCTGCTCTACGGCGTGCTTGATCCCAGGATCCGGTACGGATGATCGGGCCGAGCCGTGTGGCTGAGCTCGACATGCCGGCCGCCGGAATTGAAACCGGCGCCGCACGTCCCGCCCAGAGCTATTGGAACGAATCGTGGGAACGTCTTCGGGCCAACCGCATCGGCATCGCCGCCGGCCTTCTCATCGTCCTGTTTGCGCTGATCGCGATCATGGCGCCGCTCTTTTCTTTCGCCCTCACCCACTACCAGCCTCAGACGATCAACCTTGACGAGACGTTCATCCGTCCCGGCCTTCGCCACCTGCTCGGCACCGACGAACTGGGCCGCGACACGTTGACGAGGTTGATCTGGGGCGCCCGGGTTTCGCTCGGGGTGGCGTTCCTCACGGTGGCGATGTCGCTGAGCGTGGGAACCACGGTGGGGATGGTGGCCGGCTATTACGGCGGCTGGACCGACGACGTGTTGATGCGGCTCGTCGACACCGTGCTCGCGATCCCGGCGATCTTCCTTTTCATCTTGATGTCCATCCTGTTCCGGCCGAACGCGTTCACGCTCGCGGCAATCGTCGCCTCGGTCGGATGGGGGAGCGTGGCGCGTCTGGTGCGCGGCGAGGTACTGTCGGTCAAGCAGCGCGATTTCATCCTCGCCACCAGGTCGATCGGTGCCCGTGATGCGCGATTGATGGTGCGCCACCTGCTTCCGAATGTGCTGCCAGTGCTGATCGTCGCGGCGAGCCTGGGTGTCGGCCAGATCATCCTGATCGAGGCGGCCCTGGACTTCCTCGGCCTCGGCATCCAGCCGCCGACGCCAAGCTGGGGCAACATGCTGACGAACGCCCAGAGCTACTTCTTCCGCTCCGGATTCCTGGTCGCCTTTCCCGGGCTCACGATCTTCGTGACCGTGCTCGCGTCGAACATCTTCGGCAACGCCGTCCGCGACGCCTTCGACCCCCGACTCAAGTCATAGCGCGTCCGTGACTCAGCCCCTTCTCGAGGTCCAGGACCTGCACACGGTCTTTTCGACCAAAGACGGATTGGTCAAGGCGGTCGATGGAGTTTCGTTCGAGCTGAATCCGGGCGAGACCCTCGGCATCGTCGGCGAATCCGGGTGCGGTAAGTCGGTGACCGCGCTGAGCATCATGCGGCTGCAGCGGCCGGGCCGGATCGTCGGCGGCAAGGTGATGTTCAAGGGCCAGGACATGACCCGGATCAGCGAGTACGAGATGCGCGAGATCCGTGGCCGCGAGATCGCGATGATCTTCCAGGACCCGATGACCTCCCTCAACCCGGTCTACCGGGTCGGCTGGCAGGTCGCGGAGCCGACCCGCCTTCACCACGGATGGGACGCGAAGAGGGCGCTCGCCTCCGCGGTCAACATGCTCGGCCGGGTGGGCATTCCCTCCGCGGCCGCTCGCGCCCGCGACTATCCGCACCAGTTCTCCGGCGGGATGCGCCAGCGGGTGATGATCGCGATGGGACTCACCACCACGCCGCAGGTGCTGATCGCCGACGAGCCGACGACCGCGCTGGACGTGACCATCCAGGCCCAGATCCTCGACCTGCTCCGCCACGTCAATCGCGAGTTCGGCACCGCAACGATCCTGATCACGCACAACCTCGGGGTTGTCGCCGGCATGTGCCAGCGCCTGATGGTCATGTACGCGGGCAAGATCGTCGAAGCCGGACCTACCGCGGACGTGTTCGCGAATCCCAAGCATCCCTACACCTGGTCGCTTCTGCGGTCCATCCCGCGATTGGACGCGGAGCGGCACGAACCGCTCAAACCCATCGAAGGCCTGCCGCCGAACCTCGTCGACCTGCCCAACGGCTGCGCCTTCCATCCGCGCTGCGTGTTCAGGGTCGAGAGGTGCCAGCGCGACGTTCCCTCCCTGCTGCAGGTCGGTGACACGCAGCGCGCCGCCTGCTGGGTTACGCAGGCGGGGACGGAGCTGAAGGGTGCCTGAGACGGCTGTCAAACATCTCAGCCGCGCCTGGACGGTTAACGACCCGCTGGTATCGGTGAGCGACCTGAAGGTCTGGTTTCCGGTCGCGTCCGGAATGATGCAGCGCACGGTCGGTCACGTGCACGCGGTCGACGGCGTCGACCTGGACATCAAGGCCGGCGAGACGCTGGGTCTGGTGGGCGAGTCGGGCTGCGGCAAGTCGACCCTCGGCCGAACCGTCATCCGTCTGATCGAGCCGACCGCGGGAACCGTTAAGTTCAAGGGCGAGGACATCACGCATGTCCGCCGTGGCCATCTGCGCGCGCTGCGTCGAGAGATGGCGATGATCTTTCAAGATCCTTACGCATCGCTCGATCCCCGCCAGACGGTCGGCGACATCATCGGCGAGCCGATCGACGTCCACGGTCTTGCAAAGGGTAAGGAGCGTCAGGAGAGAATCAGGGAGCTGCTGCGGGTCGTGGGCATGAATCCTCGCTACGCCGACCGCTATCCGCACGAGTTCTCCGGCGGTCAGCGGCAACGCATCGGGATCGCGCGAGCCCTCGCCGTCGAGCCGACGTTGATCATCTGCGACGAGCCGATCTCGGCGCTCGACGTCTCGATCCAGGCGCAGATCATCAACCTGCTGGAGAACCTGCAGTCGAAGTTCAAGCTGACCTACCTCTTCATCGCGCACGACCTTTCCGTCGTCAAGCACATCTCCAACCGAATCGCCGTCATGTACCTGGGCAAGATCATGGAGATCGCACCCGGCGGCCAGTTGTACAAGCGCCCGCGCCACCCGTACACGGGATCTCTGCTCTCCGCGATCCCGATCCCCGACCCGAAGATCGAGCTCCGCCGCGAGCGCATGATCCTGCAGGGCGACGTGGCGTCGCCGGTCAGCCCTCCCTCGGGTTGTCGTTTTCGGACGCGCTGCCCGCGTGCGCGCGAGCACTGCGCGGAGGAAGTGCCACCTCTCGAAGCCTTCGGGGACGAGCACAAAGCAGCATGTTTCTATCCGTTAGATTGAAAAGCACAAGGGAACCTTAGGTTTCCCTTGTGAAAACCCTCCCTCTTAGTGCGACGCGGGGCTTGGCGGCCAAGAGGACAAAGTTGCGGCCGGGATAAACCCGGCCGCGCAGGCCGCGCTGGATCTTTTAGATTGAGGCCGTGGTTGGGGAGCGGGAGGCGTTGGCGCGCGATCTTGTCGCGGCCTCATATCTGAAGGGCGACTTCATCCTTCGTTCGGGCAAGCGCTCGAACCGCTACTTCGACAAATTCCTCTTCGAGACCGACCCTGAGCTGTTGAAGCGAATCGGGCGCCACCTGGCGGAGCTCGTGCCGAAGGAGACGGAACGACTCGCGGCTCCGGAGCTCGGCGCGGTGCTGCTCGGAGGCGCGGTGTCGATTGAGACCGGATTGCCTCTCGTGCTCGTGCGCAAAGAGCCGAAGGGGTACGGGACTGGTAAGCAGCTCGAAGGTCGATTCACCGGCGGCGAGCGCGTGACCGTGATCGAGGACGTCGTCACCACCGGCGGAGATTCTCTGCGTTCGATCCAGGCATTGCGCGAGGCGAGGCTCGATGTGATTCACCTCGTGGTTGTCCTGGACCGCGGCGAAGGCGGTGAGGCGAACATCAAAGCGGCCCGCATTCCGTACTCTCCGCTGTTTCGGATTCAAGACCTGCGACTTGACTGAACTTTTGATTCGAGGCGGCACGGTCTACACGCCGGACGGTCCACGCCAGGCAGATGTGCTCGTCACCGACGGTGTGATCACACGCGTCGAGCCTGGGCTCGGCACCGACGGCCAGGTTCTGAACGCCGCAGGCATGTACGTGATGCCAGGCGCGGTCGACGTCCATGTCCACAGTCGCGACCCGGGCTTTCCGGAGAAGGAGGACTTCGCAAGCCTCACCGAAGCCGCGGCGGCGGGCGGAGTGACGGTCGTGCTCGACATGCCGAACACAGTCCCCGCAGTTGACAGCGCCGGCGTGCTCGAGGCGAAGGCCGCCCTCGCCCACAGCAAGGCGCGCGTCGACTTCGGCCTGTGGGGCCTGATGCGCTCTTCCACCACACCCGATGAGCTCGAGGAGATGGCGGCCGCGGGGGCGGTCGGTTTCAAGGCTTATCTCGCCTACTCGTTCAGCCTCAGCCGCAAGCAGGTCCTCTACGCGCCTGGCAGCGAAGACCCGGACCTCGAGCCGCCGGCCGACTACGGCACTTTGGCCCGTCTCGCGCCGGTCGTCGCCCATCTCGGGCTGCCGCTGGCGATACACGCCGAGGATCCAACCGTGCTCGCTGCGTTCCGCCGCCCGCTGCTCACCTACCAGGACCTCCTCGAGTCGCGGCCCCCGGAGGCGGAGGCCGTTGCCTTGTCGGCCGCTGCCGCGGTGGCGAGGGAAGCGGGTGCGCACCTTCATGTCGCCCATCTGTCGAGCGCGCTGGGCCTGCAGGCCGCAGAAGACGCGATGGCCATCGGCACCACGCTCACCCTCGAGACGTGCCCTCAGTTCTTGCTGCTCAGCGCGGACGATTTCGACCGCGTCGGCCCGGCGATGAAGATGCTGCCGCCGATCCGTACCGCAGCGGACCGCGCAGCGCTCGTCGACGGCCTCCAGCGCGGTGTGATCAGCATGGTCAGCACCGACCACGCACCTCACACCGACGAGGAAAAGGCGCGGCCGTTGGAGGAAGCCCCGTCCGGCAGCCCGGGGGTGCAGACCTTGTACCTGAGCTGCCTGCAGCTAGCGAAAGACATGGGCGACGTGTGGCTCGCGCCGCGTTGGGTGAGCGAGTCGCCGGCGCGGCTCGCGGGACTCGAGAACAGCAAAGGCGCCGTCGCACCCGGCTACGACGCGGACATCGTGGTCGTCGACCCGCGACGCAAGACACGCGTCGCCGCGCACGAGATGCGTTCGCGGCAGCGGCACAGCGCGATCGAAGGCAAGGAGTTCGACTTCGCTATCGCGCAGGTGTATTTGCGCGGCGAGCCGGTGGGACAGGGGAGCAAGGCGCAGGGGCGGATGGTTCGTCCGGCGCTGGTGGTGCGGTGAGGGTCGGCGCGGCGCTGGCCTTCCTGTTGATCGCCGGTTGCGGGCTGGGAGGGAGTGCTCAGGCGACGCCCTCATCCAGCCCGCTTACATCACCGCTGGCAAAGGCATCCGGCCAGCTCCACGCCCAGGTCCCCGCGCCCGCCGGTTTTCCCACTGACGTGCCGACCTACCCGGGATCCCGCTTGACCGCGGGCGCGTCGTTTGTCTCCAGCGGCCAGGCGACCTGGAGCATGGAGTGGGAGACCTTGGACGCTGTCGCGAAAGTGCAGGCGTTCTACGCGGGCAAGATGAACCGGGGTGACTGGACCATCACCTTCAGCAGCACTTCGAGCACCGCGTTCGCGGCCACGTTCGCGCGTAAGAGCAACAGTCATGTCACCGGCTTCCTGGCGTCGAGCAACGCCTCCGGCGTGACGAAGATCCTCATGAGCTTGCTCGAGGTGAGCGGCTAAGCTCTCGCGCCGGCCCCCCGGAAGATCGGGTTTTGCGCCAGCTCGCGCTCCAGGCTGGTGGCGGGTCCGTGACCTGGGTAGAGCGCCGTCGCCGGCGGCAGCCGCAGCAGCTTGGTGCCGATGCTCATCATCTGCCGCCGGAGGTCGGTTTCCGGCATCTGGCGGCCGATCCCTCCGGCGAGGATGGTGTCGCCGACGAAAGCGTGATTGGCGATCACGAAACAGACGCTGCCTGGGGTATGACCCGGCGTGTGGAGGACCTGGACCTTGAACTCGCCGAACTCCAGCTCGTCGCCGTCGATCAGGTAACGGTCGGCTGATCTCAGGAACTGCTTCGCGTCCGCCGCGTGGATCCCTGTCTCGCCGCCGGTGACCGCTTTCACATCGTCCTTGCCGCCGACGTGGCCTGGATGTCCATGGGTGGCGAGGATGTGCCTGATCGTCAGGCCGGCGGCCTGCTCGACGATCTTGTCGGCCGGCATGCCGGGGTCGATGACGACCGCCTCCTTGGTGGCCGCGCATGACACAACATAGGAGTTGACCTGCACGTCGAGCTTGACCTTGACGATAGCGAGCCTGCTCATCGATCACTATTTACCGCAATGGAGCGCTTCGCGGTGGTTGGGTTCGCGATCGTGCTTCTGCTGGTCTGCCTTTTCTGGACCTACGGCTACATCAGGCGCCGGTCGAAAAAGCGTTATTGATCAGGCCTCGGCCCCTCCAGACGGCTTCGCCGCCGACCTCCCGGCACGGCGGGGAGGTGAAGAAGGATCTACTGATCCACGGCTCCCTGGATCTTCTGACGGATCGCGTCGAGGGAGTCGAACTTGTCCAGCGCCGGCTTGGCCCTGACCCGGTCTGGGTACTTCGCGGTCTGGACCGCGTCGAGGAGCAGGTCGATCTCTTCCTGCGTGAAGTTCAGCGTCTTGTAGACGATTGCCTTCTCCTTGGCCGCGCCTGGCCGGTCGACTGTGTCCTTGATCACGTCGTCGGTGTCCGACACGACCCCCGGTCGCGTCGGGCGAAACAGCTCTTCGGATCCGACCAGCGAAACTCGCTTGAAATTAGACATGTGTTTCAGTCCTGTACCCGGTGATTTTCGATGACTTTAAGCGCCAGCGCCCGATACGATCTCGCTCCATCAGACTCGCGCGCGTAAGTGAGAATCGACTGTCCAGCTAGCGGAGTCTCCGCGAAGCGTATCGAGTCTGTGATCCAGAAGTCGTAGACCTTGTCGCCGTACTTCTCGCGCACCGCCGCAAGCACCTCCTGCGAGTGAAGCGCGCGGTGCTTGTACAACGTGGGCAGAATCCCGATCAGCTCGAGCCGTGGGTTCAGCCTTCGCTTGACACGCTCCATCGTCACGAGTAGCTCCTGCATTCCCTTAAGCGCCAGGAACTCGGCCTGCAGCGGTACGAGCACCTCATCTGCGGCCACCAGCGCGTTGATCACGATCAGGTCCAGCGACGGCGGGCAGTCGATGATGATGAAGTCGTAGCGCCTCTGGGCAGGCTCGAGCTTGTCGCGGAGGATGCTCTCTCGCCCGATCTCGTTGATCAGCTGGTTCTCGGCACCGGCCAGCTCGATGTCGGCTGGGATGTAGTGCACTCCCATCTGGGGAGCTTCCTGGACCACGTCGGTGACCGTGGTGTCGGGGTCGACCAGGAGGTGGTAGATGGTCTTTTCGAGCTCGCCGCTCGGTTTCATGTAGAGCGTGAGGTGGCCCTGGGCGTCAAGATCGATCAGAAGGACGCGCTGACCTATCTCGGCGAGAGCGGCGCCCAGGTTGACGGCGGTGGTGGTTTTGCCAACCCCGCCCTTCTGCATCGCGACGGCGATCGTTCGGGCCAAACGCTGCGAGTCTAACCCAAGACGGCACTTCTGACTGGGTTCGCCGGCCTCTCGACTAGAATTGCGCCCGCTTTGATCATCGACATATTGGTCGTCATCGTGCTGGTGATCGCTCTCATCACCGGTTATCAGCGCGGCGTGATCCAACCCCTGATGGCCGAGATTTTCTTCTTCGGCACTCTGCTGGCGGTGTTCCGTTTCCATGAGCAGTACACGAACGAGATGCAGAAGCTTCTGCACCTCACGCCGGTGCTGTCCGTTTTCGTGGCGTTGATCATTGCTGTCGTCCTGGGCGCGATCGGAGGCGCGATCGGGGGCGTGTTCCACCGCCTGGAGGCCATTCGCGGGGTCGACGGCCTGCTCGGCGTCTTCGTCCACGGCGTCGTGACCCTGGTGGTGGTCTATCTGGCTGTTTCCGCACTTGTCACGCTGGACAACGCGTTCGAGCCCGCCGTCAAAAGCGCGAGCCTGACCCTGACGCAGGTCAATCAGCTCGAGAATCGGATCCTTTCCAACCCGATCACGGCCGCGATGGTTTCGAAGTCCGACCTGCAAGCGCTCAAGAACGCGGCCGCCAAGGGCAACGCCGCGCATCTCGACTCGGTCGCGGGCATCCACCAGCTCCAGCAGATCTACAGCGACTTCCTGCAGCCGCAGCTGCACAGCTCGCGGATCGTGCCCTTCATCCTGGGGTTTGGCAAGCATTTGCCGTTCATCGGCCGCGTCGGGCCTGAGGATCTGAAGGCCGTTCCGACACCGAGCCCCGTGACCTGTCCGTCGCCGTCTCCGAAGGCCACCGCGACACCCAAGACGACACCCACGCCGAAGGCGAGCCCTTCGCCAGTGGTGTGCCCGACGCCTACCCCGACGAAGTAACTTAGACGCGTGCTCGACCTGTCGCTTACCTCCGACCAGGAGCAGCTGGTCGCGACGGTGCGGGATTTCTGCGCACGCGAGTTCGCGCCTGACATCGCCGCCAACGACCGCGCCGGCCGCCACGACCCCGAGATCTTCGCCAAGCTCGCGTCGCTCGGATTGCCTGGCGTCTGTTTTCCGCAGCGCTACGGCGGCTTTGGTCTGGACTACCTCTCGCTGGGACTCGTGTGCGAGGAGCTGGAGTACATCGACACCGTCTACAGAACCGTCCTGTCTGTGCACGTCGGTCTGGTGGGGATGGGTCTATATACCTGGGCGACGGAAGAGCAGAAGCAGCAGTGGCTGGTGCCTATGGCGTCCGGCAAGAAGCTCGCTTGCTACGGGCTGACCGAGCCGAACGCCGGCTCCGACGTCGCGTCGATGCAGTCGACCGCGCGCCGCCAGGGCGGCGGCTACGTGTTGAACGGCCAGAAGGTTTGGGTCTCCGACGCGGACACGGCCGACTTCCTTCTTGTTTTCGCGAAGACCGACCCGAAGGC
The DNA here is from genome assembly GCA_005883575.1 of Chloroflexota bacterium. GTDB lineage: Bacteria > Chloroflexota > Dormibacteria > Dormibacterales > Dormibacteraceae > 40CM-4-65-16. Next base: position 139,798 of record VBFH01000023.1, on the reverse strand, counting down.
CGGCGCCCGCGGCGTCTCCGCCTTCATGCTCGACCGCGAGGCATGTGGGAAATCGCTGCGGACTGAGCCGATCGAGGACCGGCTAGGCATCCGCGCGGGCGACGTGGGTTCGATCTTCATGAGCGATGTCGAGGTGCCGGAGGCCAACCGCATCGGTGACGAGGGCGACGGCTTCAAGATCGCGATGAGCTGTCTCGACAACGGTCGCTACACCGTCGCGGCTGGTGCGACCGGAACGGTGCGTGCGAGTCTCGACGCGTCGGTCAAGTACGCCCGCGAGCGCAAGACGTTCGGTCAGGAGATTGGTCGCTACCAGCTCGTGCAGCAGATGATCGCGCGCATGTCACGCGACTACGAGATCTGCCGGCTCCTCTATTTCAAAGTGGCGTGGATGAAGAACACCGGAGCGCGGCACACGCGCCAGGTGTCGATGGCCAAGCAGTACGCGACCGACGCGGCGTTCAACGCCGCGCACGACGCGATCGAGGTGCACGGCGCGTACGGCTACTCGGCGGAGTATCCCGTGGAACGCTTTCTACGCAACGCGCGCGCGCCGATCATCTACGAGGGCACGCGCGAGGTGCACACGATCCTCCAAGGCGAGTACGCGCTCGGTTATCGAGAGGACCGGCCGGTCAAGAGATCGCTCCCGCCGTACCAACCAGATTGACCGTCGCGGCTGCGGCCGTTCCTCAGCGCCGGGTCACCCAGCTGAACTTCGTCGTCCTGTCGCTCTATTGGGTCGCGATCGGATACCTGTGGAACAGCCTGACCGCACTCATCCTGCCCGAGATGATCATCCAGTTCGTCGGCCGCGCCAACGAGGGCACGGCCGCGAGCTTTCTCAAATCACTCGGCACGCTGGTCGCGATCATCTGGCAGCCCATCGTCGGCGGCATCTCGGACCGCACGGTGACGCGGTGGGGCCGCCGCCGTCCCTTCATCGTGTCGGGGACCGTGGGCGATCTGCTCTTCCTCACAGGCATCGCGCTGTCCGGCAGCTACTGGTGGGTCGTGCTCTTCTACTTCCTGCTGCAATTCGCCTCCAACACCGCCCAGGCGCCCTACCAGGGCCTGCTTCCAGACGTGGTTCCAGAACGCCAGCGGGGCGAGGCGTCCGGGTACTACGGCGTCGCGAACCTGGTCGGCATCGCCAGCGGAACCGTCGGCGCGGGCATCCTGCTGGTTCACTTCGGGCGCGGCGCGGCGATCTTTTCCATCGCGCTCGTCCTGCTCACCACGATGCTTGCCACCGTATTGCTCGTTCCGGATCGGGTCGTGCCGATCGAGGGCCAGTTCCGAAGCCTGCGCGAGATGCTCGGCAAGACGTTCGGCATCCCGCTGCGCAACCGCCCGTTTGTATGGCTGATGGTTTCGCGGTTGCTCATCTTCATGGGTTTCGGCGGACTGCAGAACTACGCGTACTTTTACTTCGACAATGTTTTCTTTCGCCACAACGCGAGGGCGACAGCGATCGCCGCTTCCACGCTGCTCGGCATCGCCATCGGGGTCGCGGCGCTGGTGAGCTGGCCCGCGTCGCGCCTGTCCGACCGCACCGGCCGCCGCCCGCTGATCTTTGCGGCGGGCCTTTTTGGCGCAGTGGGAAGCCTGGTCCTCGTTTTCAGCCACTTCCAGTGGCTGCCGGCCAGCCTCGTGGAGCCACTCGCGGCGACGTTGAAGGTGCCCGACCTAGTGGCGCAGGCCACGCTGGCGGGGCTGGTCATCGGAGTCGGCCTGGGCGTCTTCTTCTCGGTGGACTGGGCGTTCATCCAGGACGTCATTCCGCCGCGCGCAGGCGGGCTCTACATGGGCTTTTCGAACATCGCCACCGCGGGCGCCGGGATCATGGCCGTCGCCGTGGGCGGCCCCCTGCTCGACCTGTTCAATCGCGGAACGCCGATCCTCGGCCTACCTGGCGGTTTTCCGGTGGTATTCGGCCTCTTCGTGGCTTGGTTCGTGGTCGGGTCGCTTAGCATCCTCAAAGTGCCGGAGAGAACCCGACCCTTTGCCTCGTCACGGAGTGGGCAGGGGCGAGAAGAGAACTTGGACGGCAGACGCCTGTGAACCTGGACGGGTTGCGTCGCTGGGCCGGTTTGGCCGGCGGGAGCTCGCCGGACGTGGTCGTGGCGGGCATCCCCTACGACGGTTCGGCCGTCTACCGGAGGGGGGCCGCGGTGGCCCCCGAGAGGATCAGGCAGCTCTCGGCTGCGATGCCGCCGGTGACCGAGGAAGGTCATCTGCTGACAGGCCTCCGGGTCCAGGACCTCGGCGACCTCGAGGCGGGCGACGAAATCGAAGGCGGCTGGATGGGTCCCATGGAGCGTCTGGCCCAGGTCGCGTCGGAGGCGTTCCTGACCGTGCTCGGCGGCGATCACTGCACCGCCATCTCGACCCTGGCGGCCCAGGCACGCAGGCATCCGGGCCTGTCCGTGCTGTGGGTCGACGCTCATCCCGATCTGTGCGACTTCTCCCGCGGTGGCCACTGGACATGCGGCTGCGCGCTGCGTCGCGCCCTCGACGCGTCGGGCATTGAGCCGTCCAGGGTCGTCATCGCGGGCGGCCGGGACTACGACCCGGAGGAGCTCGAGTTCATTGCCGCCAATGGGATGCTGCTGGTCTCATCCGCGGAAATCGATCGCGACCTTCCCGCCGCCGCACGCAAGATCAGTGAGCGCCTTGCCGGCCACAAAGTCCACGTTTCGTTCGACATCGACGTGCTCGATCCGGCATTTGCACCCGGCACCGAGATCCCGTCGGCAGGTGGCCTCTCGTCGCGCCAGGCGCTGGAGCTTCTCCGGGCCGCGACAGATCGTTCCCGACTCGTCGGCCTCGATGTCGTCGAGGTCTCACCGCCATCCGACAATGGCGACATCACGACTTTCGCCGCGCTCAAGGTCATCTTCGAGGTCTGGGGCATGGTGAAGAGCGCGCGTGAGGCGAGTCTCTTCCAAGTTCCTGGAAAGCGCTGACGTAGTCATCGCCGGCGGCGGCGTCATGGGATGCGCCCTCGCCCACCAGCTTGCGAAGCGAAAGGTCGACGTGATGTTGCTGGAGCGAGAGACGCTCCGCCGGGCTGGCGATGCCGTCGGAAGGACAGAACGTGCAGCCGAGCACGTCGTCTTGGCTGCGGTGCCGGAGCTGGAGGGATTCTGGTGTGCCGCGGGCTTCAGCGGGCACGGTTCATGCAGGCCCGGCGGCGGCGCTGCTCGTTGGTGTACGAGAATGCGATTTAGGGGGAGTCCCCTTCCCGCCTTTTACTTAGCGGCGGTAGACGAGCGCAAGGATCATCAGGCCCAGACCCCCTATCAGCAGCACCACGCCGCAGCCCATCGAGACGACCGTGTACAGAATGCCGCCGCTCGCGGCGTAGGTCTCCGGATATCGCTCCCGGCCACGGCGGCGGCGGAGAGCCGCCAGGATGGCGGCGATCCCGAGGAGAAAGGCGAAGACGCCGAGGACAAATCCGCTGGATGTAGCGCCTGCCACTGAGCGTCAGTATGCAGACTGCGTCGCCGCCGAAGCTCAGGTCTGGGCTAGGCCGCCCGGCGCATTCCTGCCCCGCGAACCCTGCCGGTGGACGGTCTCGACCAGGGCATCGGCCCGCCGCTGCTTGGGTGCTCGCGAGTCGTTAGCACCCAAGGGCGTTGACAGCGACTCGATCGCCATCGATCAGCCCAGCGCTGACATGTAAATTTGCGTGTACTCCAGCCGCCCCAGCCCGGCCTCACGCCCCCGTCCCAGCCCTCCTCGCCTCCGGCCGGCGACACCGCGAATCCCCTTCTGATCTCGGCGCCAGCCCGCTCCCGATACGATTCTCAGCCGTGGCAAGAATCCTGCTCCTGGGCTCGACCGGGTTCGTGGGTCGCGGCGTGGCCCACAAGATCCTCGACGGCGGCCACCAGCTCCGCGTCCTTGTGCGCGATCCGATGAAGGCCGCGGCCTTTAAGGTGCGCGGAGCGCAGGTCGTGGTCGGCGACGCGTTGAACCCCCAGTCGGTGACCCAGGCGGCGCAAGGGGTCGAGCACATCATCAGCCTGGTCGCGGTCCGGCGAAACCGGCCCCAGTCCTACCTCGCCGTCAACGTCGACGGCCCCCGGATCATGGGCCAGGCGGCGATTGCGGCGGGCGTGCGCTCCGTCGTGCTGGTGAGCGCCATCGGCGCCAAGCTCGACCCGCATTTCAAGTACTACACCTCGCGTTGGATGGGCGAGCAGGAGCTGGCCAAGACGGGCGTGGCGGGCACGATCCTCCGCTTCTCGTTCGTGCTGGCCGAGGAAGGCGGCATCCTGAACGACTTCGAGCGTGCGCTCGTAGGCCCGTTCGCGATCATCCCCGGAAGCGGTCAGGCCAAGCTCCAGCCGATCCTGCGCGAGGACGCCGCCCGCTGCATCGTCGATACCATCGGCAAGCCGGAGCTCCTCGGCCACATCGTCGAGCTCGGCGGCCCCGAGGTCGTGACCTACGAGACCATCTTCGACTGGTTCCTGAGTGCACGCAGGATCAAAAAGGCAAAGCTCAAGCTGCCTGCTCCGCTGGTCTCGCTTCCGGCCATGGCACTCGAGGCCGTGACCACCAATCCGCCGATCACCCCCGACGAGGTCAACATGATCCAGACCGACAACCTCGCGGCGGGGATCGACTCCGTCAGCTCGCAGTTCGGCTGGCGCCCGAGCGCGCCCAGCTCTTGGGCACCGCTCAACTGGGCCAAAAAGCCGGGTCCGAGGCCGGGGCGCTAAAGCTCCGGGCGTTCTTCGGGCTGCCGCTGCCGGACAGCCACCGCGAAGAGCTCGGGCGCTACCTTGCAGGCTGCGCGGAGCTTGCACCTGAGTTTCGCTGGACCCCCGCTGACAACCTCCACCTGACGATCCGCTTTCTGGGCCATGTCGACAGGTCACTTGCCGAAGGGATCGCCGAACGGGTTGTACTGGCGGCGCCCAAAGGCTTCGACGTCGAGCTTGGGGCCCTCGGCATGTTCAAGCGCGGGAAGCTGGCGCGCGTCGTCTGGCTGGGCCTGGATGCGGGTGCCGTCGAGACCGGAGCGCTTGCCGAACTGGTAGAGGCCGAATGCGTCCGTACGGGGCTCGAGGCGGAGGTCCGTCGCTACCACGCCCATCTCACGCTCGCGCGAGCCCGGCCTCGCGACGGTGCGAAGGTGCCCGAGCTGCCCACACCTCCGGCGCTCGAGCGGTGGCGGGCCGGAGAGCTCATCCTCTACCGCAGCCACCTCGGGCGCGCCGGCTCGGTCTACGAGCCGCTGCGCCGGATCAGCTTGAGCTGATCGCGGCCTGTGCGCACTCGAGGTCCTGCTCAGGCCGTCCGCCGCTGACCCCGACCGCGCCGAGGAGCGTGCCCTCGCGCCTGATGAGCAGGGAGCCGAGTCCGGGAACGATGGGCATTCGCACGAGGCGATCGGCAACGCTGAAGAAGCCGGGCCGATCCCTGGCCAGCTCCGCAAGGCCGGCACCGTCGCGAGAGAGCATCGCCGCTCCCACAGCCTTGGCCTCCGCGACCTGGGCAGAAATTGGCGGCGCTCCGTCCATCCTCGCCAGCGCGAGCAGTAGGCCGCCGGCATCGACGATCGCGACCGTGACCTTGATGCCCAGCTCCGCCGCCTTTTTGTGGGCGCGCACGATGAAGTCTTCCGCGTCGGCGAGCGTCAGGTCCATCTCTGGCCAAGTCTGCCACGTGTTTATGGCTACGACAGGTAACCTGGCAGCGAACTGACTTTTGGACTTGCGCGCTTGACCTGAGGGCCTTACCTTTCTCGACGGCCCCGAGGGACACGTTCGAGGGGGCGGGAACAGGGCCGCAAGGCCGTGTACCGGCTCCCGAGAGGCGATCCGTCGGGGTCACTTCTTTTCTATCCCTTCTCGGGGCAAGAACGCCGAACCGCCGCGTTACTCTGCACGACCATGACCGTCGGCGAGCTGGCCCTCCAACGTCCGGTCGATCGCGCCCTGGCCCGGACCTCGTTCAAGACCGCCCTCGCCTTCGCCTCAGTCACGTGCCTGCTAGCGCCGGTCGCCTACATGGCGATGTTCAGCGTCTTTCAGGCCTACGACGACGAGGGCTACTTCTTGCTCACGCTCAAGGACTACCTGGCGGGCCACGCCCTCTTCACCCAGGCGCTGCCGATCTACGGGCCTTTCTTCTACGAGGTGATGGGCGGCCTGTTCAAGGCGTTCGGGATTCAGCCTTCACTCGATGCCGGCCGCCTGGTAACGGCGGTGGTCTGGCTGATCGCGAGTCTGCTCGGCGGCGTGCTCGCCCACCGCCTGACGCGAAACCTGTGGCTTGGCGTCGCCGGCCAGCTGGTCACGTTCAGGGTCCTGGCGACCTTCGTGAACGAGCCGCTGCAGCCGGCCGGGCTGACCACGCTCTTGTTGCTCTCCTTGATGGTCGCCGCCACCTTCAAGTCATCGCGGCCCCGCGCGGTCGCGGCCGTCGCCGGCGCGGTCGTCGGCGCATTGCTCCTGGTCAAGGTCAACATGGGCGTCTTCGCGGCGGCGGCGGTTGTGTACGCATGGGCCGCCTGCCTTCCCGACCGGTGGAGGCGTCTCGCGCTGCCGGTGCTGGTGCTGCTGATGGCTGTATTTCCGCTGGCTCTCATGACGCCCCTGCTGAATCGGGAATGGGTGCTCGAACTTGCAGTCGTCGCGACCCTCACCGCCGCAGCGTTCGGTGTGGCGACGCTCTGGCGCAAGCCCGAATCGAGGCCGGCGCCGTCGGCCGGCTGGATGTTGGCGGGCGGGGCGGCCGTCCTTGTTGGGTGCCTGGCCCTAGCGTTCGCGGGTGGTACGCACCTCGAGGACTGGTGGAGCAAGTCCGTTGTCCTGGCCACCAGGTTCCCCGAGGTCTTCGTGTGGCCGGTGGCCGTCAACGCAGCTTACATCGCCTGGGCCGCGCTCTCGCTTCTTGGTGCCGTCGCGTTTTGCCGTAAGTACGCGCGCTCCGCCGAGCCACCATCGGCGGGCCTGCTGCGTGTTTGGGCCGGATTCTTCATGTGGCTTTCCATGGTCGTGCTGCCGGCGTTCCTGCTGGCTCTCCCCCTGGCCTGGATCGCCGCTCTGGCGCCGAGCGATGACCGCGACAACCCGACCGGCGCCTATCCGCGCCTCCTTCTGCCGGCGCTGGCCGTGATCGGCAGTCTGCAGATCTTTCCAGTTGCCGGCACGCAGCTGTCGCTCGCCGCGCTCGGTCTCTTGCCGTTGGGAGCAATCAGCATCAGCGACGGGATCCGGCAGCTGAGGCGTGCGGGAGCGGCCTCGCCGGGCGCGGTCGGTGTGGCGAACCGCGTTGCTCCCGTGGTCTTCGGCATCGTCGTCGCGGCTTTGATGCTCTTTGGACTGGTCACCGCCACCGAGTTCGCAGCCCTGACACCCCTCGGGCTGCCCGGAGCGCAGTCGGTGAGACTTTCCGATGCCAAGGCTGCGCAGCTTCGTTCGCTCGTGGGCGTCCTCGACCAGGACTGCACCAGCTTCATCACGTATCCAGGCATGAACAGCTTTTATCTCTGGACGGGGCAGGCCCCACCCGCCGAGGTGAGCTCGGAGGTTTGGTGGCTTGTGCTCCAGAGTCCCCAGCAGCAGGGACTCGTCGATCAGCTCCGGAGCAAGCCACGTTTGTGCGTGGTGAAGAATCGGCGCGTCCTGGACTTCTGGGCCGAAGGGAGACAGGTCCCAAGCCGCCCCCTCGTCCAATGGATCGACAACAATTTTGTGCAGGCCGGCTCGTACGGCGATTACGAGCTTCTCGTCCCCCGCTCCTCGTAGTAAGCGCGCACCGCCGGGAGAGCCCGGAACCAATCGATCATCGCCGCCATCCCTGCCTCGATGGAGTGGCGTGGCTTCCATCCGAGCAGGCGCTGGAGCTTGGCGCTGTCGGCGACCCAGGTGGTGGTGTCCCAGGTTCGGTTCGGCATCGTGCCCCAATGAGGCTCCGCATCGATCGCCAGCAGACGGCGCGTCATGCTCACGATCTCCTCGAGGGTGACCTGACGGCCAGTGCCGACGTTGAAGATCGAATCAGGATCGCCGGCGGTGTCGCCGGCGACCGCGATGTACGCGTCGCAGACGTCCTCGACGTAGACGAAGTCTCTCGCCACATTCGGGTCGACAAGCAGAGGCAGTCGGTTGCGTAGACCGCAAACGATGAGCCTCGGGATGAGGCGCGAGGGCTCTTCCCAGGGCCCGTAGACCGAATAGAGCCGGAGCGTGGGGATTCGCACACCATGCTTGATGGCGGCGAACCCGCAATAAAGCGTCGCGGCGGCCTTGGTGAGCGCGTAGTGGCTGTTCGGTCTGATCGGGTCGGTTTCGGACGGAGCCCGATCCTGAAACCCGTATTCCGACGAAGATCCGGTGTTCACGAAGGACTCAAATCCGGTATCGAGACAGGCCTCCACGAGGTTGATGGTGCCGGTTACGTTCGTTCGGACCATCTGTTCGAAGTTCGTCTGGCTCGAGTAAGCGCCATGCGCCGCCAGATGGAAGACCCATTCGGGCCGGACCGTGCGCACGGCTGCCCGGACGCTGTCTGCGTCGCCGAGGTCGGCGAGATGAACTGATGCCTGGACGCCGGCGAGCCGCCAGGATTCACGGCTCGGCCGCAGGACGAGGTGGACGTCATGTCCCTCCGCGACCAGCCGTCTCGCAAGGTTGGCCCCGACGAAACCGCTCGCGCCGGTGACCAGTACCCGTTTCGGCAACTAGAGAAAGTGCCTGTAGTCCAGCGCGTCGAGATAGAGGGCCGCGTAGGCTCCGACCTGCGCACGCTCCTCGTCGGAAAGCGTGAGTGCAGTCTCGCGATTCGCTTCCGGCGTGGCTTTGCGGATGGTTCCCCATGGATACACCTCGTTCAGGGGGATTCCATTCCAGGACGGCGCCGCCAGATACTCCGAGTCGTCGTAGCCAATCTGCCGGCCCATCTCCCGCAGCACCTTCCGGGGTGCGACCACGAGGTCTTCGAACCGGAGGATGTGGAACCTCGTCGGATATGCCTTCGCGAGGCGAAGGCTGTACTGCTGGTGCAGGGTCCAGCCAAGCATGTAGTGCGGCAAGGAAAGTGGCACGGGCCGGCGCTTCGTCTCCGCGTAGGCCGACCACGGATTGCGCATCACGCTCAGCACATGCGCCCCAGCAAGCTCATCGAGGATGCGCGCGGCATCGACGGCGATGATCGGGCTGTAGCCGACGTAGATCGATTGTTCGGATGTGCGTTGAAAGTTCTTCCACGCTTCGAAGGTCGCCTGGAAGAAAGCAGCCACATTGTTGGCGCGCGATCGCCCAGCCTCTTCGACCATCTTCACGTAGATGTCGCGCCGCTCATCGTCCGACATCACAAACTCGACGTGGCGGAACTTGCTCACGTCAGGAGTCCGGGAGCGGACCTTTGCCTCCTCGTCGATGATCGCCTGATAGTCGTCCTTGGGCCCGGCGTCGAGGGCAAAGACCGGCCACCGGTACTTGACCGGGAAAACCGATGACAACCCATCGACCACGAGCCGCGTGCCGAGCTGCGATTCAAAGGGATACACGAGCAGCTGGGGATGGCCGTCGAGCAGGCGCTGCGTGGTGTTGCCACCGTTCTCGTACATCGCCGAGATCATCAAGAACTTGAAGTCAGCGCTCATCCCATCGTCCCGTCGCGGTCAAAGGCATAGAAGAGTAGCCGCTCCCGCTCAGAGGGTCGACGCCCTCCACGGAACGGAAGGCCGTGGGAAAAGGACGACGGCATCCAATCGATCGCGAAAATCTGGTTGCCGGCGGGCCAGATCAGGCTGCCGAGCACCCTCCCGCTCGCCACGTCGATGGCATGCACGCCGCAGACCGACCCATCCGGATCCAGCCCGGGCGCGAACTGCTGGAAGCGGGGTATCACGCGCGAGGTGCCGGCGAAGGCGACCCCGTGGTGGAAGCACAGGCCGCGCGTCCAGCCGGGCAGCCTGACATGCGGCTCGAACTTTCCCCTCGCGACGACACCAACCTCGCCGTAGCCGCTGTTGTCCAGCCAAAGGGCGCCGGCGTGCAGCCGCGCCGAGTGGGGACGGGTCAGGCCGCGTGCGATCACCTCTCGCGTGGCGCCGGAAAACACGACGCCGCGCTTATCGACCGGAAAGTTGCGGTGGGACGGGCGCCGATTCGAGATCTGGTCCGTCGAGGCGGTGAAGAAGCTCGTACGCAGGCTCGCGCCGGCCGCGATCGAGTTGAGCTGGATGTGATTGCGGGTGAAGACCGGCCCGTCGGGGGTTTCGATGCAGCGAGGCCACCACACCCTCTCTACGCGGCCGTCCTCGCCGATGCGCACGACACAGTTCTGGCCGACGGCGTTCGCGTAGAGCCGCGAGCCGACCAGGGCGAGGTCGTGGATGTAGAAGCTGCCGGGCACGATCACCGAACGAACAGGGAGGAGCGGACGATCGCGTTCGAGGGATGGCTCGCCGTCGAGGCTCACGTCGGTGCGGTCGATCAGCCCGCGAACCGGCGCGAGCTGAAAAATCTGGTTTGGGTTGCGGGTGCTGGCCAGATGAACGATGCCCCGCTCGCGATCGACGGCCAGGCCAGATGGGTGGGGGAGCCGCAGGTACGTCTGGGTTCGCGGCTCGGGAGAGACGGCCAGCACCAGGTGCTCGTATTCACGCGTCACGAGCAGCGTGATCCCGTGCTCGGCCAGGACATCCCACCACCGACCTTTGGCCGCGAAGCTGAGCAGGCCGGGCTCAGCTCGCCCCGCGTCGCTCCACTGGCTGATGACCTGCGCCGGGTCGCGCCATGCGGCGTCGTGGCTCGACCACGCCGGGGTCACGCGGACTGGCGAGCGAGCCAATCACCCTTCCTCCACAGCGCCGCCGCCCCCCAGTACAGTCGAAGCGCGGACCCATATCCGGTCGTAGATCTACCGCCGTGGCGGCGCGTCGAGAAGATGGGCACCTCGATCATCGGGTAGTCATGCTTCCTGCAGAGGACGCAGAACTCGGTGTCGATGAGATCGTCCACCCGCTGCAGTTGGAGCAGCTTGTCGAAGCTGCGCGGAAAAACCTTGGGTGTGCCGTTGACATCCCAGTTCGAGAGGTCGAAGAGCGTCCGGCATTCGATGTTGAAGAGAAGCGAGCCCAGCCTGCGCCGCCAGTTCTCGCGGATCTTGCGATTTGCCTTGACGACGATCCCCCCGTAGGCGACCGCGTAGAGGAGGCAGATCACCAGGTCCTCGGGAGAGGTGCGGGCAGAGTTCGTGTAGCAGATGACATCGCCCTCGACGCTGGCGAGGCCGAGCCGCACCGCGCGACCCCATCCTCCTTTCTCGCTGCTGACCACCCTTACACAGGGCAGCTCGGTCTCGAGGCGGCGGCAGACCGCAAGCGACTCGTCGCGCGATGCGTTCTCCACCAGCAAAAGCTCATATGGCGCGGGCACCTTCTGGAGCTCGCTGACATAGTCGCGGACCAGACGCTCGATGTGGTCCGCCTGGTTGTGGACGGGCAGGACGATCGAAATCAGGGGCGGGCTCGAGCTCACGCGTACGTTCCCGCGAGCACGTTGAGCGCGGTCGTGGTGAGGGAGTCTCGGTCGAGTCCGTGGCGCCGGAGTAGATATGCCTCGCTGCCGGTCACCGCAGTCGGAGGTCCACTGACGCCCACCCGAACGGCCTGGCACCGGAGACGGTTTTCGGCGATCACCTCGCAGACGAGGGAGCCGAGCCCACCGCTCACCCGGTGTGCCTCGACAGTGATCGCGACCGGGAAGTCGCCCAAGAGCGCGAGCAGGTCGGCGCCGGGTGATGGGTTGAGCGTCGAGACGATTGCAAGGGTGGTGCGCACGCCTTTGGCCGCGAGCTTCTGGACAGCGCCGGCAGCCTCGACTGACACGGCGCCGGTGGACAGGAGGAGTAGATCCGCGCCATCGCCGAGCACGTCGGGCTTCCCGAGCTCGAAGTGGCCGTCCAGTCCGGGCACCTTGCGACGGTCGTCCTTGCCGATCCTGTAGTAGACGGGTCCCGGCAGGTCCCACGTCGCTTTCACCGCCGACAGAGTTTGGGAATAGTCGGCAGGGGCGATGAGGCATATCTGTGGCTGCAGGCGCATCAGGCCGATGTCCTCGAGACCGTGATGGCTTGCCCCGGCCGGTCCGTACTCGAAGCCTCCGCCCACGCCGACCACCCGGATTGGTAGGCGGTGGAGGACAGCCGCGCTGCGGATGAACTCATAGCCCCGCATCGACGCGAATGTCGCGATCGAGTAGCAGAACGGCAGAAAGCCGGCCTCGGCGAGGCCGCAGGCCACTCCAACCATGTCCTGTTCGGCGACTCCGACGTTCAGAAATCGTTCTGGATATGCCTCCGCGAACGGCTCGAGGGCCATGAATCCGAGGTCCGCCGTCAGGAGCACGACGCGTTCGTCCTCACGCGCGATGTCGACGAGGCCCCGGACGAAAGCACCTCTCACCGGAGCGTCTCGATGTCTTTAAGCGCGTCCTCGTAGTCGGCCTCCGACATGGGCAGGTAGTGCCACTTGATCTGGCTGCGCATGTAGGACACCCCGTGACCGAACTCGGTGCGCGCGATCAGCACATGGGGGGCGTGGGCGCGCGTCTTGAGCGATTCGATTGCGCGGATCAGTCCAGCGACATCGTGCCCGTCGACCTCGAGCACGTCCCAACCAAAGGCCTGCCACTTGGCGGGCAGCGGCTCCAGCGAAAGGACGTCCTTGGTATACCCGAGCGCCTGCTGCCCGTTCATGTCCACGATCGCGACCAGGTTCGAGAGGTGCTGATGCGCGGCCAGCATCACCGCCTCCCACAGCGAGCCTTCGTTGCATTCCGCGTCGCTGACCAGGACGAAGCACCGGCGGTCCGATCTCTGCATGCGGGCAGCCAGGGCTGCTCCGACCGCGAGCGGGAGGCCGTGGCCGAGCGACCCGGTTGAAAAGTCCACCCCTGCAAGCTCGGAGTCGGGATGTACTCCAAGCATGCTGCCGTCCGCGCAGTAGGTGTTCATCGCTTCGGCCGAGATCCACCCGCGCAGGTGAAGCGCTGCATAGAGCGCCAGCGCGGCGTGCCCCTTGGACAGAACGAAACGGTCGCGATCGGGGTCGTCAGGGCCCTTGCCCTCGAGGACGCCGCCGAATAGGGCCGCAAGGATGCCCGCAATCGACAGCGACGACCCGATGTGGCCGACTTTGGCACGCATCGATTGCTCGAGCACGATCTTGCTGATGTCGTAGGCCGAGATCATTTCAAAGGTTTTGGCTGGCCCAAATCCAGGCCGCGTAAGGATAGCGATCGAGGCCTCGATTAGCCCCCAATTACGGGGTCGGTTGAACCTTTCACCGCGGGCACGCGGGCCGCCGCGGGGACCCGGGTTTCTCCCACGCTGCCGACCACCAGGATGGCCAGCCACACCGCGTCCCAGGCCAGCTGCGGAGCCACGAGGACCAGGGTCGTCGACGACGCCTGATAGGTCATCACCTGCATGGGGACCACCCCTGTCGCGAGCCAAAGGCGGTGCGCCAGCTGGGGAGAGGTGCGGAGCACAAGCCAGGCGGCGAGGACCAGGCTCGTGTAATCCCAGTAATGGAAGTGAAACCCCACGGCGGCCGAACCCAAGATTCCGGCGGCGAACACGATCTCCGCCTCGCGCCGGCGATACGCGACGAACAGTGCCGCCGCCCCCTGAAGCGCCCACAAAGCGTAGGTCAGCGGGCCCAGGCCCAAGATGCGAGCAAGCGTTTCGTTGGTCTGCGCCGGGTCAGCCTGGACGGCTTTGAGCGCCTCCCACCAGCTAGCCAAACCCGATGATCCCAGCGCAGCGACGGTGGCTGCGCCGAGCGCCGCGCATGCGATCACCCATGCCGCGACGTGACGGTAGCGGGCGCTCACGAGCAGCGCCAATGGGATGACGATCACGACCTGTGGCTTGAGGAAGGTCGCAAGGGCGAGCGCGACCCCGGTCCCGATCGGCATGTCGCGTGCGCAAAACCACCATGCGGCAGCCACCAGAGCGATCACAAGCAAGTCCGGCTGGCCGAGGTAAAGGCCCCAAAGGAGCGGCCAGAGCCCGATGGCGAGCAGCAGCAGCGTTACCCGGGCGAGCCCCGAGTAGGGAGCGGCGAGGAACCACGCGCAGACGAGGGCGCCGAGCGAGACCAGGGTCCACATCGCGTAGGCGGCGGGTTCAGACGCGAGCGTGAAGGGCGCGAAGATCCAGGCGAGGAGCGGAGGGTTTATGTACGTGTACGACCCGTGGATGTACTGCTGCGTGGAGGGAAACGAGGTCGAGAGGCTCTGGAGAGTCGCCGGATCGTAGATCTTCGACCAGCCAAAGCGAAGCCCTGCCTCGGCCGCTACGTACGTGAACCGGAGGTCCTCGTGTACGGGACCCAGAACGAAAAGCACCGTCCAGCGACCGAGCGAGTACACCGCCGCCCACCAGGACGCGACCGCGCAACAAGCCAGCCAGATCGGAGGCAGCTTACTCATACGAGAGTCCGTCACGACCGGCTTGAGTCCAGCGCAAGCGGCCTTTCCGACTCGCGAGGAACGGCGATCGTGCCTTCTCGCCGGCGCATCCACGGCTCGAGGCCCAGGAGCGCCATCCAGATTGGCTGCCAGAGCAACATCGGAATCGGCAGCCCGATGGCAATGAACTGCGCGGCCGGAATTCCGGCGACCAGCCAGATGCGCATCGGCAGGCTCAGGCGCGTGCGCATCACGATCCAGGCCGCCACGACCAGGATGGCGACGTCGAACTCATGCAGATAGCTCGCGGACATCGTGGTGGCGACCAGGCCAAGGCTGAAAACAAGGTCCAGCCGATCGCGCCGGTACCACACGAGACCAAGGGCGATGAACGCCAGAGCAAGCTCCAAACCGGTCGCGGCCGCGTTGTGGCCGACGATGAACGAATAGGTCAACGGCGAGTTGTACGGATTGGATCTGATGATGGAGATGTCGTTGAGCCAGCTCGCGATTCCAGCCGGGCCAAGCGAGGCGGCCCAGGTGGCGACGATGACTGCCCCGGTAACAGCGAAGGCCGCCACAGGCCGCCACCGACCGCTCAGCAGCAGAGCCAGAGGCAGCAGCAGGGCGTCCTGTGGCTTCAGGCAGAACGCGAGGGCCATCGCGACCCCCGACAACGCCCATCGATCTCGCTCCAGGAGCCAGTACGAAACAGCGAGCAAGGCGATGGTCCCGGCCACCGTCTGGCCGTCCCAGAACCCGTAGTGCACCGGCCAGAGGCCCAACGAAACGAGCAGCACCGTGACCCTGGTCAGCCGTCCGCCGGGTAGGAGCAACCACCCGGCCGCGACGAAAGCCACCAGGCTGATGACGGTCCAGACGAGGTAGCTGACCGCCGGGGATTGCCCCGCAAGTGGGGCCAGCATCCAGGCCGTCGGGGGCGGGCTGATGAACAGGTGCATGGAGTCGATGACGCTTGCCGGAGGGCTCAGACCTCTCGCCGCCTCCTTCTGCAGATCGACTTCGTAGATATGAGACCAGCCGTACTTGAGCCCGACGCGCGCTGCGATCAGATGGAGGCGTAGATCTTGAACGTCGGGCTGGGTGAGGAAGTGATCAACCCACCGGACGACCCCGAAAGCGACCGTGTAGCCGGCCGACAGCCCTGCGGCGGCGAGCCACAGCGGGGGCCTTCGGGCGGTGAGCGAATCCCTCATCTGAGCCGCCACATTTTGGGCTGTACCGCCCGCTGTTGGCTCTAGTAGACGGGCGTCTCCAGGTCGACGGCCTCGAGCCATTTCCGGCACGAGGTTAGAAACCTGGCGGCCTGCAACCCGTCGAGCACGCGGTGGTCGAACGAAAAGCAGAGGTACATCATCGGCTTGATCCCGATCATTCCATTGACCGCAACAGGGCGCTCGACGATCGCCTCCATGGTCAGGATCCCAGCCTGCCCGGGGTTGATGACCGAGTAGCTGAAGAGCGTGCCGAAAGTGCCCGAGTTGTTGACAGTGAAGGTCGCGCCCGCGAGCTCGTCGGCTTTGAGCTGCTTGCTGCGGGCGCGGTTCGCAAGGTCGTTGACCGCTCTGGCGAGGCCGGCGATTGACAGCCCATCGGCCCGCCGCACGACGGGGACCAGCAGCGTGTCCTCGAGGCCGACGGAGATGCCGAGGTTGATGTCTCGGTGCAGGATCAGCTCGGTCTCGTTGAAAGTCGCGTTCACGTGGGGATGTTCGC
Source organism: Chloroflexota bacterium (assembly GCA_005883575.1). GTDB lineage: Bacteria > Chloroflexota > Dormibacteria > Dormibacterales > Dormibacteraceae > 40CM-4-65-16. The sequence goes on along the minus strand of VBFH01000023.1, from coordinate 123,611 downwards.
GCAGGGCTGACACAGCGGCCGCCATCACGTACGGCAGATAGGTCAGCGAGAACCCTTCCTGCTTCTGGAATGCCGCCTTGTTGGCGGCGCGGTTGGCGACCACACCGGACATATCGGCTTCCTGCGTCTGCCACGCGTGCGGGATGGTGGCCTTCGCGCGCGCCATGTTCTCGGCGATCAAGCGGCGCACACGGGTCAGCTGGACGACCTGGTCGCCCTCGGCCGGCGCGACGGGTGCCGCGGCGGGCGGTGGGGCGCTGGGCGCGGCTTTGGATTTCGTCGCGAAGTCCTGGACGTCCTTCCTGGTCACGCGCCCGCCAAGGCCTGTGCCGGTGACTTTAGAAAGGTCGACCTTGAGCTCCGAGGCGGCCATCTGGACGCCAGGGGAATACCGGTGCTCTTCTCCTCCACGATCCGGGGCAGGAGCTTCACCTCCCCGCCGAGCGGGGAGGTCGGCGGCGGAGCCGCTGGGAGGGGAGGCCCGACCTCCCCGCTCGCGGGGAGGTGCTGCCGGAGGGGCCGCGCCCTCTTGTGTGACCTTCGGCGCCTCTGTGTTCGCCGCGGGCGCGGGAGCTTCAGGTGTGGCCGTCACGGCCCCGTCCCCGGTCTCGACCACCGCGATCTCGGCGCCGGCCTGGACCGTCTCGCCCTCCTTGGCGAGGATCTCGCGCAGGATCCCCGACACCGGCGCCGGCACCTCGGCGTTGACCTTGTCCGTGTCGACCTCGAGCATCGGCTCGAATTCGACGATTTTGTCGCCGGGTTTGACCAGCCAGCGCGAGATCGTGCCCTCGTGCACGGACTCGCCCAGCTGCGGCATCACGACGCGTGTGGTCTTGCCCGCCATCAGTACGCCGCGAGGTCCTTCAGCACTCTGGTGATCTTGTCCGGCGTCGGGATGAAGTATTCCTCCATCGGCACGGCGTAGGGCATCGACGGCACGTCGAGCCCGCCGAACCTCTTGACCGGAGCATCCAGCCACCGCCAGGCCTCATCCGCGATCAGGGCCGCCACCTCAGAACCGATCGACACGCTGAAGTTGTCCTCGTAGAGGACCAGGGACTTTCCGGTCTTGCGCGCGGACGCGATGATCGCCTCTTTGTCCAGCGGATAGACGGTGCGCAGGTCGACGATTTCGACGCTCACGCCCTCAGAGTCGAGATTCTTTGCCGCTTCCAGCGCGTAGTGGACCATCAGGCCGTAGCAGAAGACGGAGATGTCGGTGCCCTCGCGCGCCGTGCGTGCGACCTGGAGCGGGATGAGGTACTCGCCCCTGGGCACCGGCTCCTTGAACATCCGGTAGAGCCGCTTGTGCTCGAAGAAAAGGACCGGATCGGGATCGCGTATGGCGGCGAGCAGCAATCCCTTCGCCTCGTATGGGGTCGAAGGGATGACGATCTTCAAACCGGGGGTCGCGAATCGAGCCTCGATCGACTGCGAGTGGTACAGCGCGCCGTGCGCGTGCCCGCCCATCGGCGCGCGCACGACCATCGGCACAGACCAGTCGCCGTCGCTGCGGTAGCGGTACTTCGCCGCTTCGTTGACGATCGAGTTGAACGCCATGTGGGCGAAGTCGGTGAACTGCATCTCGGCCACCGGCCGCTTGCCCCCGATCGCAAGTCCCAACGCGACGCCCGCGATCGACGACTCCGCAAGCGGTGTGTCGATGACGCGCGCCTCGCCGAAACGCTTGCGCAATCCGTCGGTGACCAGGAACACCCCGCCCTTCTTGCCCACGTCCTCACCAAGGACCATCACGCGGTCGTCGCGCTCCATCTCCTGGGTCAGCGCCGAGCGCAGCGCCGCGACCATGTTCATCTCTTCGGTCTCCCCGCCGGAGGCTGGCTCGATCGCCTTCGGCGCCTCGACCGCGTACACGTTGGTGAGCGCGTCTTCGGGGCGGGGATCGTCCGACTCCATACCTTCTTTGGTCGCCTGGGTGACCTCCTCTTTGACGGTCTCCTCGGCTTCGGCCACCTGCTTGGCGTTCAGCACGCCCTCGTCGAGGAGCCGCTTCTTGAAGCGCTCTAGGCAGTCGTTCTGGGCGAGGACCTCGATCTCATCTTGCGTCCGGTAGCGGCGCTGGTCGTCCTCGGACGAATGGGCTCCCAGCCGATCGACCAGGCATTCGATCAGGGTCGGCCCCTCGCCGGCGCGGCCGCGAGCGACGGCCTCCTTCGAGACCATGTAGCAGGTGACAGGGTCGCGTCCGTCGACGGTCACGCCCGGAAACCCATAACCGGCGGCGCGTTGGGCCACGTGCTGGATCGCGTACTCCTTGTTGAAGGGCGTCGAGATCGCAAAGCCGTTGTTCTCACAGACGAAGATCTCGGGCAGCTTGTAGATCGCGGCGAAGTTGAACGCCTCATGCGCGTCGCCTTCCGCGCCGGCACCTTCGCCGTAGCAGGTCAGCAGGACCTTGTCGGTGCCATCCATCTTCAGCGCATACGCGACACCGGCGCCCCGAACCATCTGCGTGGCGACCGGTGAGCCGCCAGAGGTGATGTTGTGCCGCGTGTCGGAGAAGTGGCCGGGGGTTTGTTTGCCACCCGACGCCGGATCGGCGGCCTTCGCCAGCACCGACAGCATCAGGTCCAGCGGCGTCATGCCCATGCGCATGCAGAGGACGACGTCGCGGTAGTAGGGGGCGAGCCAGTCGTGCTTGGGTTTGAGCGGCCAGCCGACTCCGATCTGCGCCGCCTCGTGGCCGGCGCAGGAGATGATGAACGGCGCTCGGCCCTGACGGTTCAGGACCTGGAAGCGGTAGTCGATCTGGCGGCCCAGAAGCATGTAGTGGAACCACTCGGTGAGGATGTTCTCGTCGAGGTCGGTGTCGCGCCACGCGACCGGCTCCTGGAATCGCCAATCGGGGCTGAACGCCGGGTCCCTCGTCTTGGTCGTCTGCGCCATCTCGGGCTAGAAGTGGATGGCGCGGCCGTCCACCGCCATCGCCGCCTCCATCACCGCCTCGCTCAACGTCGGGTGAGGATGGACGTTGCGGCCTAGCTCCCAGGCGTCGCCCTGAAAGAGCTGGGTCAGCGCGGGCTCCGCGATCAGCTCGGTGGCGCTGTCGCCGACGATGTGGGTGCCAAGGAGCTGGCCTGTCTTGGTGTCGGCCACGATCTTCACGAAACCGCCCGTCTCGCCGTGAATCTGGGCCCGCCCGATCGCCGAGAAGGGGAACTTGCCGACCTTCACCTCACGACCGGAGTCGCGTGCCTCCTTCTCCGTCATTCCCACGGACGCGATTTGCGGATGCGAGTACGTGCAGCGGGTGACCAGGTTTTGCTCCATCGGCGCCACGCGCTGGCCCGCGATGTCCTCGACCGCGGTGATGCCTTCGTGCGAGGCGGCGTGGGCGAGGAGAAAGCCACCGACCACGTCACCGATGGCGTGGATTGAGTCGACCGAGGTGCGCATCCACTCGTCGACCTTGATGAAACCGTTCGGCTGCGTCTGCACCCCAACCTGCTCCAGGCCGAGGTCTTTGGAGACGGCCGCCCGACCCACCGCGACGAGCAGCTGCTTCGCCCATACCTCGCCCTGATCGGTCTCGACGCTGACGCCGTCGCGGGCTTTCTTCGCGCCCTTCACCTTGACGCCGAGACGGCAATCGATGCCTGCCTTCTTGAACGCCGACAGCAGCTCCTTGGAGACGTCTTCGTCCTCGAGCGGGACCAGTCTGTCGAGGGCCTCGAGCAGGGTGACCTTCACGCCCAGCTGGTTATAGAGGGTGGCGAACTCGACACCGACAGCGCCCGCGCCGATGATGCAGATCGACTCCGGAACGGTCTTCGCCACCACGGCGTTGTCGGACGAAACGATGAACTGGCCGTCAAGATCCAGGCCGGGCAGCGTCTTGACGACCGAACCGGTGGCGACGATGAGGTTTTTGGCCTGGACCAGCTTTCCGTTTGCCTCGATCGTGTTGCGGTCGCGCAGGCGGCCCCTCGCCTGGACTACCTCGATCTTGTTCTTCTTCATGAGGTACTGAACGCCCTTGTACAGCTGTCCGACGACGGCGTCGCGGCGCTCGGCGATACGGGGGTAGTCGTAGCCGACCACCTCGGCCTTCAGGCCGAACTCGATTCCTCGGGCGGCGACGCGGTGATAGAGCTCGGAGGACTCGAGCAGCGCCTTGGTCGGGATGCAGCCGACATGGAGGCACGTGCCGCCGAGCTTGGCCGCCTCAACGAGGGCTACCTTGAGACCGAGTTGAGAGGCGCGGATGGCGGCTGGATAGCCCCCCATCCCACCACCCAGGATGGCGACGTCAAAATCGAAATCAGGCACTTGGATTAAGTGTAGGGACGGTCAGCAGTTGGCTTTCCGCAGGTGGCCGCGCGCAGCCTCGAAGTCGGCTCGATCGCGCACCGGAATTCCCGCCGCCGGGTCGCCATAGCGGTCGACCGCCCGGTAGTACGCCGGCGGCGTGATGCCTGGCGTGATCAGCACATCGGCGTCGCTGGTAGGGTCGAGGCATGGATCGTTGCGCTCGGCGGCCAGCGCCTGCAAGTCGGCCACGGCCCGCTGCATCTGGACCGTTTTCGCGCTCGTGTACTCGACCAGGAGCACGGCGCTGTTGAAACAGGCGAGGAACACGCATGCGACGAGCGCCGGGCGCCAGGTGCCTCGCCACGGCAGGTGCCGGGCGGCGTCGCCGAGCAGGACCAGCCACAGCACGGCGGCGACGTACACGTAGCGCGAAGCCCCTGACTGCTGCCATCCGAGCTGCGCGCGGGTCAGCCCGGCGACCAGGTAGAAGGCGAGCAAGCCAGCGGCGACGCCGGCCGTGAACCCGTCCAGGCCATGCCGGCGCCATCGCCAGGCCATCACCAGGAGGGCCAGCGCCAGCAGGGGGTAGCCGATCCAGCCCCCTGCTCCGAGCAGACCGGCGACCCCCTGGGACAGACCCCAGACCGCGTACAGAGGGTCGATCAGCAGGTTGGCCGCGGTCGGTTGGGGATCTGGGTGCGTCCCGAAGCGCCCGAATCCGAGGTACCAGGCGGCCAGCGCGACGGCCGGCGGCACAAGCCACAGCAGGTCCCGACGGCGGCCTCGCGTCAGCAAGAGCTCGACCGCGGCGGCGACCGTAAACACCATGCCGATGCCTGAGAACGCAAGCGAAACCGCGATCAAGGCGGCGGCCCCAGCAGGCCGCCGGCCGAGCGCGAGCATCGCGCCGAGCCCGAAAGCGATCGAGGCCAGCCAGCCGATCTGGAACGCCCAGAGGATGTCCTCCCATCCGGCCCCCAGCACGAGAAGGATGAAAGCCGCCGCCATCGCGACGAGGTCGCCCGCGCGCCGGCGGACCAGCTCGAACAAGAGCACGACGTTGGCGCAGTGGGCCAGGAGGAGGACGGCCATGTACGGCGTGTACGCGCGGAGGCCGACCGTGTTGAGAAGGAGGGTATAGGAGAGGCGCAGCAGCATCGAAGGGTGCTCGTTGTGCGGCTCGAAGTACGTCCAGAAGGTCCAATCGGGCGCGGTGGTGATGAAGGTCCACTCGTCGAAATAGAAGGTGAAGGAGCCCGTCAGCCACAAGAGGATGGCGCATACGAGCGCGGCTGCGGCGACCACGACCAGACGCGCATGTGGAACGCGGACATCAGCGGCCGTCACGGGATCAGGTCGCGAGCGCTCTTTCAGAAACGGGGGTGCGCGAAGGCGCCACGAGGAAGGCAAACCACACCGCGATCCCAACGAGCATCGGCAGCGGCGTCAAGGGCCATGCGAACTCGCCCGCGATCACCACCACCAAGAGCCAGGCGCGCTGCCAGGCAGGCGGTTGTTCGCGCCAGAAGAGCCAGCCGGCAAGGACGAGGATCGTGAAGTCCTGGAGGTGCCAGTACGTCGGTGTCAGCGTGCTGGCAACGATGCCCAGCGCAAAGAGCCGGCCATAGCTCTCACGCCGATTCAGGTACGCGCCCGCCATCGTGACCAGGACGGCGAGCGCCGGAACCGCGTAGCTCAGCAGGCCGGGACCGAGGAGGTAGGCGAGGGTGAAGTAGCGGTTGTTCGCGACCTGGCTTTCGTGGGCCAGAGTGATCCGGTAGTCGCCCAGCCCATCGGCGCCAAGCGAAATCAACGAGAGCAGCGCCAGCGCCGCTCCGATCAAAGCCCATGGCAAGACGACTCGCCACCTCCCGGCCGCGAGAAGCACGAGCGGAATCAGCAGCACGAGCTGTGGCTTGATGACCGAAAGCCCAAGCACCGCACCTGCGAGGTACGGCTTTCGCAAATCGGCCAGCTTCCAGCTCGCGGCCGCGATCAGCAGCACAAGGAGGGCCGGCTGGACGAACTCCAGGCTGTAGAGCACGGGGTACCAGGCGAGCGCGCCCAGGAGCCACAGCCAGCGGGTCCGTCCGCCCTCGGGCGCTGCAATCCACCAGGCGGCGGTGAGGGCGACGCCCAGAAGCGCGAGCCAGACGTACACGGCCGCGGCGGGGCTCAGCAAGGTCAATGGGAGGACCAGCCAGGCGTAGACGGGAGGGGTCGCATACCACGCCCCGTCCTGGAAAACTGCATGCGGCCGGAGCTGCACGAACATGTCGTGTTCCAGCGCCAGCGAGTAGATGTGGCTCCAACCGTGGGCCCGGCCGATGCCGGCCGCGATGTACGCCGTGATCAGGTCGTTGTTGAGAATCTCGCCGCGCAGCGGAAGCACGACCACGTACCAACCGGTCAGCCCGATCGCGATGAGCAGGAACCAGGCCAGGCCGACGGCACCCAGGTTGCGCCAGGCGGGACCGTCGAGCCCGCGGCCTGTCAGCCGCGCTCGGCGAGGGGCACTGGCTTCCGCGGCTCCGGTCCGATGTATTCCGATTGCGGCCGGATTATGCGGTTGTGGGCTGCCTGTTCGAGCACATGAGCGCTCCAACCGGCGACTCGGGAAGCGGCGAAGGTCGGGGAGAAGAACTCCTTGGGCAGTCCGATCGCCTGAAGGACGCCCGCCGAGTAGAACTCGACGTTGGTCGACTGCGGCCGCTCGGGATGCTCCTCGTGCAGGATTGTGAGCGCGATTTCCTCCACCTTGGAGGCGAGGGCGAAGAACTGCGGATTCATCCGCTCACACATCTCCTTGAGGATCTTGGCCCGCGGATCGTAGACGCGGTAGATGCGGTGGCCGAAGCCCATGAACTTGACCTTCCGATTGCGCGCGGCGCGCATCCATGCCTCGGCGTCGGGAGCGGCGCCGATCTCCTCCAGCTGCTCGATGACCGCGGAGGGCGCACCTCCGTGCGCCGGCCCTTTCAGCGCGCCGATGGCCCCGACCAGGCACGACGTCAGATCCGACTCGGTGGAGGCGATGACCCGAGCCGTAAAGGTCGAGGCGTTCATGCCGTGATCCGCAAGCAGGACGAGATAGGTGTTGAGGGCACGGACGATCTCTGGGCTCGACTCCTCGCCGTTCATCATGTAGAGGTAGTTCGCCGCATGCCCCAGGTCTCGCCTCGGCTTGACCGGCTCGAGTCCCATCCGTTTGCGGTGAAAGGTCGCGAGGATGGTCGGGAATGACGCCGTGGCGTGGATCGCAAGCGGGCGGGAGGGCCTGGCGAGCCGGTGCTCGACTCCCTGCACAGAGACCACGCTCCTGAGGACGTCCATCGGGTCGGTGTCGGCGGGCAGGGCCTCGAGCGCGACCGTCGCGGCCTGGGTCAGCTGACGCGAGCTCGCAAGCTCGGCCGACAGCGCGCCGAGCTCTGCTCGGGTCGGCAGGCGGCCTTCCCAGAGCAGGAACGCGACCTCTTCAAAAGACATCTCCTGAGCAAGGTCGGCGATCACGTAGCCCTGATAGACGAGGCGGCCGTTGGCGCCGTCGACCATCGAGATCGCCGTCTGGGCACCGATGATTCCCTCGAGGCCCGGCACGTACGCGCTGTTGCCGCTCATCGCTTGGCGAGCTGCAGCGGCTTCCTTCCGGGCTCGGGGCCGATCCAGCGCGAGGCCGGCCGGATGATGCGAAGGTCGGACAGCGACTCGAGCACGTGCGCCGTCCAGCCCGAGACACGGGACGTGGCGAAGATCGTCGTGAAAAGTTCTTTCGGAATACCGGCGCCGGTCAGAACCACCGAGGCCCAGAAGTCGACGTTGGTCGCGTTCGGGCGCTCCGGGTGGGCGTCGTGGAGGATCTTCAGGGCGACCTCTTCGGTGCGTGCCGCCGTGCGGTGCAGGTCGGGCGCGGCTGTCTTCGCCATCTCGCGGAGGATCTTCGCCCGCGGGTCGTATGTGCGGTAGACCCGGTGTCCGAACCCGGAGAAGCGTTCGTGCTTTGCATGGGCGTCGGTCAACCATCTCTCGGCGTTCTCCGCCGACCCGATCTTGTCCAGCATGTTGCGCGCCGCCAGCGTCGCGCCGCCGTGCGCGGGACCTTTCAGTGCCGCGATCGCCCCGACGATGCACGATGTGAGGTCGCTTCCGGTGGACGCGACAACGCGAGCGGCGAATGTGGAGGCGTTCAGCCCGTGGTCCGCGAGCAGGACGAGGTACGTGTCCACCCAGTGGACTTTCTGGGGTTCCGGCTCCCTTCCCTCCAGCGACCACAGGAGGTTGGCCGCGTGGCCGAGGTCGTCGCGAGGCTGGAGGGGATCCTTGCCTTGCCGGCGTCTATACGCGGCACCGACGATGGTGGGGAAGACCGCTGTGAGCGCGACGGCCTCGTCAAGGGTCGGTTTGGTGAGAGCCTGGCTTGCGCCCTGCGCCGAGACGACCGTGCGCAGGACGTCCATGGGATCGGTGGACGGCTCCATTGCCATGAGCGTCTTGCGGGCGGAATCCTTGAGTCGGCGAGCCCGCGACATCTGTTGACGCAGAGCGTCGAGCTCCTTCTCGTTTGGCAGCTCACCGTGCCAGAGCAAGAACGCGGCTTCTTCGTAACTTGTGACCGGAATGAGGTCCTCGATGAGGTATCCGCCGCGATAGATCAGACGGCCGTTGGCGCCGTCAACCTCGCTGACGGCGGTCTCGGCGGCAACCACCCCTTCCAGCCCGGGGCTGAACTCCCCCACTTCGAGATTAAGTGTAGATAGAGCCGATTTTCCACCGGTTTAGAGTTCGGTCGAATGGAACGGCGGTCGGTGCTGATCAGCTCGTCGGTGGCCTTCGTCATCGTGCTCGTCGCCGATGTCGTCTACGTCGGATTGATCAACGCCCAGGGGCCGTCGGCCCAGCCCTACATCCCGCGCTTCGTCGCCGGTTACCTGGCGGTGATGGCGGCGCTCATCGCGGTCGCCATGCTGCCGCGGCAGGAGATCGAGACCATTCGCGTGCTTCTGCGCGCGGCCGCCGCCGCGGGACTCCTGGTCATGGGCTTTCTGGCCGCCTTTACGATCGGCCTACCACTGGTCAGCGCCGGAATCCTGGTCACGGTCGCGCTGAACCGGACGGTTCGAACGGCCAGGTCCAGGCCGGCGCGTTTGGGGGGCCTCCTTGCGGCCGCGCTGGCGGTCGCCCTTCTGCTGGCGGGCTTCGAGCTCACCCAGCGCCTGATCGATTGTCCGGCCACTGGTCAGACGGCGGGAGGGGGGTCTGGACTCGTCACCGGCCCATATCAATGGGAATGCGTGAACGGACGCCCGATCTTTCACTCCGTCTAGATCGGCGTAACGAACTGGGAATGGGGCCGTTACCGCTGCAAAGAGACATGAGAGCGTCATGAAGCGATTGCTCGTCATCACCGCGCTGCTGGCAGCGGCCTGCGGCCCCGCCAACCCGGGTCCGACCGGGGGTGCGTCAGCCAACCCATCGCCAAGCACCCAATGCGTCTCGCCTTCCAGTCCGTGCCTGGCGCTCGTGAACATTCGTGGCGGCAACGATTTCGTGGTCAGCGACGTCACGGACGTCCAGCACCCGAAGACGGTTTCCAACCTGGGAATGATCTCGTGGCCGGCGTTCGTGACTGCGACGGATGTGTCGTACCTCGCGCAAGGTGGCGTGTTCCGCGCGCCTCTGGCCGGTTCCCCGACGACCGTCGTCTTCAAGGCGAACGACCTGATGGCCTATGCATGGAGCCCGGACGGAAAGACCGTCGCCTATCTGCTCCCAGCCGGCTCGGGGATGGCGCTGCATCTTTTGAGCGGCGGGCAGGACCACGTCGTCGGTGGCCCGATTCCGGCGCGGCCGGCGGTAGGTTGCCAAACCGAGTTCTGCGCGATAGCGGACACATGGGACTTCAGCCTGGTGTATTCACCCGACGGCAGCCACATCTCGCTGGTCGACAGCATTGCCAACGTGACGAGCTTCCGGCTGTGGACGTCGGACGGTATCCTGGTCGAGCACTCCGACACGCAGGCCCGCCCGATGTCGGCCTGGGTGGATAGCGCGCTGTTTTTTCAGGGCGCCGATGGAGTCCAGGTGTGGCGCGCTGGAACCGTCTCGCAATTTCTTCCCGGCGTGAACTGGATCAGGCCTCATGCATCCGCGAACGGGCGCGACATCGTCTATGAGACGCGAGATGCGCAGGGCTTGCACGAAACCTTTGTCGCCGACACGACCACCGGACACGTGCGACCGCTGAGCAAAGGTCGCGTGGATCCTGTCTTCCTCGCCCCGGGCTACGTCTGGTATCAGGGTGAGCGCGCCTGCGTGGCTGCCGACGTTTGTCCGGCCGGCTACCAGGTGATCCGAACCGGAAAGAGCTACGTCTACGACCTGGGTAGTGGCACAGAAACCGAATCGGACATTGTGTTCGTGAGCGACGTCTGGCCTCACGCGGCCTGAGCGGTCAGCTGGGATCTTTACCGCATAAGGAAGTCAGTGCCCTTCTTATCAGGATTCTGCCACGAGCAAGGCATACGGCGATGAGCTCCTTGAAGGTACCGAGTCCGAATCCCTGATGGCGGCCGTGTGCGACGTTTGGTCGCTCGCCGCCTGAGCTGACGCTCCGGCCCATCCCCCGCTCCCAGTGCGGGCCCTCGGACACTCGGGAGTCCGACACTGCGGTTGGTGAACGGCCAGCTCCGCTTCCACACCGGCTGATGACGCCATAACTAATGGAGCCCGGTGCCGTTTGGGCTGTATGAGCTCGAGGTCGCGGCGCTGGGTCTGGATCGTGGCGGCGGCCGCGCTGCTGGGCGTCGGTTGCGGCCCGGCACCACCTTTCCCCGTGGCGATCGCTTCGACCCCGCCCTCGCAGTCCACCAGTCGCCCTCTGGCTTTGGTCACTCTTCGCGGCAACGATCAAGTCATCGTTAGTGACCTCACAGACATCAGCTACATAAAGACACTCGCCAGCGTGGGGACGAGCCTGGCGCCGGTGTTTGTGAGCGCATCGGAACTCTCGTATGCCGACGAGAGCGGCCTTGTCCGCGCTCCCCTGGCTGGAGCTCCGAAGACCGTCGTGTCCGGTCAGGTCGTGGGCCTCTTCGGGTGGAGCCCGGATGGAAGCAGCGTCGTCTACACGACCGAGAGCGCCGCCGGGATGGATGTACATCAACTGACCGCTGGAGTCGATCGTGTGCTGGGCTCTGCTCCGAGTGGGGGTGTCGGCGGGTGCGAAACTATCGCGGGCTGCGCGATCGCAAACTCGCTGGACTTTCGGCTGGTTTACTCACCCGATGGGACGTACGTGTCTCTGGTGGTCAGCGGTTTCGCTCCGAGCACGTTCCGTCTCTGGTCTGCAGATGGCAAGCTGGTCCGCAGCACCGACGCGCAGGGCACGACGATGTCGGTCTGGTCAGGCGGCACCCTTTACTTCCGCGACGCGGGCGGCGTGGAAATGTGGCGCAACGGCGCCGTCTCCAACTTCCTTCCGGGAGTAGCGTGGATTCGGCCCAAAGCATCGCCGGACGGCGGAAAGATCGTCTACGCGGCTCGGGACAGCAGTGGTTGGGCGCACAGCTACGTCGTGGACACCACTACGAGAGAGATTCGCGAGATCAAGACAGCTCGCGCTGAACCGATCTTCCTGACATCCCGATACATCTGGTATCGGGGTGAGCGTGCGTGCGTGGAAACCGACTTGTGTGGCCCTCAGCCGCCGACTCATCCGTCCAGCGGCACGACCTACATCTACGACCTGCAGAACGGCACCGAGACCGAGACGGCCATCACGTCAGTGAGCGACGTCTGGCCCCACGCGGCCTGACAAAGGATTCGGCTCTAGACCATCCCCAGTTCCCAGCGCGCTTCTTCGGACATGCGCTCTGGGGTCCACACCGGTTCGTAAACGATGTCGACTCCGGCGTCGGAGATGCCGGGAAGCATGAGCAGGTGGTCCCGCACGTCTGCCATCACATCTGCGGCCATCGGGCAGCCCAGCGCGGTCAATGTCATCTTCACATCCACGCGCTCGGGCTTGATCGCGATGTCGTAGACCAGGCCGAGGTCGACGATGTTGACCGGGATCTCCGGGTCGAAGCACTGGCGAAGGACCTCGATGACATCTTCGGGCTTGACCGTCGCGTCGGGTGCGACCTCGGTTGTGACCGTAGGAGCCTCGCTCATGGCACCTCCAGGCGAAGGCCGGCGTCCTTCCAGGCCTTGGTGCCGCCGCGGAAGTTGACGACATCCTTCACTCCAAGCGCGACCGCCATCTCAGAGGCGACGGCCGAGCGCTCTCCGACCTGGCACACGAAGATCGTTCCATCGCTGAATTTCTGGGCCGTCGGGTTGGCCAGGATCGAGCTCAGCACCACATGCCTCGCGCCCGGGATGTGTCCCTTGTTCCATTCCCAGTCCTCTCGGACGTCGACGACATCCCGGCCTTCGTCTACCAGCTTCTTGATGTCGTCGACCTTCAGGTCGCGAAACGGCACCGTCTGCTCAGTCATACCTATCTATTACTCCTCATCGATGTCGGCCAATCCATAGGCGCCGACCTTCAAGACCTTCAGCGACAGCAGCGCGCACTTGATCCGCGCCGGCGAGATGTCGATACCGAGCTCCCCGAGCACGTCGTCCTTGTTGATCTTCTTCGCCTCGTCGAGCGGCATTCCCTTCAACCGCTCTGTCAGGAGCGATGCGGAAGCCTGCGAGATGGCGCAGCCACGACCGTGGAAGCGGACGTCCTCGATCACTCCGTCCGTGACACGGAAGTCCATGCCGACGACGTCCCCGCACAGCGGGTTGTCCTCCTCGTGGGAGATGTCGGGATGCTCGAGACGACCGTAGTTTCGAGGGTGCTTGTAGTGGTCGATGATGTACTCGCGGTAGAACTGGTCGTCAGCCGTGGCCATCACGCGAAGATCCTTTGAGCTTCCTTGATCGAGCTTACGAGCCGGTCGACCTCATCCTTCTGCGTGTACACGTAGAACGACGCGCGCGCAGTCGCCGCGACGCCAAGGCGCGTCATCAACGGCATCGCGCAGTGATGTCCCGCGCGAAGACAGACCTGGTCGCGGTCGGCGATCGTCGCCAGGTCATGCGGATGGATGCCGTCGAGCGAGAAGGAGATGACCCCGGCGCGGCGTGAGGGGGGCGGGCCGTACACGGTCAGGCCGTCGACGTCGCTGAGCGCCTCGTAGGCGTACTCGGTGATGTCGAGCTCGTGGGCGCGGACGGCGTCCATGCCCAGGTCGTTCAGATAGTCCACTGCGGCCCCGAGCCCGATCACCTCGGCGATCGCCTGCGTGCCGGCTTCGAACTTCCAGGGCAGGTCGTGATAGGTCGTCTCCTCGACGCGCACCGTCTTGATCATGTCTCCGCCCGCCATGAAGGGGTCCATGGCCTCGAGGACCTCACGGCGGCCGTAGAGGATTCCGGCTCCTGTCGGGCCCAGCATCTTGTGCCCGCTGAAGGCGTAGAAATCGCAGCCAAGCGCCCGCACGTCGATTGGTTGGTGAGGCGTGCTCTGCGCGCCGTCGACCAGGACCGTGGCGCCCACCCTCTTCGCGGCGGCCACCATCTCGTGCGCCGGATTGATGGTCCCGAGGGCGTTGCTCACCAGGTTGAATGCGACCAGCTTCGGCCCGCGATTCAGCAGTTCAGCGAACTGATCCCGCCGCAGCTCGCCGCGGTCGTCGATGTCGACGTACTCGATCCTCGCGTCCTTCTCGGCCGCGAGGATCTGCCAGGGGACGATGTTGGAGTGGTGGTCGATGATGGTCAGGACGATCAGGTCGCCCTGCTTGATGTTCTTCCGCCCCCAGGCGTAGGCGACAAGGTTGATCGCCTCAGTCGTGCCGCGCGTGTAGACGATCTCCTTCGTCGAAGCGGCATTGATGAAGGCGCGCACCTTCTCCCGCGTCGCCTCGTAGCGGACGGTCGCCTCTTCAGCGATGCGATAAGCGGCGCGGTGGATGTTGGAGTTGAACTTCTCGAAGTACTCCAGCATCGCGCCGGTCACCTGGCGTGGACGCTGCGAGGTATTGGCCGAGTCGAGGTAAGCGATGCCCGTCTCGAAGATCGGAAAGTCTTTGCGGATCGCCGCCACGTCAAGGGTGCGGATGGCCACGCTCAGTCGGGCACCTCGACGTAGATTTCGTCGCCTTCGAGCTTCACTGGGTACGTCTTCGCCGGGATCACTGCCGGGAGACCGGTGACCTTGCCGGTCTCCAGGTTGAACCGTGATCCATGCTGCGGGCACTCGACGTCCAAGCCCCATAGCTCGCCGTCGGAGAGGAAGAACTCCTCGTGCGTGCAGATGTCGTTGAGGGCGTAGAAGTTGCCGTCCTCGGCGTGGGCGAGGCACACGGGCGTGCCGCCGGCTTCGACGCGCTTCATCGAGTCTTGCGGAATCTCTTCGACCGAGGCGACCCGATGGCTAGCCAATTCGCGCCTCCAGCTCCGCCTCCACCAGCTTGCGTGCGTGCTCGAACGGGATGCGGTCGAGGACGTCGCCGAAGAATCCCTGGATCAACATCCGCTTGGCAGTTGTCTCGGGGATGCCGCGGGATCGTAGGTAGAAGAGGTGCTCGGGGTCGACAGGGCCGACCGTGGCGCCGTGGGTGCAGCGGACGTCGTTGTTGTCGATCTCGAGCATCGGGATCGAGGTCGCCTTGGCCTTGTCGGAGAGGACGAGGTTGCGGTTGGCCTGGTAGGCGTCGGAACGCGCGGCGTGCTTTTCGATCTTGATCAGGCCGGCATAGACGGTGCGGGCGACGTCCTGCAGCGCGCCTTTGAAGAGGAGGTCGGAGCGCGTGTTGCCGACGCGGTGGTCCTGGAGCGTGTGGAAGTCGAAGAACTGCTCTCCGGAGGCGAAGTAGATCGCCTTCAGCTCCGCGTTCGAGCCTTCTCCGGCCAGGGATGCCTCGACACGCGTCTTGGAGAACTTGCCACCGAGCGTGACGTTGAAGAGGCGCAGGTTCGAGTCCTTTTGCAGCTCGGCGCGCTGGTCGGCGAAATGCCAGACGTTGCGGCCCCATTTCTGAACCGCGACGTAACCGACCTGCGAGCCTTCGCCCACGAAGATCTCGGTCGAGCCGCTCCGGTAGCCGGCCTCGGTGTCGTCTTCTGCGATGTACTCGTCGAGGTAGTTGAAACGCGCGCCGCGGCCGGCAACTATCAGGGTGTGGGGGAGGACGCTGTTACCGCCTGCGTGCGAGAAGTGCTGGCCCAGCACCGGTTGGTCGAATTCCACCCCGTCGGGGACGTACAGGAACGTGCCACCGGTGAAGAAGGCCGCATGCAGGGCGGCGAATCGATCGCGGTCTGCGTGCACAAGGGAGAACAGCCGCGGCTCAACGAGATCGGGGTGATCCTTCGCGGCCTCGCGTAGTGGCTTGAGGATCACGCCCGCCGGCAGCCCCGACGGACGCTCGAGCTTCAGCCCGTCGAGGTGCTCGAGCTTCGAGTATTCGGCCGCGTTGAAGCGGCTGACGTCGGTTCGCCGCCACTCCTCGTCGGTCTTCGATGGCAGTTGCAAAGTCTCATACGCCGCCAGCGCGTTCTGCCTCCGCTCGCGCAGCCAGCCAGGTTCGCCCTGGAGCTGGTCCAGGGTCTCCGCAGTCAGCGCCATCGCTACCCTACCGAGCCCTCCATCTCGAGCTGGATGAGCCGGTTGAGCTCCACCGCGTACTCGAGAGGCAGCTCTTTGGTGAACGGCTCGATGAAGCCGTTGACGATCATGGTCTCGGCCTCCGCGCGCGGGATGCCGCGGCTCATCAGGTAGAAGAGCTGCTCGTCGGACACCTTGCTCACGGTCGCCTCGTGGCCGAGGGTCACGTTCTCGGCGTCGACGTCGTTGTAGGGATACGTGTCCGAGCGCGACTCATCGTCTAGCAGCAGCGCATCGCATTTCACGAACGACTTGCAGTTGTTCGCGCCGGGGTAGATCTTGATGTGGCCGCGGTACGAGGTCCGGCCGCCTGCCTTGGAGATCGACTTGGACGTGATGGTCGAAGTCGTGTTCGGCGCGACGTGGATCATCTTCCCGCCGGCGTCCTGGTGCTGGCCCTTACCCGCGAACGCAACTGAGAGCACGTCGCCCTTCGCGCCGGGCTCCATCAGGTAGACGGAGGGGTACTTCATCGTGATCTGCGACCCTAGGTTGCCGTCGACCCACTCCATCGTCGCGTCCGCGTAGGCCATCGCGCGCTTGGTCACGAGGTTGAAGACGTTGGTCGACCAGTTCTGGATGGTCGTGTAGCGGCAGCGGGCGTTCTTCTTGACGATGATCTCGACCACCGCCGAGTGCAGCGAATCGGTCGTGTAGATGGGAGCGGTGCACCCCTCGATGTAGTGCACGAACGATCCCTCGTCGCAGATGATCAGCGTCCGCTCGAACTGGCCCATGTTCTCCGCATTGATCCGGAAGTAGGCCTGCAGCGGAATCTCCACGTGCACGCCCTTGGGCACATAGATGAAGGACCCGCCCGACCAGACCGCTGTGTTCAGCGCTGCGAACTTGTTGTCCGCAGGCGGGATCACCGTTCCGAAGTACTCCTTGAACAGCTCGGGGTGGTCTCGCAGCGCGGAGTCGGTGTCCGTGAAGATGACGCCTTTCTTGGTCAGCGATTCCTGCAGCGAGTGGTAGACGACCTCCGACTCGTACTGCGCGGAGACGCCGGCCAGGAACTTGCGCTCCGCCTCGGGGACGCCGAGCCGGTCGTACGTGGCCTTGATGTCAGGCGGCAATTCCTCCCAGGTCTTCGACTGCTTGTCCGAAGCCTTGAGGTAGTAAAAGATGTTCTCGAAGTCGATCACCGAAAGGTCCGCGCCCCACTTGGGCATCGGCTTCTTGCGGAAGATCTCCAGGGAGCGGAGGCGCATCTTGGCCATCCACTCCGGCTCCTGCTTCATCCAGGAGATCTCTGTGACGATGTCCGGGTTCAGGCCCCTTTTGGCCTTGAAGACGTATTCCTCGGGGACGAAGAAGCCGTACTTCTCCTTGTAATCAGCACCGACCTCGATCTTGGGTACGGTGGCCATCAGGCAACCTCCTTCGGTTCTTCTTCGGCGTGACCCCACTCCGCGTAACCCGTGTTCTCCAGTCGTTCCGCGACCTCAGGCCCGCCCGAGAGCACGAACTTGCCGTCAACCAGCACGTGCACGTAGTCGGGCTTGATGAACTCAAGGACCCGCGTGTAGTGGGTGATGATCAGGATCCCAAGCTCGGGACCGCGCATGCGGTTCACTGCCTCGGCGACGAACTTGATGGAGTCGATATCAAGACCCGAGTCGGTCTCGTCGAGGATCGCGATCTCCGGCTTGAGCATCGCCATCTGCAGGATCTCGGCGCGCTTCTTCTCGCCACCTGAAAAACCGTCGTTGATGTATCGAGGCAGAAATGAGTCGTCCATGTGCAGGACCTCGAGCTCGCTCTTCATCATCGAGCGGAACTCCTTCGGTGTGACCTGCTTCGACTTGTCCTTTCCGTCATATCCGCGCTTGGAGTTCAAAGCGGTGCGCAGGAAGTTGGCCATCGAGATCCCGGGCACGACCACCGGGTACTGGAACGCCAGGAACATGCCCAGGCGCGCTCGCTCGTCGGGCTCCAGCTCGAGGACGTTCTGGCCCTTGAAGAGGACCGAGCCGCCGTCCACCGTGTAGCCGGGATGACCCATCAACGTGTGTGACAGCGTCGACTTGCCCGATCCGTTCGGTCCCATCACCGCGTGGACCTCGCCCATGGAGATGGCGAGCGAAACGCCCTTCAGGATCTGCCGTCCCTCCACGCTCGCGCGAAGGTCTTTGATCTCAAAATCAGCCAACTGTCTCTCCCTTCTCCTTCATCACGTATGTGCAATCGTCCGCGGCCTCGGCCACCCACGTCGTGCGCGACACCTCCGTGCCCAAAAGCCGCTCGTACATCTGGTGCTCGTTGACGCATGGGAGCCCGGTGCGGGCCGCGACATCCTGGATGGGGCAGTTGCAGTGGCGGATGGCGAGCGCGCCATCCCCAACCTCGACCACCTCGGCCATGTGGCCGTGCTCGGTGGCGAGCCGGGCCAGCTCGCGGACGCGCGATTCAAAGTCTAGGCCCGCCAATCGCCGGGCGTATTCCCTCTCCAGCCGCGCCGCGCGGCGCTCGAAGAACTGCTTCAGTTGCTCATTGGTCATGAAGTCGACGAGCTCGGCCGTGAGCTCCCGATGTCCGTCGGGGAAGTGCTCGCCGGCGGCGGGCGTGAGCTTGTAGACGTGTTCGGGGCGTCCGCGGCGGTGAAGGTCGGCCGGGGCGACGGTGGCGAGGCCTGACGCCTCCAGCGCCTCGAGGTGACGAAGCGCGCCCTGCTTGGAAACCTCGAGATGCGCAGCGACCTCGGCCAGCGACGCCTGGCCGCGCATCTTCAGAAAGGCAAGGATGGTTTCTCGCCTGGACTCCACAAAGCCAAGTCTACGAGTTTTTCAACATATCTGTTGAAATACGCCCGGGGCTCATGAGGGACAGATTCCTACTGCTGGCGGCCAGGGGTCTGCGGGCCTTCGCCTTCGGCTTCTCCGCGGTCCTCGTGGCGCTCCACCTCGAGCGCGCCGGGCTGTCCCCGACCCAGATCGGCTTGACGCTCGGGATCGGGCTCGCGGCCGCATCGCTAACCGGGCTGGGCTCCGCCGCGCTGGCCGTGCCGCTCGGGCGGCGCCGGACGCTCGGCCTGATCGGGGTGCTGATGGCCGGGACCGGAGCCGATCTTGCCCTCGCGAGCTCGCCGGAGCTGCTCATCCTCGCCGGCGTCACTGGGATGCTCGGGGCGGCGAGCGTCGACTACGGCCCCTTCGCCTCGGTCGAGCAGGCGGTGCTCACGGAGACCGCCTCGGCCAGTGCTCGCAACCGGGCATTCGGCCGCTACTCGCTGACGGGTGGCCTGTTCAACGCCGCCGGGGGATTCTCGACGGCACTCTTCGCCGGCACGCGCGCGTACTTCCTTCTTTATGCGGCGATCGGACTGGTGACGGCGGCGCTTCCGCTTTTCATGTCGGAGCAGGTCGAGGGCGGGCAGGCGGAGGCCGTGTTTGGCTCGTTCCGGCCGCTGGCCGGGCTGGCGGCCCTGTTCGCGCTGGACTCGTTGGGCGGAGGTTTCGTCGCCAACGCCGTCATCGCCTACTGGCTCCACGTCCGCTTCGGCGCCGGCGCCGCCTTGTTGGGCCCGATCTTCGCAGGGGTCGCGATTCTTCAGTCGCTTTCCTATGAGGTCTCGGGCCGGTTGGCCGACCGCGTCGGATTGATCAACACGATGGTCTTCACCCACCTGCCGAGCAACCTGCTGCTACTCCTCGTGCCGTTCAGCCCGAGCCTGGCCGGGGCGGTCGGTCTGCTTCTCGCGCGGTTTGCGCTGTCCCAGATGGATGTGCCGGCGCGCCAGGCCTACATCGTCTCGATCGTGCCGCCCGGCGAGCGCGCCGGAGCCGTGGCGATGACCGGAGCGGTGCGCGGGGTCGCGATGTCGTTCGGCCCGGCGCTCGCGGGCGTGGCGATTGGTGCGGCCGCCTTTGGCTTCCCATTCTTCGCCGGCGGCGGTTTGAAGATCGTTTACGACCTGGGTCTTTTCGCCGGCTTCCGTAATCGCCACGCAGAGCACGAGACTTAGCATCCATGGAAGAACTCGAGGCTTCCGATATCGAGCAGCGCATCGCGGCGCTCAGGGATCGCATGCGTCCTCTTGAGGAGGACATCGCCAAGCTGCGCGGAGAGCGCGACTTGCTTCTGACCGAGCTGCGGCGCCGCCGCCGCCTCTCCGATCGGACGACGCGCGCCGACCTCAAGGCGTCGATGCGCGAAGGCAAGTTCCCGACGATCGCGGAGCTCGTGGCCGGAAGCGACGCCGGCTCGTTGGACGACTACGTCTACAACCTCAAAACCGGCGGACAGGTAAGGCTAGGCTTCCCCGGCTCGCGCTCGCAGAGCCTGAGCTTCACCGACGGCGTTCAAATCGCACACGCCTCCGACCTCGTCCGCGCGGCGGTGCTCTACGCCGCAGGGTGGGAGCTTGGGAGCCCGGGCCGGCCAGGGGTCAGGGTGCACTTTCCCGGTACGCGTCAAGAACGCCTGGTTGCAGCCGACGATGTCTTTGCTCGGCCGGGCGAGCAGCCGGTCTGATATTTCTCAGGTCAAGAGGTCGCGTCCGAGGGCGGCGGCGACAGGACCAGAAACACATGCCCCAGGTCGAGCGAGGGGTAAGCCTGGTCGAGGTCGTCGATGGCGTGTATCAGCTGGTCGAACGTGATGTGGTAGCCGTGACCCACGGTGATGCCCGGGTCGTTGAGGACGTACGTGTCCGACTGGTCATAGCCGACGACGACGAGGTAGTGCGACACCGACCAGCCGGGCTGCTCGTAATGAGTGCGGTAGCCCGGGTAGTTCGGGTTACCCAGGCCGTGAGTGCGGACGCCGACGATCAGCGGTCGCCCGAGCGCGAGCTGCTGCTTCATGTGAAGACGGTCGGCGGGCAGCACCTCGTAGGCCCAGCCCAGGTGCTTTTGCGCCAACTGCCCGACCTCAGCCGGCGTGAGGTCGACGGCGGGCTTCCAGGCCGTGATCTGGTTGATCGCCGCCTCCGCGGTGCGAGGATCGATGTGGCTGCCTGAGTGGTCGCCGCGTAGGTAGCGGTCGACCATGGCCAGACTCGCCTCCTCGCATGTGTGCTGCTTGGCGGCCCAGTCGCCCAGTGGAGCCTGCGCCGTGAAGGGAACGGGCAGGATCACCGCGGCCGGAGGGTTGGTGGGCGGCTGGTCGCCCAGAATGCTTGTCTCGGCCTCGATGGGAACTAGTTTCGGCGCCACGTAGGAGACCTGGCGGCTGTTGCCGGCGTTGCCAAGATAGATCCCGGCGGTGATGACGGCCGCGGCGAGGACGCTACTCCCCGACGCCAATCTGATGACGCCGCCCATCGATGATTGAACACCGACCGTGCGGCAAAGGTTCCCGGCTGACCCTTTACATCCCTGTACCCCTTTACAGTTCTATACCTCGATGTGAGTAGTGTGCCTCGAGGCCGCGTTGTTCAGTTTGGAGGGATAACGTCGACGCTCAGGTGAATCGGAATCCGGCTCCTGGGCGACATTACCT
Source organism: Chloroflexota bacterium (assembly GCA_005883575.1). GTDB lineage: Bacteria > Chloroflexota > Dormibacteria > Dormibacterales > Dormibacteraceae > 40CM-4-65-16. The sequence continues at coordinate 102,232 of VBFH01000023.1, read as the reverse complement.
GAAGTCGAAAGTGGCCTCGCCGCCACTACCGGGGGTCCACGGCGGTGCGCGCGCAGCCCATCCCCAAACAAGCGATGTGGGGACCGTAGCGCCACCGACCGTGCTCCCGGATCTATGAGGACGGTTCGGTGGTGCAGCCCGTCCAAGTGGCCGCGTAACCCCGTCCCCGTCGCTCGCGTTGGAGAGGGTGGGAAAGCGTAGAATCCCTGCGCGCCCCCAAGCATGGCTCGAAACGTTCCTGAGCGGATAAAGACAAAGGGGGGTCACAGCCCTCGAGCGCGGATCCACGCCGCGTGGTCGCCGATCGGCCAGAAGATGCGCCGCACGGCGATGCTTCGCGGCCTCGGGGCGGTGCTCGCGGTGCTGCTCGTGATCGGCCTTGCCGTCGACGCCTATGCGCAGTCGTTCTTCGAGAGCCTGCCCTCGATCCAGGGTCTCGACTCGGCCGGCTTCGCGGGTGACACGCTGATCACAGACAGCACGGGCAAGGTGATCCTTGCCGACGTCGGCAACCACGGCGACCACCGGCTGGCGGTGAAGCTCAAGGACGTCGCCCCGGTTGCCATCCAGGCCACCGTCGCGATCGAGGACAAGGGCTTCTACTCCAACCCCGGCTTCGACCTCGCGGGCATCGTTCGCGCCGCCTTCGACAACATTCGCGCCGGCCGGGTGGTGGGCGGCGGCAGCACGATCACCCAGCAGCTGGCGAAACAGCAGTTCTTGAACCCCGACCAGACGGTCAGCAGGAAGATCAAAGAGATCGCGCTCGCGTACGAGCTGAGTCAGACCTACAGCAAAGACCAGATCATGGAGCTCTACCTCAACAAGAGCTTCTACGGCTCGCAGTCCTACGGCATCGAGGCCGCCTCGGAGAGCTACTTCCAGATCCCCGCGTCAAAGCTCGACCTCGCGCAGTCTGCGATGCTCGCTGGTCTGCCGCAGGCTCCGACCGAGTGGAACCCCGTGCTGCACCCCGACTCGGCCAAGCTGCGCCAGACCGAGGTCCTTCGGGCGATGGTGCGCGCCAACTACATCTCCCAGGAGGACATGGACAAGGCGCTGGCGGAGAAGCTGACGTACTACGCGCCGGTCAACAGCTTCAAAGCGCCGCACTTCGTCGACTATGTGCTCGCCGAGCTGCGCCAGCTCGGCTTTCAGCCCGGCGTCCAGCAGCTGAACGTCAAGACGACGCTCGACTGGACGATGCAGCAGAAGGGCGAGGCGGTCGTGTCGAGCAACCTGAAGAACAACCTCTGGCGGGATAAGAACGGCGCCCTCTCGTCCGGCCTGGTCGCCGTCCAGCCAACGACCGGAGACATACTCGTGATGGTTGGCTCGCCCAACTACAACTCGACGGGCGGCCAGATCAACTTCACGACCATCCCCCGCAACATGGGCTCGTCGATGAAGCCGTACACCTACGGCGCGGTCATCAACGCTCGCGCCGCGACGGTCGACACGCCCGTCTACGACGGCCCGAGCCCGCTCGTCTACAAGGACGCGTACAGCACGACCAAGATCTACAACTACGACGGCCGTACCCATGGCGTGCTGCCGCTGAAGAAGGCCATGGGCAACTCGCTCAACATCGCTGCCGTAAAGGTGGAGCTTTCGATCGGAGTTCCGGCCGTGCTCTCGTGGATGCGAGGACTCAACGTGTTTCCGCGCTACATCAACCGCGATGGCTCCTACAGCGCCACCGCGCCATCTGACGAATACGGTCCGTCGCTCACGCTCGGCGGCTATCCGATCACCCTGCTCGAGCACGTGAACGGGATCGCCACGTACGCGGATATGGGCGTCTATCACTCGCCCGAGGCCGTGCTCCAGGTCACGGACTCACATGGTCAGGTCCTGTACACGACGCATCCCCAGCAGCGCGCGCGACTCGCCATCGACCCGGCGGTCGCGTACATCATGGCCCAGATCATGGCCGACGACCAGAACCGCTGCATGATCTTCGGCTGCAACAGCGCGCTGCACTGGAAGGACCGGACGGTGGCGGCCAAGACCGGCACCACGGACAACTTCAAGGACGCCGTCACGATCGCGTTCACACCAGATCTCGCGGTCGGCCTTTGGGTCGGCGACATCCTCGACATCAACCACACGATGTGCGGTTACTCCTGTGGCGGCTCGGACGGCATATACGTCGCCTCGCCGGGTGTGCACACCTTCGTCTCCCAGGCGCTCGCCGGGGTGCCGGGCAACCGCTGGTACACAAAGCCGCCGGGCGTCGCCGCTGGGCCGAACAACAGTTGGTACCTAGCCGACACGACCAGGATCGACAAGCTGCCGGGCGACAACCCGCCGAGCCCCACCCCCAAGGGACCGGCGTACGTCGTGCCGCCCGATCCCGGGACAGGTCCCGTGCTCGCGAGCCCGGTCCCCGTCCCTTGCCCGTCTCCACCGCTGCCCTGCCCCTGATCTGATTTCGGCGCTACGTACTATTTCCGCGATGGTGGCGGAACTCTCTGTCGTAACCGAGCGCCTGCCCAAAAGCCAGGTCGGCATGAGCATCGAGGTGCCCGCGGAGATGGTGGACGCCACCTACAACCGGGTGTTGAACCGCCTCGCCTCTCGCGCCCGGATCGAAGGCTTTCGCCCCGGTCGCGCGCCGCGTGAGCTGGTCGAAGCTCGGCTCGGTCCCGCCGCGCTGCGCGAAGAGGTCGTCGAGACCATGGTGCCCGAGGTCGTGCGCCAGGCCCTCGAGCGGGAATCGATCGACCCCATCGACAACCCAGACGTCGAGGTGCTCGAGCTCGAGCGTGGTCGACCCGCCAAGCTGAAGGCCACCATCAGCGTTATGCCCGAGGTCACGCTTGCCGATCCGAAGAGCCTGCACGTCGAAGCCTCTCCGGTCGAGGTGACCGACGAGATGCTCGAGCGCCGCCTCGAAGACCTGCGCGAGCCGATGGCGGAGATCACGCCGGTGGAGCGTGAGGTGCGTCTCGGCGACATCGCAGTCATCGACATCGAGGTCGAGGCGGACGGCGCCCTGGTCGATTCCGAGACGCAAAAGTCAACTGAGGCCGAGGTGAAGGAGGGCGTCCTGCTGCCCGAGCTCGTCGCGGTGCTGCCCGGCACTTTCGTGGGCGAGACGCGCGAGGCCAAGGTCACCTTTCCCGAGAGCTACAGCAATCCCCAGCTGACGGGTAAGGAGGGGACGATCCGCGTCACGGTCCGCGGGGTCAAGGAAAAGGTGCTGCCGGCGCTCGATGACGCGCTAGCGAAGAGCCTGACCAACGGCAAGCAGGAGACGGCGGAGGCGTATCGCCAGGCGGTTCGCGAGGAGCTCGAGGAATCGGCCGAGGCGGTGGAGAAGATAGGGCGCGAGCAGGCCGTCGTCAAGGCGTTGGTCGACGCGTCCGCGGTCGATGTGCCGGACTCGCTCGTCGACCGCGAGCTGACCAGCGAGCTGGAGTCCCTGGAACGGACGTTGAACCGCCAGGGCCTCAAGCTCGACCGCTACCTTCAGTACCTGGGCAAGACGGTAGACGAGTGGATGGCCGGCCAGCGCCCTGAGGCGGAGGCACGCCTCAAGGTCGATCTGGTGCTGGGGGAGCTGGCGCGGCGCGAGGGGCTCGAGCCATCAGACGAGGATGTGCTCAAGTTCCTCCAGGAGCAGGCGGATCAGGACGAGGAGCTGAAGGGCCAGATCGGCGAGCTGAAGAAGAGCGCCGCCGCTCGGCGCTACTTCGCCTCGCGCCTGAGGCGCCGCCGGGTCCTCGACCGGCTGCTGGATATCACGCCGTCTTGACTGAACCGGGGCAGATCTCACGAAATCCGAGGCTTCGCAGTGATTTCGTGGGGGCCCCTTTGTGAAACCCGTGACTAGAATGACGGTGATGCCCAGCATGAACCGGTACCAGCATCCATCCAGCTACCTCGTCCCGATGGTCGTCGAGAACACCGGCCGCGGTGAGCGGGCCTTTGACATCTACTCGCGGCTGCTCAAGGAGCGCATCGTTTTCATCGGCACGCCGATCGATGACCAGGTCGCAAACCTCGTCGTCGCCCAGCTCCTGTTCCTGCAGTCCGAAGACCCCGATAAAGAGATTGCGCTGTACATCAACAGCCCGGGCGGCCAGGTCACGGCGGGGCTTGCCATCTACGACACGATGCAGTACATCCGCCCGCCGGTTTCTACGATCTGCATCGGCATGGCCTACTCGATGGCCGCCGTGCTTCTTGCCGGCGGTGCGCACGGCCAGCGCTACGCCCTGCCACACGCGAACATCCTCATCCACCAGCCGTGGGGCGGAATGCAGGGCCAGGCGACGGACATCCAGATTCATGCCAAAGAGATCCTGCGAACGCGCGAGCAGCTGAACCAGATTCTTGCGCGCCACACCGGTCAAAAGATCGAGAAGGTGACGCTGGATACGGAGCGGGACTACTTCCTCACCGCCGAAGCCGCGAAAGAGTACGGGCTGATCGACGACATCATCCTCACCCCGACCAAGCCCGGCGACAAAGAGCGCGCCAAAGACGAAGAGAAAGTCAAAGAAAAGGTAGCAGCCGCAGGATGATCTTCCGCCGCAGAGCGAAGCGAGACGAGGTCACCAGACACCGTCCCAAATGCTCGTTCTGCGGCAAACAGCAGGGCGAGCGGGGCATCAGGCTCATCGCCGGCTCGGGGGTATTCATCTGCAGCGAATGCATAAGCCTTGCCAACGAGATTCTCTGGGGCCATAATCCCCCGGCGCCGGCATCCCCGTAAGGTCGTGTTACAAGGGAACCAATGAACGAACGAGAAGACCGCCGCCGCTACACGCGATGCAGCTTCTGCGGCAAGGGCCAGGACCAGGTCCGCAAGCTGGTGGCCGGTCCGGGCGTGTTCATCTGCGACCAGTGCATCGACCTCTGCCAGGAAGTTCTCGAGGATGACAATCGCTCCGCCGGCCAGAAGAAGCAGAAGACGGGCTTCATCCCCAACCCCAAGACCATCTGTGCCGCGCTGGACCAGTACGTGATCGGGCAGGAGCGGGCCAAGAAGGTCCTGTCGGTCCAGGTCTACAACCACTACAAGCGGATCAGCGCCTCCAAGTCGGTGGGTGATGTCGAGCTCACCAAGTCGAACGTTCTGCTCGTCGGCCCGACGGGATGCGGCAAGACCTACCTTGCGCAAACGCTGGCCAAGATCCTCGACGTGCCGTTCGCGATCGCGGACGCCACCAGCCTGACCGAGGCCGGCTACGTGGGCGAGGACGTCGAGAACATCCTCCTGCGGCTCATCCAGGCCGCGGACTTTGACATCAGCCGCGCCGAGCGCGGAATCATTTACATCGACGAGATCGACAAGATCGCGCGTAAGTCGGACAACCCTTCGATCACGCGCGACGTCAGCGGCGAGGGCGTCCAGCAGGCGCTTCTGAAGATCCTGGAAGGCACGGTGGCGAACGTGCCGCCGCAGGGCGGACGCAAGCATCCGCACCAGGACTTCATCCAGATCAACACGACCAACATCCTCTTCGTTTGCGGCGGCGCGTTCGACGGGCTTGAGAAGGTGGTCGAGCAGCGCATCGGCCGCCGCGCCATCGGCTTTGGCGCGCCGCACACGCGGACCGAGCGCAAGGCGGTCTCGGAAACCTTGAAGCACCTGCAGCCGCAGGACCTCTTGAAGTACGGGTTCATCCCCGAGTTCATCGGCCGCCTGCCGATCATCGTCACCCTGCATCACCTCGACCAGCAGGACATCGTGCGCATCCTCACCGAGCCTAAGAACGCGCTCGTGAAGCAGTACCAGAAGTTCTTCTCGCTGGACAACGTCGAGCTCGTGTTCCAGAAGGGCTCACTCGACGCCATCGCGGAGCTCGCGCTGCTGCGCGGCACCGGCGCGCGCGCGTTGAAGTCGATCATCGAGGAGGCGCTTTTGAACTCGATGTTCGAGATCCCTTCGCGACCGGAGATCAAGCGCTGCATAATCTCCGAACGCTCGATCCGCGACGCGCTCGAACCCGAGTTCGAGGTGGCCGACGAGACCGAAGGCCCGGCGCGAGCTGTGGGAGAGTCTGCCTGATCCGCAGCCTTCGGGGGTTTTTGGCGGGGGCAATCGCGGTCGGGGCGCTCATGTCCGGCGCGGTCTTCGCCAGCGCCGCGACGGACCCTTACGTCTCCGGCACCACCGGTTACGACGTTTCTTACCCGCAGTGCGGCGGCGCGTCGCCGAGCGGTGCTTTCGGAATTGTCGGAGTCAACGGCGGCCGCCCCTTCAGCTACAACTCATGTCTTGCCGCCGAGTACGCTGCCACGCCGCAGTCGCCGGCGGCGTCCCTGTACATCAACACGGGTTACTCCGGCGCGTACCGCCAAAACATCACGTCCAACTGCTCGGCGCTGTCGGCGTCAGTGACGGGCACCAGCGCCCAGAGGCAGGCGTGGGCGATCGGATGCAGCGAAGCCGAAACCTCGCTCAATTACGCCGGCCAGCAGGGAGCCGTCAACGTGTCCGCGTGGTGGCTTGACGTCGAGACCGGCAACAGCTGGTCGTCGAGCAACCGGTCACTCAACCAGTACGCGATCCAGGGGGCGACGGGCCGCCTGCTCCAAATCGGACCTCCGGTCGGTGTGTACTCCACCGGCTCGATGTGGAAGACGATCACGGGCGGCAGCTTCACCCCCAGCGGGATCGCAGCCGATTGGGTGGCGGCCGGCTCCTGCAGCACACCCTTTACGAACTCTCCGGTCTGGCTGACGCAAACCTCGACCGGGGGCGTCGACTACGACACCGCCTGCTAAGGCGGTCCACGAAGCTCGATGCGCGACTTGCAGGGCAAGACGGTCCTTTTGACCGGCGCGTCGACAGGTCTCGGTCCGCACATCGCGCGGCGGCTGCGGAGAGGCGGCGCGAAGCTGGTTCTGTCGGCACGTAACCGAGAAGCGCTCGGAAGGCTGGCGGCCGAGCTCGGCGGAGCAGATGTGGTCGCGGCCGACCTTCGCTGCCAGGCGAGCCGGAAAAGCTGGCCGCCGCAGCCGGAGGCGTCGACGTGCTCGTGTCCAACGCCGGCATCCCCGCCACCGGGCGCCTGGCCACCTTCAGCATCGTTCGCGGACAAGATCCCGGCCGGCGGCGAGACCATGTACAACGCGAAACGAGAGATCGACGTCGTCCCGATCCAGCTCAGGACTGTGCTGAAGGTGCAAGCCCTTACCCCCGGTGTGTTCGCGACCACGGCGAGATGGATGGGCGCCACCGGGTCCAATGAGGATCTGGACGAGCGTCAGCGCGACAAACGGTAGAATTCGCAAAACCATGAGCCGCGCCGAGAACGTATCCGTACGCTCGCCGGCTTCGTCGCGCTAACCGCGACCATCACGCCGGCGCCGCAACCCGAGCCAGCACGATGAAACACGTCTCCACGAGCGAAAGCGAGATGCCGAAGGCATTCGATCCACAGGCCATCGAGGCCGGCTGGTACGCGCGCTGGGAATCCGATGGCCTGTTCATCGCCGACCCGACCAGCGACCGGCCGAAGTTCGCGATGTGCTTCCCGCCGCCGAACATCACCGGCGAGCTGCACATGGGCCACGCGCTGCAGACCGCGGTCTACGACCTGCTGGCGCGGTACAAGCGGATGACCGGTCACGAAGTGCTCTTTCTTCCCGGTTACGACCACGCCGCGATCGCGACCCAGAACGTGATCGAAAAGCAGCTTGCCCGTGAGGGGACGACGAAGGAGGAGCTCGGCCGGGAACAGTTCGATGCCCGCGTCGAAGCGTGGTACGAGCAAGTCGGCGCGACCATCATCAACCAGCTCCGGTTGCTGGGCGCCTCGATGGACTGGACCCGGCTGCGCTTCACGATGGACTCCCGCTACTACCGCTCGGTGATGACCGCGTTCGTCGCCTTTTACGAGAAGGGCTGGATCTATCGAGCGCCTCGGATCGTCAACTGGTGCCCACACGACCGCTCGGCGATCTCAGACCTCGAGATCGAGTGGCAGGAGCACCAGGACACGCTCTACTTCATCAAGTACCCCGTCGAGGGAGGGGACGACGTGACGATCGCCACCGTGCGTCCCGAGACGATGCTCGCCGATACAGGCGTGGCGGTGAACCCGGACGATAAGCGTTACCGCGACCTCGTCGGCAAGACGGCCGTCCTGCCGCTGGTCGGCCGCAAGCTGCCGATCGTCGCCGACGAAGCGGTGGAGAAGGACTTCGGCACCGGCGCGCTGAAGGTCACTCCCGGCCATGACCCGATGGATTACGACATCGGCCAGCGCCACGGGCTGGAGATCGTCAACGGGATGCACCCCGACGGCAGCATGAACGTGCCGGGCCTTCCGTACGACGGCCTGCCCGGGCTCGAAGCGCGAGAGCGAATCGTGAAAGAGCTGAAGGCGCAGGGATTGCTCGTGAAAGAAGAGCCTTACGCGCATGAGGTCGGACATTGCGACCGATGCCATGCTGTGATCGAACCGCTCATCAGCGAGCAGTGGTGGCTGAGCATGCGCGATCTTCGCGACAACGCGGTGGCCGCATCCGAGGCGGGCGAGGTGGGGTGGCATCCCGACCGCTACGAGCGCACCTACCTCGACTGGCTGCGCGGTCTGCGCGACTGGAACATCGGCCGCCAGCTCTGGCTCGGCCACCGCGTGCCCGTCTACTACTGCGCGATGGGCCATACCACCGTGTCGGTCGATCCACCGGCGATGTGCGGCGAATGTGACAGCCGCGATTTGACTCAGGACACGGATGTGCTCGACACGTGGTTCTCGTCTGCGCTGTGGCCGTTCGCGACTCTGGGGTGGCCGGACGACACCGACGACCTGAAGGCCTTTTATCCCACCGACATCAACTGCACCGCGCGGGAGATCATCAACCTCTGGGTCAGCCGGATGATCATGACCGGCATCGAGTTCATGGGTGACGTGCCGTTTGAGGACGTCGTCATCCACTGCGTCGTTCAGGCCTCCGATGGGCGGCGGATGTCGAAGTCCCTCGGCACCGGTGTCGATCCCCGGGAGCTGATGTCGAGGTACGGGGCCGACGCGCTGCGCGCGTGGGCGATGTCGGTCGCCATGTCAAGCCAGGACGTGCGGTTCGATGAGAGCCGCGTCGAAGGCTACCGCCGCTTCTGCAACAAGCTCTGGAACGCGACCCGTTTGGTGCTGAGCTCGCCGGGCACAGCGTCGGCGGTGGAGCCGGGAGCTTTCGAGGCGCGCGAGCACCTCGAAGACCGCTGGATCCTGTCGCGTCTGGCGGCGGCGTGCAGGGACATCACCGAAGGCATCGAGGGATTCACTTTCCAGGACTCGATCAACGCCGCCTACGGGTTTGCGTGGAACGAGCTCTGCGACTGGTACCTCGAATCGGTCAAGGAGCGGCTGCGTGCGGGCGACGCCGCCGCCCAGGACGTGGCCTACCTCTGCCTCGACAACCTGTTTCGCGTCCTGCATCCGTTCATGCCCTTCGTGACCGAGGAGCTTTGGTCGCGGCTCCCCGGCGACCGCGATTACGTGATGCGCGCGGACTGGCCCCAGCTCCAGGATCGGTTTGTCGACCCCGGCGCGGAGGAGCAGTTCGGGCAGGTGATGACGATCGTCGAAGAGATTCGCGGCCATCGTCAGGCGGCGGGAGCGCCCAGGCGAGGTGGGCAGATCCAGCTCGACGGCTCGATCGACCGCAAGGTGGGAGCGTTGGCCGCGAAGCTCGCCCAGGTCGAGCTCGTCGACGACCTGGAGCACGGCACTCCTCTGGCGGCGGCGCCCGGGCGGGTCAGCTTTCCCACCGGCTTGGGCGACGCGCGGCGCGGGAAGGAACGCAAGCGGTTGGAGGACGACCTTGCGAAAGTGGAGGCCAAGCTCGGCAACGCCCAGTTCCGGGACAAGGCGCCGGCCGAGGTGGTGGCCAACCTGGACGACCGCGCCGCCGGAATCCGCGAGGCCCTGGACCGCCTGAAAGAGCAAGACTCGTAACCCTAGAGTTAGCCGGTGCCGTCAGCCGCCGTCCTCGGGCCGGTCGTCCTGCCCTTGATTGCCGCCGGCGTGATCGCGATCTTCGGGTTCGCGGGCAAGAGCCTCGGGCGCGTCGCGGCCGCCGCTGGAGCCTGGAGCTCATTGCTCGCCCTGCTTGCGGTCTGGGTGCCAATCCGGTCTTCGCTGGAGCTTTCGTTGGGGCCGCTCGGGTTTGGCTCGTCCTTCGACCTGAGGACCGATGGGGTGACGTTTGCGTTCGGCCTCATGATCGCCACGCCGGCAGCGATCCTCCTCACGGTGCAGCCGCGGGCGTGGCCCCAGGCTGTGCTTTCCCTCCTCGCCCTCGCGTCCGCGATGGCCGCGGTCGAAAGCGCGGGAGTCGTGCTGACCGCCGTCGCGGGCGGCACCGCGGCGACCCTGGCGGTGGTCTTGCTGGTGACCGAAGATCCCAGGGCTCGGCGCCCGAGCTGGGCGATGCTGCTCGCGGGTTGGCTGGCGCTCAGCTGGTTCGGGGTGATCCTCCAGGTCGGGGGAGGTACCGCCGTGTATTCGGCCGTGCCCGTCGCAACCGTGACCGGACCGCTGTTCGCCCTGCTCGCCGCATCGGCGGTGCTCGTGTCTTGCCTTTTCCCCTGGCGCACGTGGCCGGCTGACCTCTGGACAAGACCGTCGCTGCGCGCCGCAGGCATCACGGTGGCGACGCTGTATCCGATGGGCTTCTACCTGCTGGTCCGCGCATACGAGCTGGGCGACGGCCGCTATCCGCATCCGCTCTTCAACGTCGCGCTGGCGGTGATCGGACTGACGACGGCGTTCGCCGCCGCAGCGCGTGCCCAGGCCGCGCCGACGCGCCGCGAGTTTCTCGGCGAGCTCATCCCGGGCTTTGGCGGGTTTGCGTTGACCGCGATCGCGCTTGGCACGCCTCTCGGCCTGATCGGCGGCCTAATCCTGCTGGCCACGGCGTCAGCGATGGTCGCCTGTCTTGCCCTCTTGCCGGACCAGGCCGGGGTCGCATCGCTTGTGACCATCGCCGCCGCGGTCGGGCTCCCCCCAGGCATCGCTTTTGGCGCCCGAGTCATCGGCATCGAGGCGACTTTTGAGGCTGGTGACTTCATAGGCCTGATCGGGGTCGCCAGCGTCGTGACGTGGGTGACGTGGATGGTCGGCGGCGCGCGCGCCATCGGCCTGCCGGCGGGACGCGGACACCCTCTGGTGGAGACGTCTCCGAAGGTGTCGCTTCTGATCGCGATGCTGACGCTCGTCGGTGGTCCCGCCCTCGCCGTGATCAAAGCCGGTTTCGCCGATCCGGTCGCCGCCGAGGTCATGCAGCCCTCAACGAGCGCATTGACCGGAGGGCTGACCAACGTCGTCACGGTTTCGAGCGTGCTGCCGGCGGCCACGCTGTTCGCGCCGCTCCTGGTCTTCGCCGCGCTCGCCTACGGGCTCGCAAACATGTCCACCATCCGCACGCAGGCACGTCCCGCACTCTTCAAGGTCCCGGCCGCGGAAGCGCTGTCGCGGGCGCGCACCGCGCTTCGTTCGGCGAGCGTACCCGAGCAGTACCGGACGATCCTCAATGTCCGCGAGCTGGAGATGGCCGCCGCCGGTGGGCAACCGGTGCTGTGGCTCGGCGCCCTGGTCGCGCTTGCCTATGCCGTGACGCGCTAAGTCTGTGGAGGTCGCCGGCGCTTTCGTCGCCTGGCTGGGCATCTTCGTCGTGGTGCTGGCCGATGGCCGTTATGGCCTGGCGTTGGGCACCTTGCTGGCCGCCGCCGGGATCGCGGCCGTATCGCTGCCGATCGCGGGACCGACCGCGTCGGCTGCGCTCGCGGTCGGTGGATTGATCGCGTCCGCCGGCCGTCTGGTCGCCGGGCCCCCGGGCTGGACAGTCATGCCGGCTGGGTCGACGCCGCGGCTGGTGCTCGGCGTCGCCGGGGGCTTGCTGGCGCTTTGGGTCGGCCTGGCAGTTACGTCCGGCAGCGGCGCGGGCCTGCGATTCGCGGTCATCTCGATGCTGAGCCTGGCCGCTGCTCGCGCGCTGTCGAGCGACAGCGGTCCGGTTGTGCTGACGGCCTTCGGCTTGCTTGCGCTCGCCGTGGGCGCGGCCGCGGGCCTGTCCGGTCCGCCACACGACGGCTGGCCGTACCTTGCGGCGGCGACCGTCGCGGCGGCCGCCGCCTGGGTTCCGCTCAGGACTCCGCGTGCTGCCTGAGGCGCTCGAGCTCGTCGTCCTGGCCGCGGCTGCGCTGGTGCTTGCGCTCGCGTTCGCCCCCGTGCCGACTTCGCGCCGCGGGCTGATCGCCAAAGGCGGCGCCGGGCTAGCCGGCACTGCAGCGGTGGCCGCGGTGCCGACGTTCGATCTTGCCCTTCTCGTCCTGCTTGCTCTGGCTGTCTTGCACGCGACGATCGAGGGCAAGCGGACCCTTGCCAGCCGGCTCAGGGCGCCGGTTTTCGCGGTCGCGTTGCTGGCTCTCGGGGCACTGTTCGCGCGGGTCCAGGGGCCTGACGTCGTTCACCGGTTTGCAGCCGTCGGGCTCGCCGCCGGGCTCGCGGCCGCGATCGGATTGATGCCCTACCTCCATCCTTTCGATCCTGAGGAACGAATCACGTCCTCGCCGATCGCATGGCTGGCATACATCGGCCCCGCCGTCGCGGCGGTCATGGTCGCTGACGCGCACGGTCTGCTCAACGCCGACACCAGCGCCGCGTTCGCCGCCACGCTCATCGGGCTGGGTCTTCTGAACATGGCCTGGGGCAGCATCGCCGCCTGGTTGACCGAAAACGGTGGCGCCGCCTGGCGCTACTCCTTCATCGCCGACTGGGGCCTCGCGCTCAGTGGTTTTGGGGTCGCGCTGACCGACGGCCGACGCGCGGCGCTGCTCATCTTTTTCACCATCCTGCTTGGACGGCTGCCCCTTTACTTCGCGTCACGCGGCGAGGTCCGCGGCCGCGTTGCGACCGAGCGGCCGATCAACCTTCTCGTCGCCGCTGCCCTGGCAGGATCGGCTCCCTTCGCGGGGTTCGCCGCCAGAGTGCTGCTGCTGCGCGGAGCGACCCAGCTGTTCTGGCCGCTCGCGCTTGTGCTGGCCGCCGGCATGTTGCTCTGGTTACCCAGCTCGCTGCGCCTCGGGCGCAGCCTTGGTGTACCTCGCGGCAGGCAGGCCGTCGGGGTTGCGCTGGTGCTTGCGATCAACGTCGCGGTCGGCTTGTATCCGCTTCCTCTGCTGGCGGCGGCGCGACTGTGAAACCGCGCGACAAATGATTCAGCTGATTCTCTCGATCGTCACCCACGCTGTGGCGCTCTTTTTCTACCCGGGCCTCCTTGCGATGGTCGCGTTCGGGGCGATCGTCGAGCTCGCTTGGATGCGCGTGAGCCGGCCCGATTGGGAATGGCCCAGGCTACCCCGACGGCGCCCGACACCGGTGGTGGCGACGGTCGCTCTATGCGCCGTGGTTGGCGCCGTTCAGCTTGCGGCGCCGCTGAACCCGATCCCGGGCGACGAACGCAGCGTGGTCCTGGCAGCGGTCGCCCTCGCGTTTACGGCCTGGGCCGAGCTTGCGCTGACGGTGGAGTTCGTGGCGGAGCCGGGCCTGCTCCTCATCGTGCAGGTCAGCTGGCTGCTCGCGGTGCTGGGGCCGGCGGTCCAGCCGGAGAGTCTTCGCCCGCAGGTCCTCGGTAACGTGGTGGTGCCGGGCCTGCTTCCGGTGAAGGTGGCTTGCGCCTTCCTCTATCTCTTGAGTCTGCCGGGCCTTCTCCGGCTGTGGCCGTTCACGCCATCCGCCGACAAACGAGTAAAGCAGAGGCTGGACGCGGGCAGGATCCTGACCTGGTTTCCTTACTGCGGGCTGTTCACCACGCTCTTCGTGACGCCGTCGTCGGACGACCTTGAGGGATTGCTGCGATTCTTCGGCCTCAGCTTTGCGGTCGCAGCCGTCCTGGTCGCGTTGGCTATGTTCATGCGGTGGCGAGGCGTGACGGTCGCGCGTGGTCTATACACCCGCGTGATCCCGCCCTACGCGGTGCTGGTACTGGCGATCGTATTGGTCACCTCGATCCAGATCAGGTAGCTCGCCTGCCCTTGGTACAATCTCTCGCCGTGCCCAAGCCCGATAGTTCGCCGTCGGCTGTCATCGTCAGCGGCGGGAAGCAGTACCGCGTGGCCCCAGGCGACCGGATCCTGGTCGACCGGCTCACCGCCGAGCCCGGCTCGTCGGTGAAGCTTGGCCGTGTCCTGATTTTCAGCGACGGCAAGGACGTCAAAGTAGGCGCTCCAACCGTTGATGGCCTCGATGTCGACGCCAAGGTGATCGCCCATCGGCGCGGACCGCGCATCGAGAACATTCGCTACAAGTCCAAAAAGCGCGTGCGCGTGCACAGCGGCGGACGCGCCCATCTAACGGCGCTCGAGATCATCGCCGTCGGCGGCGTCGGTCTCGAAACCGAGGAAAAGGAAGAGGAGGCGGCGCCGGCCGGCAAGCGTCGGGGAAGGGCCAAGGCGGCTTCGGCCGGGCGAGCGCAGGGCAAATCCGATAAGAAGAGGGCAGCGGCACCGAAGGCTGAGGCCGCAACAGAAGGGCCGGCAGCGGAAGCGAAGGAAGAAGCGCCGACCGCACGCGTGAGGGAAGCATCCGAGAAGGAGACGACGCGACGGCGCAAGAAGGAAACCGAGTAGATGGCGCATAAGAAAGGCGGCGGCTCCTCTCGCAACGGCCGCGATTCGAATCCGCAGATGCTGGGCGTCAAGATCTACGGCGGCCAGGTCGTCAATGCGGGCACCATCCTGGTGCGTCAGCGGGGAACGAAGATCAGCGCCGGCACCGGGGTTGGCGTAGGCCGCGATGACACGCTGTTCGCGCTGGTCCCCGGCCAGGTGAGGTACGAACGCGTCGGCAAGGATCGCCGCCGGGTGACCATCGAGCATCTCAAGGCCTGACGGCCGGCACTTCGTCGATTCCGCACGCATCTTTGTGCGTGGCGGTCACGGCGGAAAAGGTTCGGCGTCCTTTCGGCGCGAACCATTTGTTCCGCGCGGCGGCCCCGACGGCGGCGACGGTGGGCACGGCGGCTCGGTAATTCTGGAAGCGTCCAATGACGTCGCCGATCTCTCCCTCTACAGGCGACGCAAGCGCTGGCATGCGCAGCCGGGTCGCGATGGGGCGGGTGGCCGAAAGACGGGTCGCTCAGGCGCTGACGTCACGCTGAAAGTTCCAGCCGGAACCATCGCATTCGACGCCGACGGATCTCTGATCGCGGACCTGGACCGCCCCGGCGCCACGGACGTGATCGCGCGGGGCGGCGCCGGAGGGCGGGGCAACGTGCACTTCAAGAGCTCGACGCGACGTGCTCCCGATTACGCGGAGCCTGGACTCAAGGGCGAAGAGCGCGAGATCACCCTGGACCTCAAGCTGATCGCCGACGTGGGTCTGGTCGGGCCGCCGAATGCGGGCAAGTCATCCCTGCTCAGGGCGATGACCGCGGCGCGCCCCAAGGTCGCCGACTACCCTTTCACGACCCTTGATCCCGAGTTGGGGGTCGCGGACGTAGACGACGTTCGCGTCGTCCTGGCCGACATTCCGGGTCTGATCGAGGGCGCCGCGCATGGAGCGGGTCTGGGGCAGCGGTTTCTTCGCCACGTCGAGCGCACGAAAGCGCTCGTCTATGTCCTGGATGGATCCGAGGTGGATCCGTGGAAGGACCTCGAGGTGGTGCGTCAGGAGGTGGCGAACTTTTCGCGTCAACTGCTCGAGCGCCCGCATCTCGTCGCAGTGAACAAGCTCGACCTGGCGGCAACGCGGCGGCTGCGTTCGCGGACCCGCCGAGCGGGGGTGCAGTTCGTCTCCGCCCTCACAGGCGAAGGCGTGGCAGACCTGATGCACGCGATCACGAAGCTCGTGGCGTCGGCACCGCAGCCGCCAGTGGGGGCGCCGGCGAAAGTCACAAAGCTCAATGTCCGTCAAGCCGGCGACCTCGTCGTCGAGCGCAAATCCTACGGCTATGTGGTCAGCGGTGAGCGCGTCGAGAGGCTCGTCGAACGGACCAACCTCGCCACTGACCGCGGCCTTTCGCGTTTTCAGTCCGACCTTGACCGACTCGGCGTCAATTCCGCGCTGGAGGCCGCGGGCGTGAAACCCGGGGACACGGTCACGATCTCGGGCGTCGAGTTTGAGTATCAACCGTGAGGATCGGGATCCTGGGGGGAACGTTTGACCCGATCCACCTCGGCCACATCGCCGCCGCGCGAGCGGCCGTGGATTGCGCCGAGCTCGATCGCGTGCTCTTGATTCCAACCGGACTCCCACCCCACAGGCGGGGCACGGTGGCGGACGGGACGCAGCGCGTCGAGATGTGCCGCCTCGCGATCGATGAAGACAGCCGGTTCGGGGTGTCCGACGTCGAAATCCGGCGAGCGGAGGTCTCGTACACGGTGGACACCCTCAAGCAGCTCAAGGCGATCCATCTGGACGACGAGCTATTCCTGATCCTCGGCTGGGACGCGGCCAGGCTCTTTGCCAGGTGGCACAAACCGCAAGAGGTTCGCCGGCTGGCCTCGATCGTGATCGTGACCCGGCCTGGCAGCGGCTCCCCGGACGGGCCGGCGCTAGAGGCCGCCGGGCTTGGAGGACCTGGCGTGACCGTCTGCGTGCGGCCGACCCCGGACATCTCAGGGAGCGCTCTGCGAAGGGCGATCGCCAATGGCGAGTCCGTCACCGACCGCGTGCCGCCGGCGGTGGTCGCCTACATCGCCAAAAACAACCTCTATATGGATAATCCGTAGATTGGCTGCTGAACGGACCAAGCGACTCACGCCGCTGCAGCTCGCCCGCCTGCTGCGGAGCGCAGCAGCCGAAAAGAAAGCCTGGGACCCGGTCGTGCTGGACGTGCGCGACCAGACGTCCGTCGCCGACTACTTCGTCATCTGCGAAGGCGAGACCGACCGGCAGGTCCGCGCCATCGCCGACGCGATGGTCGAGGCGGCCAAGGCACGAGACCGCAGGCCGCTCGCGGTCGACGGTTACGACGACGCGGGCTGGATCCTGCTCGATTTCGACTCGGTGCTAGCGCACGTTTTCCTACCAGGCGAGCGGTCGTACTACGACCTGGAAAGCCTGTGGGCGCCGGCGGCAAAAAGGCGGAGGAAAGCCGCAAGCGCGTAGGTCATTACCAGCGTTGCCCTGGCGGCCGGGTTCATCCCGGCCGTGACTTTGTCCTTCAGGCCTGCCAATCATCGCTAGGAGCGGCTCTTAAACAAGTCCCAACCGTATACGGGAAAGAGAGCCGCGCCTGCGGCGAAGCCCGCACGCGCGATGAGGGAAAACCATCCGGGTTTTCCCTCATATCAGCTGCGCGTAGCGGTCGAAGATCTCGCGCAGCTCTCCCGGCGGCTCGACCCGATGCTTTTTCATCACCTCGAACAGGCTCAGGATGTGGCGCACTCCCGCGAGCGTCACGCCCTTCTCGCGCGTCAGGTGCTGGATCACCTGCACCTTGCTGATATCGCGCTGCGAGTAGCGGCGGCGATTGGTGCTCGTACGGTGCGGCTCGATGAGGCGCGCATCCTCGTAGAGCATCAGCGTCCGCGGATGCGTCTCCAGGATCTCGGCCGCGACGCTGATGGTGTACAACGGCTTGTCGAGGTCGCTGAAGGATTGATGCTGCGTGCGAACGCCCCGGCTGTCGATCACCTTCACTTGAGTGACTGCAACACCTGGATGATGGCGGGTCCGAGCAGGACGACCCACAACACCGGAAAAATGCACCCCACCATCGGAAACACCATGCGCGATGAGGCCTGTGCCGCCCGCTCCTGAGCGCCCTGCCGCTGCCGGCGACGCATCTCGGTCGCCTGCACCCGAAGCAGGCGCGCGATCGGCACGCCCATCTGGTCTGACTGCACGATCGACTCTACGAGGTGATGAAGGTCCGCCACGCCGGCCGTGTCCGCCATGTGCTCGAGCGCGGCCATTCGAGGCCTGCCGAGCCGGATCTCGCGCAGCACCTTGCCGATCTCATCGCCGAGGGCGTTGTGGAAGCGCTCGGTGATGCTGAGCAGCCCTTCGTCGAGGCTCATGCCTGACTCAACCACCAGGGTGAGCAGATCGGTCGCCTCGGCGAGCGAACGCTGTATCTGGCGCTTGCGCTGGGAGATGAGCTGCCCGAGCCATACGCTTGGCGCCAGGAAGCCGGCAACCGCCAGAACGCCGCCGGAAA
The DNA here is from genome assembly GCA_005883575.1 of Chloroflexota bacterium. GTDB lineage: Bacteria > Chloroflexota > Dormibacteria > Dormibacterales > Dormibacteraceae > 40CM-4-65-16. The sequence continues at coordinate 84,100 of VBFH01000023.1, read as the reverse complement.
GGGGAGCGGCCACGATGTCCGGTAAGCCGAGCGGGACCAAAAGGCCGAGCGCCAGTCCAGCGATCGCGAGCAGAGCCGCCAGGCTGTAGCGCACGGCCTGGAATCCGGCCGGGGTCAGGTTGCCAGGGTTTCCGGCCTGGCTCAGCTTCTGGCGCAACTGGCCCGCCGTCCGAGCAGGGAGGTGCGAGACCGGGCGCAGCAGCGACTCGAGCTGCTTGACGAACGGGCGCGCCGGTGTGGTCACATGACCGCCATTGGCGGTCGCGGCCCGGAACTGGTCGATGGCGATGAAGTAAGCCACCACGATGGCCCCGCAGATGACGCCCGCAGCAACCGCGATCTGGAACAACTAAGCCTCGAGCGCGGTCATGCGCTGGATCAGCAGGTTGCCGATCAGGATCATGAAACCGGCGAAGCCGAGCATGGCGTAGCCGACCCATGTGCTGGTCATCGGCGCGTAGTAGCCGGGGACGAAGACGTAGAGGCCGAGCGCGAGAAGGATGGGAAGGCCCGTGATGATGCTCGCCGACGCCCGGGACTGCGCGGTGAGTACGCTCATGTCGCGCTTCGTCTGTAGGCGGTCGCGCAGCGTATCCGAGATGTTGTCGAGCACCTCGGCCAGGTTGCCGCCGACGCGGACGTGAAGCAGGATCGCGGTCACGATGAACTCGAGGTCGGGACTGTTGATGCGCAGCAGCAGCGCGCTCAATGCGTCCTCGACCGAGGTGCCAAGCGTGATCTCGGTAGTGACTCGCTCGAACTCCGTCGACACCGGCGGCTGCGATTTCGCGGCGACGGTCTCAAGGGCGCGGTCGATCGCGTAGCCCGTCTTCAGCGAGTTGGAGAGCAGCTGGAGCATGCTCGCGAGCTGCTCGTTGAACTGCTGCTGGCGCCGTCGCTGCAGGTAGGCGATCACCAGCGGCGGAAGCACGAAGCCGATCACACCGAGGATGACCGGGCCGAGCGTGAACCCAAACCGGAATAAGCCGATCAGGGCGCCGAGCCCGACCGCGCCGATCCGGATCAGAAGGTATTCGGGCGGCGTGATGTTGAGCCCAGCTCGCGCCAGGTCTTCGCTGAGCGTCGGCTTGCCCTGCACCCTGCGTCGCTGACTCAGATTTTCCGCCGCCGGCTTGAGCAGGCGGTCGACCAGCTCGCGAGGCGTGGCCCGCGGCGGCATCGCCTCGGTGGGTGCGGACACCCGTTCCTTGCGAACCTTGTCGAGCGCCCAGAAGAAAACGAAGATGGCCGCCGCCATCGGAACGGCAACGAGCGTCTCGGGCGGAAGATTCATGCCTCGGTTCCTAAAACAGGCCGGGGAAGGCGGCCTTGACGACCGTCAGGGTCACGCCTTTTGCGTCGCCGACGCTCGGACACTTGGGATCGGGTGCCTGCTCGCCTGGCTGATAGTCGTGGTAGGACTCCAGTGTGTACTTGAGCGATGCGTAGGCCAAAAACCAGGTGATGACCTCGGCCTGGCACTGGGTGACGACGACGATCAGGCTTGTGGCGTTGGCGCCGCCGTTCGCGGTCCGGGTGCCGACCTCGATCACATGGAGCTGGGTGAAGATCGTCAGCGAGGCGACCTTGCCCGCGCTCGACACAGTGGCGATCACCGAGATGTAGTCGCCGGGCTGGATGTAGTCGGCGACGCCCTGCTGCTCGCTGGTCGGAATCGTCAACGCGACGTAGCCCTTAGGAACCGGTAGGTACTCGGACTGAGAACCCAGCGCCTGGCTGGCCTTGGCCACGTCGTTCGCGACCACCGCCTGGCCCTCTGGGATCGTGACCAGTGGCACCATGCCCTGGACGTCCTGGATCCTGTCGAAGTAAACCTTCGGATATGTCCCGGGGACGGGCAGGCTGGACGTCGTCAGAGAGTCGGCCGTGATCGGGATTCGAGGCTGCAGGACCTTGTTGGCCACCACCACGGTCTGGTACTGACTGCTGCCGGCGGTGCTGGCGTTAAGTGCAACGAGAACGAAAGCGACGATGACGAGGAGCGCGAGGAGGATGCCAAGCAGCGTGAATGGCCGGCGCGAAGTAATTGCACTAAACGTCCGCAAGGCCGACCAATCATAGGCAAGATATCCCGGTGCCGAGCCCCCCTTACATGACACTCAGAAACGTACTTTTCGGCGCTCGGCGCGCCCAGACGGGGCAGTCCCTCGTGGAGTTTGCCGTGTCCTCGGTCGTCCTGCTCTTGCTCGTCGGCGGGCTGGTCGACATCGGGCGCTCGATCTACGTTTCCGAGGCCCTGTCGAACGCCGCGCGCGAGGGTGCGAGGCACGGGGCGTGGTTCGACGCCGCCGGCCGCTCGCACCCCTACCTATACGACGCGGAGATCAAGGCAGCCGTGGACAGCGAGCTGGCGACCATCTCACTTCCAGCCTCGGTGCTCAAGAACCCGACCACGACCTGTCCCAACCCCACCGACGGCAATGGCGTGCACAACCCGCCCTACGGGTCTGCCGCCTACCCGCCCACCGCCAACCAGCCGTGGCTCTACATCTGCTACAACAACACGCCCGGCCTCGACTTCACGAGCCCGGCGACAAACCAGGGCCAGCTCGATGTGAACGTGATCGTGCTGTACACGTACGGCCCGCTGACGCCGCTGGTCCGCTCGCAGTTCGGCGTGTTCCAGGTCGCCGCTAACCAGCACATGACGGTGCAGGGAAATTGAAAAGAGACGAGCGCCGTGCCAAGGCCGGGTTCATCCCGGCCGCCATCCAGCGATTCTTGCCTGGCCTCACCAGGCGTTGTGCGCAACAGGAGAGGGCCCGCGGGGGAGGACGAAAGTCCTTCCCGGCGACTGATCACGGTCCGGGGAAGTTGAAGCAGCAGCGGTCGCAGGCCCTGATCGAGTTTGCGCTGGTCTCCCCGGTGCTCTTGCTGATGCTGTTCGGCGTGATCGACATCGGGCGCGCGATCTTCTACTACGACACCTTGAACCACGCGGCCCGCGAGGGCGCGCGGGACGCGGTCCGGGCTTCAAACCAGCTGCCGACAAACGCTGACGTGCTCAGCGCAGTCACCGCCCAGATGCTCGGCAACCCCGTGACCGAACCGTGCCCGCAAGGTCCCCTGACTTCGTCCACGCCGCCGCAGAACGCAGCCTGGCTCTACGTCACCGAGCCGGCCCCTCCGGCCACCGTCGAGGCGTCTCCACCTCCAAACGCACCTGGCGGGGAGTATGCAGCCACCGCAGCCGGCGGCTGCAGCGCGGTCAATCCCGCGAGCGGCAACGACCAGCTGCAGGTGACCCTGCGCTTCAACCTGGTGCTTATCACACCGATCGTGGCTCAAGCGACCGCAGGCCACGTCGTGATCTCGGCGGCCGCGGTTTACCGGACGGAGTACTAGCCGGGATGGCCAAGGGCGCAGCTCACCCTGGAGCCCTCTCCCCTGCGGGAAGAGGGCTATGCCTACAGGCACAGTCTGGGCAGGCGATCGTGATCATCGCGCTGATGCTGACGGTGCTCATCGGGATGGTCGCGATCGCAATCGACGGCTCGCGCGCCTACGCCGTACGCCGTGACCTGCAGGCCGCCATCGACGCCGCGGCGCTTGCGGCGGCGGACAAGCTCCAGCAGACCGGCAGCTACGTCTCCGCCGAGCAGGCGGCGACTGCGATCTTCGGCTCCAACCTGAGGCTCTACAACGCGCCCGCCTGCTCCGGCTATGGAACACCCGGCGCGAGCGCGTGGACCGTGACCTGCACCTACTCCGACGGCACTGTGCTGACCGATGTCGCTCGGGTGGCCGGGGCCCAGGGAAGTCGTTTCACGATCTCCGCGACCCGGACCCTCCAACTCCAGTTCGGACGCGTGCTCACGAACGGGGCAACGCCCACCCTCGGCGCGACGGGGAACGGGGAAGTGAACAATCAGCGGCTCACACCGGCCGTCGGTGCGCTCAACCAGTCGGGCTGCGGAGGAGCTGCAGGTTCGGCGATCAGCATCAACGGAGCCGGGACGCTCGGCGTCACCGGTGACATCGTGTCCAACGGAGGCGTCTCCGTCGCGGGCGGCAGCTTGGCCGTGGCCGGAGACCTGTTCGCCCGCTGCCAGTCGACTGTTGCGGGTTCGGTCTCCAACCTTTGCTACCCGAGCGGAGCAACGACCCCCTGCACCTACCCGGACGTTGCGGGAGCGACCCGTTCGGGTTTTCGGCTGGCGGATCCTGGCTACGCCGCGCCCAGTGTGACCGGTGGCAGCCAGGGCATCGGCAGCAGCAACGTCGTCCTCCTGCCCGGCGTCTACGCCTCGCTGCCGATCCTGAACGGCGCGCACTGCTGGTTCCTCAGCGGCGGCGTCTATGACTTTCTGGCCGGCACTCAAGACACAACCGATTTCGTGAGCAACGAGCTGAAACCTCCCGACGAGCCGGATGCATCGAACAACCAGGTGGCGTCAAACCAGTTCTGGGACTCCAACGGCGTCGGATGTGCGGGTGCGTTTCAGGTGACCAAACTCACCGGGCCGCGCGACCTGCCGTTCGGCATCTGGTCGTTCGTGATCACCTCGGTGCGTACCGATACTTACAACGGTGTCTCCTACACGCGCGAAAGCGCGCCGTCCATGTGTCGCTCGGTGAACCTGAACAACCACTTCGACGATGTCCAGGTCGCGATCAGCAATGTGCCCGGCGCGACCTCGTACAACATCTATGCAGCACCGCCACCCGCTGGATGCGGAGGGCCGTTCGGGCTGGCCACCAACGTTCCGGTCACCGGCTCGGTGACCAACACCAACACCAACCCGTGCCCTCTGACGACCGGCGCGGGATGCACGCTTGGCAACGAGCAGGTCACGCTGTCCTCACAGCTGGCTTCGCCTTTCGCCCCAAACGCCGCCGCCGCCCCAGGAACCACAGGCGCATACCCGCCCGACCCGGAACGGGCGCCCTTGGCCGCCGGCTTACCCAATCAGAACCCCGCGCGGGGCACGGGCGCGGCCGGCGACCGCGCTAACGAGAACAACTGCAAATCCGTTGGCGACGCCTACATCACTTGCCCAGGCCCGGTCACGCCCGGCGCGGTCGAGCTCTACTATCCCGCGGGCGGTTGTCTGAGCGCGAGCAACACCAGCGACACCTATGTCTTCAGCGGCTACCAGTACAACTGGATCAGTGTCTACGAGCCCGCTGCCAATGCTTGCTCGAACTCGATCGGAGCTTCCGGGAACAGCGCCTATATCGGACTCGTCTACGCGCCATCAGCCTCGGTCGCGGTGACCTCGCCCTACGTTTCCGAGGCGGCGGGCACCGGTGGCATCATCGCGGCGTCGTTCACGTTCACCGGGACTCTACCCAGCTTCAAGTACAACGCGCAGTTCGCGCCGGTGCCTCCGGCGGCCCGCCTGATCAGCTAGTAGGCGAACCCTGCTGGGTTCCCTCTACTCCGGGGGCTCAACGACGCTTTCAGCCTTCACGCCCTGATGAGAATGCCGGCCGGATTCGCGCCCCTAACTCGCTCCAGCAACGAAGATCTGTCCATGTATTCACTGCAACGAGCGCCTGGCCGCGAGGAGGCATGCGTGATGGCGACCGGAATGAATCCGGCCGCCAGGTGCAGAGCTCGTCAGCTGCGAATTTCGACCGGGCGGGGTGCGTCGACGTCTGCGGGCGCAGCGCCGTTCGTCTCGTGTCCGTCAACATGCGACTCGAGGCGCGCGATCCGGCGGTGCAGCGCACCCGCGGCCTTGCCGTCGCTCAGCTCGTCGTAGCGCTGGATCGCACCGCGCCAGGCGGCCTTCGCGTCTTCGACCCTGCCCAAACCCCAGAGCGCGTCCGCCCGGGTGCTCAAGGCTTCTGCCCGCTCGCGGGTGCTGTCGGCAGGCAGGAGCTGAAGCGTCGAATCGACCAGACGCAGCACCTCTTCGAAGGCGCCGACCGCGAGCGCGTTGGTCGCCGCGTGACCGAGGAACGCGGCGGTGCGTGCCGGGTCGGCGGCGGTGCCTGCCTGGTAGAGGTGGTGGCCGATCTCGGCCGCGTGGTCGCGCGCGGCCTTGCCGTAGACGCGCTCCAGAGTGTCTGCGACCGCGAGGTGATACGCCTGCAGACGCGGCAGCGGGAGGACCGCTAGCACGCGCTGGCGGACCAGGTCGTGCGCGAATCGATAGCTGTCCTTGGGCACTGCGACCAGGAAGTGTCCGCGCGTGGCCTCGTCCAGGGCGTCGCGGAGCTCGTGGCCCGCGAGCTCGCCGAACGCCTCGAGCAGCGCGATGTCGAAGTCGCGCCCGATGACGCCCGCGGCTACGAGCATGCGCTGGGCCGGCTCGCTGAGGCGCTGGATGCGCCTGCCGATCAGGCCGCGCACGCTCTGGGCAAGCTCGAGGTCCTCTTCGGTGAAGCTCGCCTGGCTACGTGCCGTGCCGCCGAGCATGCTCTCGGACTCCGCGAGATAGCGCAGGGAGTGCTCGACAAAAAGTGGGTTGCCTTCGGTTGCGGCCTGAATGCCGATGAGCTCGACCGGGGTGAGCGGCGTCTCCGTCAGGCCCGCCACGACCCTCTCGACGTCGTGGTCCGACAGCCTGCCCAGAGTGATGCGCTGGGCCCGGCGGCGCCTCAGCAGGCGCGAGAGCGCGGTCGCGAATGGCCGGCCCGAGTCGAGCTCGGAGTCCCAGTACGTTCCGAGCACCACCATCCGGCTTCCGTTGATGCGGAGCGCCAGGTCGCGCAGGAGCATCACGGTCGCCTCGTCGGCCCACTGGAGATCGTCGAGCACGATCAGGAGCGGCTTGGAGCCCTGCACACCGGCGAGAAATTCGTGCACCGACTTGAAGAGCTCCTCGCGGATCTTGTCGGCGGGGAAATCGTGGCCTGCGGCCATGCCCCGCAGCTTCTGGCGGAGGTTGGGCGCGAGCGGGGCGAGGAGAGGTCCGTGGTGGCCGGCCGCCTCGAGCAGGTTCTTCGCCGTCGTCGCGGACACCGCCGCCCCGAGGATGCTTCGGAACGGGGCGTACGGCTCGTCGTAGTTCTCGAGGCATCGTCCGCTGAGCACCATCCAGCCCTTCGCAGCCGCCTCGCCGGCGACCTCGGAGGCCAGGCGCGTTGCGCCGATGCCGGGCGCGCCTGTCAAGAAGAGGAGCGATCCGTTGCCGGTGCCTGCGCGGTCGAGGACCATCCGGATGTCGTGTCGTTCCTGCTCGCGATCCACGAACCCGTCCGCTGACGCGAGAACGTGAGGTGATTCCTTCACCTCTCCCGGCGAGACCTCATGCAAGCGCCAGCGGTCGGGAAACCCCTTGAGCTTGTACCGGCCGCGGAAGTCGAACTTCACCTCCGCGATCGGCCCGACCAGCTGGCGCACGATCTCGGAGACGAGGATCTCGCCGCCTTTCGCCTTGCCCGCGACGCGCGCCGCGACGTTGACCGCCGCGCCGAAGATATCGCCGCCTTCCTCCACGACCTCGCCGGTGTTGAGGCCGATCCGGATGCGCAGCTTGCGCTCTGGATTTTGCTTGCTGTACTCGGTGATCGCCTGCTGGATGTCAAGCGCGCACTCGACACCATGCCGGGCGGATCCGAAGCTGATCATGAAACCATCGCCGAGGCCTTTGATCCGGCGGCCGGCGTGTAGCGCGACCTTGTCGTCGATGATGGTCTCGTACGCCTTCATGATCTCGTGCGAGGCCGTGAAGCCTCGGGTCGAAAGCAGGCGCGTCGACTCTTCGACGTCGGTGAACATGATCGTGACGGTGCCTTCCGTCTGGCCCACCGCAAGGCTCCCGATGATCGTCTCCGCGGTGAGCGGGGCAGCCGCGTTGATCGGTTGGCCCAGGCCTTCCGCGACCTCCCGCAGCAAGCCCTGGGACGCGCGGAACCCTGCTTCGCCCTGCGGGTAGCGCACCGTTTGCAGCAGGCCGGATTCGGCGGCGAGACGCAGCTCCCGTCCGGCGGAATCCTTGCTGATGTGGTTCTCGGAAGCGTGCTCGCTGGACTTGAGCTCAGCGCCTTCGAAGGCCTGGGTCAGTGCTGAGGCCAGCCGGAGGCTCAGGCCGCGGCGGGTGATGATGCTTTCGATCACGGCCTGGATGCGGCGCGAAGCACCAGCGGGACCGGCGGTCCCTTCCTTCGCGGTCACAGTGGGCAGCATGCCGCCGAAGCCGCTGGAGGCTGCCGCGAGCTGGCCGAGCGCCGTCGTGGCGCGGGCCATGGCCGTGGCCGCCTCGAGTGCCTGCTGGGCGTGCCCGCCGTCGCCCATCGGCGCGTACATGGCCGGCATCGGCGTGGTGAGCTCGCGGGGAGCGGCCGGCCCTCGGGCGGCCGGATATTCCATCGGCGGGCGGGACGGAGCCTGGGGGGCAAACGACGTCGTCGGCGCATCGATTGGCTGCTGCGGAGCGGCAGCTTGCAGGTCCGCCACGGCGGATCGGGCGGCGTCGATCAGCTTGCGCATCTCCTCCTGCATCTCCGGCGTCTGCGCCGGCGGTGGCCCGGCTGCGGCGGCGGACCGAGCCGCGGCCTCCCCAGGGCGGTCGGAGCTGAATGGCACGACCACGACTTGGCGGACCACGTTCTCAGTCTTCCCCTGGCCCGACATGAGCGGGTCCTTGACGACCGGCATCATGCTGTCCGAGCCGGCCGGGACGTATCGCGACTTGGCCGGGTCGAACAGGTCCTGGTTGACCTGGACGCCATAGAACGCCGCCTTGTCGAGCGCGGTGGGAACGTATCCGGTGGCGTTGTACTCGAGCCGCAGGTCTGTGCCCATGCCGAGCAGGAAGATGTCGCGCAGGATCGCTCCGTTCGAGTCATAGCCGACGACCTCGGCGATCTGCGCGACCTTGCGCCGGCCGTCGGGCATGCGCGCCTGGTGAACGATCAGGTTGACCGCAGACGCGATCTGCGCCCGTACTGCCTCGAACGGGATGTCGATCGAGGCCATCATCACCATCGTTTCGAGCCGGGAAAGGGCGTCACGCGCCGAGTTGGAGTGGATGGTGGACATCGAGCCGTCGTGGCCGGTGTTCATCGCCTGCAGCATGTCCAGAGCCTCGGCGCCTCGGACCTCGCCGACCAGGATCCGATCAGGGCGCATCCGGAGGCTGTTGCGCAGCAGCTGGCGGATGGTGAGCTCGCCCTTGCCTTCGACGTTGGGCGGACGATGCTCCAGGGCGATGACGTGCGGGTGGTCGATCTGCAGCTCGGCCGCGTCTTCGATCGTGATCACGCGCTGGTTGTGCGGGATGAAACGCGCGATCACGTTCAGGGTCGTCGTCTTGCCCGAGCCGGTACCGCCCGAGACGAGGATGTTCATGCGCCCGAGGACCGCGGCTTGCAGAAACTCGGCCATGGCGGGGCTGAGGCTCCCCTCGTGCTTGAGGTCCTCGATCCCAAGCACCGCGTCCTTGAACTTACGGATCGTCAGGGCGGCGCCATGGATTGCCGCCGGCCGGATGATGGCGTTGACGCGGCTCCCGTCTGGCAGGCGGGCGTCGACCATCGGGTTGAGACCATCGATGTGGCGTCCGGTGGTCGCGACCATGCGCCGGATCGTTTCGAGGAGCTGGTTCTCATCCTCGAAACGGATGTCCGCCTTGGTCAGCACGCCGCGGCGCTCGATGAAGACCTGGTCCGGGCCGTTGACCATGATCTCGCTCACCGACCGGTCGTGGAGGAGACTGTCGAGCGGGCCGTAGCCGACTGCGGCGCGAAGGATGATGTCGGCGAGCGCCGACTTCTCCTGCGCATTGAGCGTGATCGCATCCTCCAGCAGGAATTGGTCGAGGTGGGTCCTCACTGCGCGCGAGAACGCGTGCGTGTCACCGGTCGTCAAGCCGACGTCGCGGATCAACGCGAGCCGGTCGCGGAACTCGTTGGCCAGCTTGTTCAGGTCACGACCCTGGCTTGCGGCCGCCTCGAGCAGGTCGGAGCGCCGGCGGCGCGGCGTGCCTGAGGTCGGCGCGTCGATTGCGGCAGGCGCCGTCCACATCTCCACGAACTGCGTTTCAAGCAGCGACGGCATGGCCGCCACGGCAGGGATCACGCGCTGCAGCTCCGGCAGGCGGATCTTGATCGCGATGCCGTCACCGTCTGGTTGGGCGCCTTGCTCGATATAGGCCGCGATCCACTCGCCGTCGCGGAAGCGCAGGACAGCCTTTCGCGCGCTGCTCCGGTCGCCCGGGTCGGGCTCGAGCGCCGGGTCGTCGACCGAGCCAAACACCACGTATTTGATGTCGCTGGTCGGGACGAGCCGTGGACGCGACGGGTCGGCAGCTGAGTAAACAGGAAATCCCTCGCCCACGATCCGGCGCGAATCCGACTCGCCTTCCTCGAGCCCACCGTCGAGTCGGTGAATCACGACTTTGATGCGCGACTGCGCGCGCGCGTCGTCAGGAAGACCGGCGGGGCTTTCGGTCTTGACCTCGCTCATCGGGTTCGAGTCGGGCCGGATGCCAGCACCGCGCTCCTCGCGTTCCTTCTCCCTGGAAAAAAGGCGCATCAGCTGAAACGCTCCGGGGGACGGCGCCGATCGAGCACCCACTTGGAACCCGGCATGCGCTTGGCCACGCCTTTGACCTCGGACGCACGTGCCGCCACCGCCGCCGGGCTGCTGTAGCTCCCCGGCTCGGCGATCACGATCCCTATCGACACCGAGACCAGGGGCGTGCGCAGCATGTTGCCGTTGCGTTCCTCGGATTCGATCCAGCCGCGATCGCGGTCGGTCGGGTCGTAGAGGGCTGGGATCGCCTCGTCGAATCGGCGGGTGATCTCGGTCGCGATCATCTCCGCCATGCTCGGCTCGGTGAGGATCACGAAGTCGTCGCCGCCGACATGGCCGGCGAAGTGTTGCGGGGAGTGGTTTTCCTCCAGCACCTCGAGGATGATCGTGGCCAGGGTCTTGATCACGTCATCGCCACGGAGAAATCCGTAGTGGTCGTTGTAGCTCTTGAAGGCGTCGATGTCGGGATAGAGCACCGCAAAGCGCTCGCGCTGAGCCAGCCGGTGGCTGATCTCGCGCAAGATGTCCGCGTTGCCGCTCATCCCGGTGAGTGGGCTCAGGCCTCGCGCGGTGGTTGAGCGCGTCATCACGGCTCGCAGCCTCGCCACCAGCTCTTCCGGGATGAAAGGTTTGGTCACATAGTCGTCGGCGCCAGAAAGCAGGTGCTCGACCTTGTCCTTCAGCGAGTCGCGCACGGTGAGGAACACGACCGGGATGAGCCGCGTCCGAAAGTCTTCGCGCAGGTCGGACATGATCTGGTCGCCGGTCGTCTCTCCCAGCATCAGGTCGAGGAGGATGATGTCCGGCCGCCACTCAACCGCAGCTTCATGCGCGGCACGCCCGTCGTTGACGGTGACGCATTCGAAACCGGCGCGCTCGAGCACGCGCTTGACCAGGCGGAGGACCTGGTCGTCGTCGTCGATCACGAGCGCGATGTCGCGATGGATGAGCGCCGAGTGGGGATGGTCGGTGCCAGGCCGTCGAGTGACCGTCACCTTGTCGTCCTTTGTGAACGTCCCTTCGAAGTCATGGATTCGCCGGGTGCGGCTGCCGCGGAAGCTTTTCGGTCAGCGCGATCGCGCGTTCAGCCGCGGAGCGGACTTCCTCGATGTCGGCCTTGACCGCCTCGGCGTCGCCGGATTCCTCGGCGATGAGCTCGCTGTAGTTGACGATCACCGCGAGCAGGTTGCGGAATTCGTGAATCAGCGCGCGGCCTGGGTCTTCGGGGAGATGGTCTGCGGTCATAGGCGCTTCACCAGCTTCCACCGGTTGACCTCGCCGTCGCGTTCGTAGCCGAGCTCGTCGAGGAGCGACCGCGCCATCGCCAGGCCACGCCCGTCCTCGTGTTCGTGTCCGGGCATCTCCCGGGACAGGTGCTCGTGGACCCGAGGACCCGAATCGGTGAGCGAAGCGACCACCCCGTGGCCGTCGAGGCGCAGCGTGTACTCGACGGGTCGTTCGGTGCCGGCGGGCTTGCCGTGGGTGAGGACGTTGCTGCCGATCTCGCCCAGCGCGGTCTCGAAGAGCATGAGCGCGCGATCGTCGGGTCCGCGGCCGGTCGCCCGGCGAAGCCGATCGACGGAATCGTGCAGGATGTCGAGTCCTTCATCGAGACCGCTGAACGTGGCATGAAATTCAAATCGCCGGTGTCCAGTCCCCATCGGCTAGAAGCCGGTGAGGGCTTCCTCGACTGTCGCGTAGTAGGGGAACACCCGGTCCAGAGTCGTCAGCTCGAGGACGACGCGCACTTGCTGGTTCGGAGCCGCCAGGCGAAGCTCGCCCTGGCTGCCTCGGATCTGCTTCAAAGCCGAGATCACCGAACCCAGACCGGTCGAGTCGACGAAGCTGACCCCCTCCATGTCGATCACGACCTTTGGTGGGCCGTTCTTGACGGCCTCGCCGATCGCGTATTTCAGGGCCGGCGCGCCAGCGACGTCGAGCCGCCCGGTGGGCGCCAGCACGGTCACCCCGTTCTCCGACGGTCGGGTCTCGACCTCCAAAGCCACAGCCGGAAGAGCATATGGCAGAAGAAGCGGACTTTAGCCTCTTAAGGTGCCCAGCGCCGGAGGCTCCTCGCATGTGCGCTGGCCCAGGCGGCCGGGCGTCACCCACCCACTAAATCTGCGATTTCGTGGGGGCTTCGGGCGACCCTGAAGCCAGCGTCAGGGGCCCGGCGCTGGTCGTCGGGCAGCTCGGCTGCGCTCCTCGTCGCGCCATCCCTTCCTTGGCTCCGGCCGCCGATGCCGCGCATATGCTTCGGATCCCCCGCACTGGGCACCTACACTGCATGGCCGTGAGCGCATCTGCGGCGTCCCAGCGGGTCCTCGTGGTCGAAGACGAGGAGCCGCTGGCGCGCGTCATGGCGCGCACACTGCGCAGCCGCGGCTTCGAGTGCGATGTGGCTCTCAGCGGAGCCGAGGCGCGAAAGCTGATCGAGACTCAGGACTACGCGATTGCGCTCCTCGACGTTCGCCTCCCCGACGAATCCGGCTACGGTCTGCTCGAGGAGATGAGATCGGTGCGTCCCGACACCGCGGTAGTGATGATCTCGGGAGTCGACGATCCCGAGCTCGGCACGGCGGCGCTCGAGCACGGGGCGTACGCCTATCACGTCAAGCCGGTCGGTGCGACACAGCTCTATCTCCTGGTCGTCAACAACATCCGCCGCCGCAGCCTGGAGTTGGAGCACCGGGCCAGTCTGGACCGGCTGGAGGGCATGGTCGCGGAGCGAACAGAGCAGATGCGCCGCGCCGCAGAGCTCCAGTCGGGCATGCTGCCTGCGTCGCCTTTCAAGGCGGACGGTTTCGAGATCGCAGCCCACTTCACGGCGGCGCGAGAGATCAGCGGCGACTTTTACGACTGGTATCGCTCCGCTGACCGGCGCGTGACCGCGACCCTTGGCGACGTGATGGGCAAGGGGCTGCCGGCGTCGCTGATGATGGCCACCGCCCGCGCGGCCCTGCGCGGGGTGGCCGGTGTGGCGCCGCTCGACTCCGGGGTCAAGCAGGCGGCCGGGGTCATGTCGGCCGCCCTGGAGGTCAACCACGCGTACGTGACGGTGTTTCACTGCAGCTTCGACCCTCAGTCCGGCGAGCTCGACTACGTGGATGCAGGCCATGGCCACGCGCGCATCTTGCGCGGCGCCACGGCACAGGAGCTCCTGGGCGAGCGAAGCGCGCCCATCGGCATCTTCCCGGACACCCAGTTCGTGACGGGAAAGGTGAGCCTGCGTCCGGGTGATTCGCTGGTGGTTTTTTCCGACGGTCTGCTCGAGCTTCGGCCCGATCTTGCCACCAAAGAGGTGCAGCTCCCTTACGAGGTCCGGCGGGCACAGACGGCTCAGGAGATGGTCGACATCCTGGCCCAGGGAGCCCGGGATCAGGAGCTGTTCGACGATGTAACGGTGCTGGCGCTGAAGCGCATTTAGACCGGCCTTTCGGCCCCTCCGGCCCTTCGGGCCACCTCCCCGTGAATGGAGAGGAGACTGTGCTTAAGGGGGCTGAACCGCGCAGGGTCGTGGCTACACTTTGACCCCTGCGCACGATCAATCCCGCCAGGGGGGGCGAGGGTTCTGGGGTATTGCCAGGGGCCGGTCCGCAAGCAACCTCGTGGACCCGGGTCGTGGTGCAGCGTGCCACGCCATTCGCGGTCGTCGCCGCGATCTTCGCTGTTCAGGCGCTTGCCGACGCTCAGCCCGTAGTCGCGTTTCCGCTCTACCTGGCCGTGGCCCTGCTCGTGGCGCTCCAGCCCAACCGCGCCCAGTCGATCGCCGTCGCCGCAGTCGGCGCGCTGGCGCTCGTGATCCGGCCGCTCGCCACCGGCGAGCCCGCCTCCAGCGTCGCCGCCGGATTTCTGCTCGCCGCGGTCCTGGTCGGCGTTGCGATCGCCGCCAATGAGCTGACGAGACATTCGCGCCTCGCCGCGGCGAGCGCCCAGCAGCGGGTCGAAGAATTGGCCGCGGCAGAGCGCCGCCTCCGCGCGGCCGTCGAGTCGGCGGAGGTCGGTCTTGGACTTGCTGACCTGGACGGGAAGCTGACGCAGGTCAGCGATCGACTGGCCGCCATCCTCGGTCGCGGCCCCGACGACCTGCTGGGGATGTCGCTGGTCGAGCTGGCGGCCGAGAACGATCGGCCGGCGGTCGCGGATGCCATCGAACTCTTGCGCAATGGCGACGTGACGAGGTGGGAGGGGGAGATCAGCGACCTCCCGGAGGTCCCCGTGCGTCTCTTCCTCGCGAGGGTGCCCAACACGGCTACCGGCGAGCCGGTGCTCCTCGTCCAGGGCAGCGACATCGCTGCGCGGCGCCGCGTCGAGGCCCTGCGCGATTGCACAGCCGCGGTGCGGGAGGTGCTCGTCACCTCGGCCGGCGCCGACCAGGCGATGCCACTGGTCCTGCGTGCCTTCTGCGAGCGTCTGGGATGGAGCGCGGCCCAGCAATGGGTCGTCGACGACGAGCGCAAGTCGATGCGCGTGCGCCATTCCTGGAACGCGTCGGGTGCGGCGCTCGAGGGATTCCTGCACGCCAGTCGCGGGGTAGTCGCTGCCGAGGGATCGGGGCTCCGCGGTCGTGTGTGGCAGGCGGGGGTGCTCATCGCCGAAGAGGATCTCGAACAGTCGGCTGACTACCAGCCGCTGACGGCCGCCCTCTCGGCCGGCCTCCGCTCGGCGCTTGCGTTTCCGATCCTCGAGGGTGGCGACGTGATCGGTGTCATCGAGCTCGTGTCCCAGGCTGCCCGCAGCCCGGAAGAGGCCATGGTCACCGCGCTCGCCACCACCGGCGTCGAGGTAGGCCAGTTCATGCGTCGGGCGGAGACGGCCCAGGCGCTGCGGCGAAGCGAAGCCGATCACCGCGCGATCTTCGAGCGCTCACCGATCGGGATCGCACGCATCGCCAATGGTGGTGAGCTGCTCGAAGCGAACGCGTCGCTGCTTCACATGCTGGAGCACGACGCCGAGACGATGCGGACCACCGCGTGGCCCGACCTGATGCGTGCCTACGACCAGGTGGCGGCTCGCCTGCACAAGGCGCCGTTCCTGGCCGGCATCACCGACGGCGGCACCCTCCAGATCCGCGCCGCGACCGGCGCCGGCAGGTGGCTGTGGCTTCAGCTCACCGCCACCTCGATCCCCGACTCGAGCGGAACCCCCGAGCACGTGCTCGTGATGGTCGAGGACGTGACCGCGGTGCGGGAGACGTCCGACCGGCTGGCCGAGGCTTTGGAGGCGCAGCGTGACGCGAATGCCAACCTCGAGAAGCTCGACCGAACGAAGAGCGAGTTTCTGAGCATCGTCAGCCACGAGTTTCGGACCGCGCTGACGGGCATCCAGGGCTTCAGCGAGCTCATCCGCGACGGGGGCCTCGAGGTCGACGAGGTGCGCGCTTACGGCGGCTACATATTCAATGACGCGGACCGGGTGAACCGGCTGATCGGCGACATGCTGGATCTCGACCGAATGGAATCGGGGCGTATGACCATGCGGACGGGCGACGTCGACATCAACGACATCGTCATGGAGGCCATCTCCCGGGCGGCTCCGTCAGCCGTCGCGGTCGAGTTCAAGTCCGACCTTGATCCCCGCCTTCCAATCGTCGCCGGCGATCGCGATCGCCTGATCCAGGTCCTCAGCAACCTGGTCAACAACGCCGTCAAATACTCGCCCGAGGGCGGCACCGTGACCCTTGCGAGTCGTGCGGACGGGCGCTTCGCGCTGATCAGCGTGACCGACACCGGCATCGGCATCCCCCAGGACGAGATCGGCCACGTCTTCGAGCGCTTCCGGCGTGTCCGCAGCGGCGCGGCGCAGTCGATTCCCGGGACTGGCCTGGGCCTCACGATCGTTAAGCAGATCGTGGAGATGCACGGAGGCAAGATCTGGGTGGAAAGCGCGATCGGGCACGGCTCGTCGTTTCACTTCACGGTCCCACTCGCCCCCGAGAGCGCGAACGCTATGCAGCTCCGGCATGCCTGAGGCGGTCGCTCTTGGAACCTTCACTGTGCTCGTGGCGGACGACAACGAGGTGGCGCAGCGTCTCTGCAAGCGCGTGCTCGAGAAAGCGGGATACCCGGTCTTGATCGCGGCCGACGGCCTCCAAGCTGTGGACATCGCATTGTCGCAGCGGCCGGCGATGATCCTGATGGACGTCGCGATGCCCGGCATCGACGGCCTGGAGGCGATGCGCAGGATCAAGGCCGAGGTGCCGGCCATGCCCATCGTCATCGCCAGCGCACACTCGATGTCGAGCGATCGCGAGCGTTTCCTCGCCGCGGGCGCGGACAACGTGCTGAGCAAGCCGTTTCGCCTCGCCGACCTGATCTCGATCGTCGAGAACCTTGCCAGGGCAAGGTCGAATTGAAAGACCTCACCGGGACTCGACTCGGCCAGTACGAGATCGTCGAACGCCTCGGCGGCGGCGGCATGGCGGTGGTCTATCGCGCGGTGCAGCAGCCTCTTGGCCGCGAGGTCGCTTTGAAGGCGCTGTCGTCGGAGCTGTTTCAGGACGACGGCTTCGTGAAGCGGTTCGAGACCGAGGCCAAGACTCTCGCCAAGCTCGACCATCCCAACATCCTGCCCATATACGACTTCGAGGTCATCGACGGCAACGCGTTCCTGACCATGCCCCTGATCCGCGGCGGCACGCTGCGAGATGTCCTCAATCGCGGGCCGATGGACACGCTCAGCGCGTGGCGTTACCTGCGCGAGATAGGCGACGGGCTGCAGCATGCGCACGACGCGGGCATCGTCCACCGGGACCTGAAGCCGACCAACGTCCTCATCCACGTCGATGGACGCGCGATGCTCGCCGACTTCGGGCTCGCGCGCGGGGCCGGCCAACCGACGCACCTCACCACCATCGGCCTCGCCATCGGCACTCCGGGCTATATGGCGCCGGAGCAGGTGATGGGACATGACGTAGACAAGCGCGCCGACATCTACGCGATGGGGGTGCTCACGTTCGAGATGCTGACCGGGCGGCTTCCCTACATCGGCTCCAACCGGATGGAGGTCGCCTATGCCACGGTCAATACTCCGATTCCGTCGGCGGTGAAGATCAACCACAACCTGCCCGACGAGCTCGACGTGCTGCTGGCCCAGGTGCTGGCGAAGGATCCGGCACAGCGCCCGCAGACGGTGCGCGACCTGCTGGCGCAGATGGCGCGGCTGCCGCAGCGGCGCACATCGCCGCCAGGGGTCGCGGCCTCGACGCCGGTCGCGGCCGCCGGCGCGTCGCCGGCCGCCGGCGCGTCGCCGGCGGGCGGGGTCGCGGTTCTGCCCAAGCCTGTCACGACCTCGAACGGTCCCGACACGACGTCGATGCGCGCGATTCAGCCTGTGCAAGGGGCAGCACCACCGGCGATGCTTCACGGTTCTCCGCCGCCGACGCCAACCGCGGCCGGTGCGTCCGCGATTCGCACGCTGGAGCTGATGGGTGTGCGACCGGCGCGGGCGCGCGGCCGCTTTGTCCTGAACTCGCACTTCAGCAATTTCGTGCATGTGGCCCGCGACGTCACCGGCGATCGTTGGCCGGAGATCGCTTACGCCGCGGGGTTGGTGCAGTACATCGAGCAGGACGCGCCGCATGACGACCAGCTCTCATCGCCAGTCGAATCGCTGAGCCGTTTGAACGAGGCCTTCGAGACAATCTACGGCCCTGAGTCGGAGGACATGATCCGCGCGTGGGGCCGGCGCGCGACCGAGCGGTGGCTCGCCGATGGCCGGCACGGGCTGGGCGGGCCGCGGCGCTTCGTGCCGGGCCGGCAGCGCAAGCTTGCCAGCCTGGTCAAGAACTTCACGGATGCCATGGACAACGTGCGCGGCGAGCACACACACGCGTGGCTGCAAGTCGATGAGCACCAGTTCTGGCTCGTCAACTTCTCGAACATGTTCGCGCTCGGACGGATCAAGACAGTGAAGTCATGCCACGTGTGGACGTCGACGATCGAAACCATCCTGCGATGGGCCGGGCTCGCGAACGACTGGTACGTCGAAGAGGTCGAATGCGGCTCCGTGACGGGGACGTTCGACTGCGCCTTTGCGATCCGCAGCTCGGAGATGAGCTGACCCCGAAACGTCGCGCGCTTGGCGCCACGACCGAAGGTCGAACATCGCGCGCTTGTCGCCGAAGATGCGCAATCCACGAACTTCATAGGCACGGTCGGATCCAAAAGCGGGGAATTGAGTGCGCTTGGGTTCCTTCTCGTACCCAAAAGAAGGCCCTCAGCCGGGGGGCAGAGGACCTTCAGAAAGGAGGGAGGGCGAGTTCGCTCTTAAGTGCCATGTTACCCCTGGCGGGGGGTTCCTCGCACAATCGACTTTGCCCCTCTTTTACATTCTTGTAGTGGCCAGGTTCGCCGTCGACGTGACCGCCTGCTGGCGTCCGCAGCGGGTCGGCATGATCACGGTTGCGATCGAGCTGACCCGCGCTCTGGTTGCCAACCGATCCGGCGACGAGTTCGTGCTGCTCTGCAGCCGCGAGCGGCCGGATTCTCTCCGGGACCTCGACTGCGAAGCGGTCTACGCGCCTTACCGGCACGAGCTCGCCATCAAGGCCCGCTGGCTGCCGGCGGTCGAGGCTCAGCTGGAGGCGGACGCGGTCCTCTATCCGTACTGGCCAAGCCCTCCGTTTCGCCGCCCGAGCGCGCCGCCTGCGGCGGTCTTTGTCCACGACCTCGCGTTTCGAGTCAGGCCGGCCGAGGTTCCGTGGCAGCAGCGACTCTACTTTCGTGCGGTGCTGCCACCCGCCCTGCGTCAGGCGGCCGCGGTGATCGTTCCCTCCGAGTCGACGCGCCGTGACCTCCTGCGTTTGTACAACCTCCCCGGCCTCGAGGAGAGGGTCGAAGTCGTCGCGGAGGGTATGCCCATGGCGCCAGCTGCTGGGCCGCTGCCGGAGGGCGTCGAGCCGGGCTTCATTCTGGCCGTGGGCAGCGTCGAGCCGCGCAAGAACTATCCGCGACTGCTCGCCGCCTACCGGCAGCTGCGCGGCCGCGGCGCGCTTCCTTTCATCATCAACGGCCGCCCTGGCGTGCCACAGCTCGTGATCGCGGGTCGAAAGGGTTGGGCCTATGGGGATACGTTGGAGCGGATCGCCGCGGAGCCCGGCGTTCGTTACCTGGGCCACGTCGATGAGCCGACGCTCGCTGCGCTGTACGGATCGGCGTCGGTGCTCGCATTTCCGAGCCTGTACGAAGGTTTTGGCCTTCCTCTCCTCGAGGCGATGGCGCGCGGCGTGCCCGCGGTGGTGGGCGCGACGGGAGCTCTGCCCGAGATGGCGCGTGGCGCGGCGATCAGCGTGAATGCCGAGGACACCGCATCCATCGCCGGCGGCCTCGAGAGGCTGCTGGCCGACGAGGGACTGCGGAAGAAGCTCGGTGAGGAAGGCATCCGGCGCGCAAGGGGTTATAGCTGGGCGAACGCCGCCGAGCGCACGCTCGATGTGCTCCGGCGGATCGGCCAAACCTCGGCAAACAAGGCGGCATAAATGTCAGAAAGGATCTCGGTCGTCGCGGTACTCGGCGACGGTGCACACGACTACAGGCGGCTGGCCGTTCCGCTGCTCAGCTCGCTGGACGCAAGGCGCTTCGACGTCGCCATGGGTGGCGTCACGTCGGCGGACCGGCAGGTCGTGCTCGCGGCGACCGACGGGCCGCTCAGCCCGCGCCAGGCGTCGACCCTTCGCAGCTTCGTGCGCCGAGGCGGCGGGCTCGTGCTGCTGCACGGCACGCTCGCGGCCTGGTCGTCATCCGAGCCTATCGTCGATTTGGCGGGATGGGGTCCGAGCGGGCCTGGACCGCTGACCGAGCTCGTCATCAGACCGGATGCGCATCACCCTGCGACGCAGCGACTGGATTCGGAGTGGAAGGTCCTGGACGAGCTGTACCTGTCGGAGGGGCCGCCGCTTGCGGCCAACGTCCTTCTGCGCGCCAGCTGGCGCTTCACCGAGCAGGTGGTGGCGTATGAGCGCACGTACGGCGAAGGCCGATTCGTCCACCTCGGCCTTGGACACGGCGCGAAGACCTACGAAGATCCGAACTTTCAGAAACTCGTCGGGCGCTTGCTTCTTCTCGCCGCCGGCCGCGCCGCCGCGCCCGCTGTCGGCGTGGGACTGCTTGGGTATGGCGCGATCGGCCGCGAGCACGCCGCCTCGATCGCGGCCACCAGTGGGCTGACCTTGGCGGCCGTCTGTGACATCGCCGCCGAACGCCGCGAGGCCGCAGCCAGCGACTGGTCGGTGCGCACGCATGCCGGCCACGAGCAGATGCTCGACGACCCGGAGGTGGGGCTCGTCGTCGTCGGGACTCCACCGAGCGCGCACGCCGACCCTGTCCTGGCGGCGCTGGACGCGGGCAAGCACGTGGTTTGCGAGAAGCCTTTCGCACTGAGCGTCGCCGACGCCGATCGCATGATGGATTTCGCCGCATCCCACGATCGCGTGCTGACCGTGTACCAGAGCAGGCGCTGGGATCCCGACTTCATCGTCATGCGTGACGTGGTGCGCTCGCGGCGGATTGGCGAGCTGTTCTACATGGAATCGTTCATCGGCGGATACGACCACCCGTGCGACTTCTGGCACAGTCACGAACCTATCTCCGGCGGCACCATCTACGACTGGGGCTCGCACTACTTCGACTGGATCCTGCAGCTGTTTCCGGACCGAGTGAAAACGATTTCCGCGCAAGCCCACAAGCGCGTCTGGCACGACGTCACCAACGCGGATCAGGTCCGCGTCGACCTCACCTTCGGCGGCGGCGCGCAGGCCACGTTCCTCCAGTCGGATATCGCGGCGGCGAGAAAGCCGAAGTGGTACTTGCTCGGAACGCACGGCGCTGTCGTCGGCGATTGGGCCGAGGCCGCCGTCCCGGCCGATCTTCCCGCCCGCGTCAGGGTGCTGAGCCCGGCCGGCGAAGAGCTGCCCGCGATCCCTTCGCGCGATCAGCATGGCTTCTATCGCAATCTCGGCGATCACCTCGCGTGGGGCGAGCCTCTCGCCGTGACCGCGGCTGAAGCGCGCCGAACCGTGGCGGTGATGGAGGCGGCGACGCGATCGCTCCAGCAGGGCGGCGTGCAGCTGCAGGTCGACATATAGCTCCTCGGCGCGCCGGCTGGGGGATCCTGGGCGCAGCGAACATCGCGCGCCGCGCGCTGCTTCCTGCGATCGATGCCTCCGGCAACGGCCGCATCGTGGCCATGGCCAGCCGCAGTCCCGAACGCGCGATAGCGATGCTCCAGCCCTACCCCGGCGTACGCATCCTCGATTCGTATGACGCGCTCCTTGCCGACCCGGAGGTCGACGTGGTGTACAACCCGCTGCCCAACAGCCTTCATAGGGAATGGACCTTGCGCGCGCTCGAGGCGGGCAAGCACGTCCTGTGCGAGAAACCGATTGGGCTGAACGCGCGGGAGGCCGAGGAGATGGAGGCTGCTGCGAAGGGATTCGGCAAGCATCTGATGGAGGCCTTCATGTACCGCTTTCATCCCGCGATGCGCGAGTTCGTCGAAAGCTTGGCGGAGCCGCTTCATGTCCAGGCGAGCTTCGGCTTCACCGCCACGGATCCGCAGGACATCCGCTTGCAGCCGGCCTTGGGCGGCGGCGCGCTGCTCGACGTCGGGTGCTACGCGGTCAGCGTCACGCACTGGATCCTCGGTGAACCAGCGGACCTGGCTGCGCGCGCCAGGATCGCCAACGACATCGATACGACGGTCAGCGCCCTTCTCAGCTACGCGGGCGGCGCGACCGCATCGGTGTGGGCGAGCGTCGAGTCGCCGGAAGAGCAGGACCTGAAGGTGATCACCCGCGCCGGCATTTTGAAACGGACGCGGCCATTCACCGCGTACCGTGACCCGCACGACCCATATCAGCTGATGGTCGAATCGTTCGCGGACAGCGTGCTGCGGGACCGGCCGGTCGCGCTGCCGCTCAGCGAGTCGATCGCGAACATGCGCGTCCTCGACCAGATCCGCGCTGCGATCAGGCCTTGATGAGCTCCTGGAACCTCGGATCGTCGCGGACCCCGCTCAGGTCTGGGTCCGCCGCCGCCGCGGCTTTCATTTCGGGACGGAGCGGGATCGCCTCCTCGAGCAGCGCGATCGCCTCCTCGTTCAGGCCTTCCTGGCTACGCACCGCGGCCAGGTTGTAGAGCACGGTGCCCATCACGACAGCGGGCGCGCCGGCTGCCTTCATCTCGGTCACCGCTTCCTCGAAGACTCGATTTGCCAGGTCCGGTCGGCCGTTCTCGCGGTAGTACTCGAAGATGTGGAGTCGGGGATGCGTGTAGCTGTTTCGCAGCACGGCCTCGGAGGTCGTTTTCGCGGCGTTCCACTCGAGCGCGCGCTCGCCGACCTTTCCGTATAGCTCGATGATCTCGCCCAGCAGGTGGTCGGCACGCGCCGCCGCGTCCGTGAGCGGAGTACCGATCCCGCTCGCCAGCTCGGCGTCATTCACCTCGTCGATGTTCGTCGGCGGCCGTTTGTAGTCTCTTCCCTCGCTGACCTCGGCGAGCGCGCTTCGCATACGTTCCCGCCACATGCCAAGGTGAAACATTACGAGGGCGGCGGGCCAACCTTGGGGCGCGGTCTCGGACTGACGCGCGTGCTCCACGAACTCCTGCTCGAGCTTGCGCTCCGCCTCCAGGGCTCTGCAGATCGCTGTTGGGTCAGGCAGGGGTCATGTCCCCGGACTGAGTGCCCTTGATCGAGATCGGGCCGGTGAACCCGGGCAGAGTGGTCCCGGGAGCCAAGTCGAACGACATCGTTGCGTCGATGTCGCCGGTGGACTTGGTTTGGGCGATGCGGCGGGCGTTCGAGTCGATCCAGGAAGTGACATCCGAGGTGGTCGTTCCCTTCATCGTGATTCCCTTCAGCGCATTCGCGTTGCCTGTCGACGGGAAGAGGGACGTACCGCCCTGGCTCGCAAGCGCAGATAGGTCGAAGGTCAGGTCGAGGTTGCTGGTGATCTTCGACTGGACGACCGCCGCGTCGACGCTGCCGACTTTCTCATCACGTAGGTATTTGCTGTTCGAGGTGGCGTGGATCGAACCTGTTCCCGTCGGATTGGTCTGGTCGAAATCCTTTGTCCAGGTGTCGCCGGCTTTGACCGGCTTGTCGGGCAGGATCGCCGAGAGCAGGCCGCCCTGCGTGTTGGTGATCCCCGGCAACGAGCCGCTACCGAAGGCGCTTCCGTTCACGCTCACAATGTGGCCGTCGGCGGCGACCTTCATCTCCACGCTCGCCGCCTCGGTGGGCAGGGTCGTGTTGGTGACGCCGTTCGTTGTGGTCTTGACCGTGAGGTCGGTGAGGTTGACAGCGAGGTCAGCTATCCCGTTCGAATCGACCGACTTGACGGTAACTGTCTCCTTGCCGGACATGTCCAGCTTGAAAGGTATGGACAGCCCCTCCGCCCCCACCGTGTAGTTGATGGTCGCGTGCAGGGTGTACTTATAGCTGTCGGCTGCTTTGTAGGCGAGCGACAGATTGTGAGTCTGTGAGGAGCCGAGAGACCCACACCCCACCAGGAAAAACAGTGCCAGTAAAGCGAGTCGCTTCACGGACTTACCCTACGCTACGCCGCGGTTTTTGGAGCCTTATCCGCCTCCACGGCTGCCGCCTCAACCACCGGTGTTGCACCGATCGGCACGATCTGGCGGAACGTCTTCAGCGCACGATCCCAATCCGCTAGCATGACCGCCGCTCTTGCGCTTCCGGTGCGGCGGTGGTGCTCCTCGACCAGCGCGCGGAGCTCGTTCGCGTCCTCGGCCGGCACCTCGCGCGGGGCGACGCTGTCCAGGTTGAGCTGCCTCGAGTCGACCACATAGGCCACGCCGCCGGTCATGCCCGCGCCCGCGTTCCATCCCACCGGCCCGAGCGCGACGGCGACGCCACCGGTCATGTACTCGCAGAAGTGGTCTCCGGCGCCTTCGACCACTGCGACCGCGCCTGAGTTGCGGACGCAGAACCGCTCTCCGACGCGCCCGGCGATGAACAGTTTTCCACCCGTGGCGCCGTAGCCGATGGTGTTGCCCGCCAGAACGGCGTCCCCATCTGCATCGCCGGCGAAGGGCTTGATGGCGATGACCCCGCCGCCCATGCCTTTCCCGACATAGTCCTGGGCCTGTCCCTCCAGCAGCAGCTCGATGCCGGCGTCGAGAAACGCACCGAAGCTCTGCCCGGCGCTGCCGCGATAGTGGCGGCGCTCGCCCGGTGGCAGCGCTGCGCCAACTGTGCGCATCGAGTTGTCGATCTCACCGTCGGGTGGCGCGGGTGCGGGTACGTTGCCGTTGCGCGTCCACGTCCGGCGCCGGGGCAGGCCCGGGTCGGTCGCGGCCAGGACGAATCCAAGGTCCAGCCTGGTGTCCGGGACCTGTTCCAGGAGCTCGACCCGGCCGACTATCTCGTCGATGGTCGAAGCGCCCAGGCGCGCGACATGCTCGCGGACCTCCTCCGCGATCAGGAACAGATGGTTGACGACATGCTCGGGCCGGCCCTCGAACTTGGCCCGCAGGTCTTCGCGCTGTGTCGCGATCCCGGTGGGGCAGGTGTTGAGGTGGCACTGGCGCGCCATGTCGCATCCGAGCGCGACCAGCAAGCCGGTGCCGAAACCGAACTCCTCCGCGCCCAGCAGCGCGGCGATGACGATGTCGCGTCCGCTGCGCAGGCCGCCGTCGGTCCTCAGGCTCACGCGGTCGCGCAGGCGGTTCGCGACCAGGACCTGCTGCGTCTCGGCCAGGCCGAGCTCCCAAGGCGAGCCGGCGTTCTTGATCGACGACAGCGGTGAGGCGCCGGTGCCGCCGTCGTGGCCCGAGACCAGGATGTAATCGGCATGGGCCTTCGCGACGCCGGCCGCGATGGTGCCCACGCCCGCCTCGGAGACGAGCTTGACGCCGACCCGCGCCCGGGGGTTGACCGTCTTCAGGTCGTGGATCAGCTGCGCGAGGTCCTCGATGGAGTAGATGTCGTGATGCGGTGGGGGTGAGATGAGCTGCATCCCGGGCTGGGCGTGGCGGAGCCGGGCGATCAGGCTCGTGACCTTGATGCCCGGCAGCTGACCTCCCTCGCCCGGCTTCGAGCCCTGCGCGATCTTGATCTCCAGCTCGTCGGCGCGTTTCAGGTAACGCGGCGTCACGCCGAAGCGCGCGGAGGCGACCTGCTTGACGCGGTTGTCGCGACGGACGCCTGCGTGTTCCTCGTAGGTGTCGGGGTCCTCGCCGCCCTCGCCGGAATTGGAGCGCGCGCCGACCTGGTTCATCGCGATGGCGAGCGACTCATGAGCCTCGGGGGAGAGCGCGCCCAGCGACATCGCGGTGCTGACGAAACGTTTGACGATGTGGGCCGCCGGTTCGACCTTTTCGATCGGAACCGGCTGGGGACACTCCTTGATCTCGATCAGCTCGCGCAGCGACTGCGGCTCGCCCATGCTCGACAACCGGCGCCACTCGCGATACGCCTCCATCTCGCCGGTCTGCGCGGCTTTTTGCGCGGCGCGCACGGCGAGCGGGTTGTAGGCGTGGTGCTCGCCCGCCTTGCGGAAGCGCACGCGGCCATGGTCGGGCGATGTCGGGGGCCTTTCTCGCGCGGCTCGTTCGATGTCGTCGAGATCGACCCCGCCGATTCGCGACGGCACGGCCGGGAAGCAAAGCTGCATCACCTCGGCACCGAGGCCCAGCGCCTCGAGCACCTCGGCGCCGCGGTAGCTGGTGACACAGGAGATGCCCATCTTGGCCATGACCTTCAGCAGACCGGCCTCGAGCGCTTTGCGGTATCGCGGGGCCGCGTCGTCGCCGACGGTGGCGAAAGCCAGGTAAGGATGCACCGCGGTGGCGCCGATCGTGATCAGGCATGCGACGTCGTGCACGTCGACTGCGTCGCCCGTGACGGCGACGATGTCCGTTGCCATGCGCCGCCCTGTCTCGAGCAGGTGCGAGTGCACGGCGCCGACGGCAAGCGCCATCGGCACCGGTATGCGCCGCAGCGCCGAGCGGCGGTCGCTCAGCGCGACCACCCCGCTCGCCTGATCCGCCTCGCGGCGCAGCCTGAGCAGCGCATCGCGCAGCGACTCGTCAGGCGCGTAGGTGGCGTCGAGCACAGTCGCGTTCTCCAGCACGCGCTTCAACTCGGCGGCACCCAGCACCGGCGAGTCGAGCTCCAGCAGCTTGTTGTCTAATGAGCCCGGCCCGCGCCCGGCGTCCTCAGTCGGCACCGCAGGGTGATGTCGTCGAAGGAGCTCGCGGTCGGCGCCGCCCTCCGGTTCGAGCGTGCCGTGTCTTGCGCCGAGCAAGACACGCAGCGACATGACCGCCTTCTCGCGCAGCGGATCGATTGCGGGGTTGGTGACCTGGGCGAAGCGCTGCCGGAGATATCCGTAGACGCGGCGCGGCGTGCGGCCCAGGGGTGCGATCGGTATGTCGTCGCCCATCGAGTACACAGGCTCGGCGCCCGTCTCGGCCATGACGTCGACCACGAACTTCACGTCCTCGGTGCCCCATCCGTGCAGCGCGTGCTGCGCGGCCAGGTCCTCGAGGGGCTCGAGGGCGACGTGGTGCCGCTCGACCGGAACCAGGACGCGGTCGGCGAGCAGTGCGTAATCGTGGTGCGCTGCGGCTCGCTCCTTGGCGTCGCCGTCGCGGAGGAGCGTTCCGTCACGGGTGTCGACGAGCAGCATCTGCCCTGGCCCGAGCCTGCCGCGCTCGACCACCTCTTCGGGCGACATCGTCACCACCCCGGCCTCAGACGCGGCTGCAACCATTCCGTCTCGGGTGCGCTGCCAGCGAAGCGGCCTGAGTCCGTTGCGATCGAGGGCGGCGCCGACGACGAGTCCGTCGCTGAACGCGAGCGCGGCCGGGCCGTCCCACGGCTCGAAACGGATGGACTGGTAGCGGTAGAAGTCGCGCACCGCCGCGGCCAGGTCGCCGCGGCCTTCCCAAGCGTCGGGCACAAGGCTCATCAGCGCCTCGCTGACCTCCCATCCACGATGCACCAGCAGCTCGAGGGCGTTGTCGAGCGACGCGGAATCCGATCCTTCCGGCCAGATCGCGCCGCGCAGATCCGATTCGAGCTCAGCCTCGCGCGCCCGCATCCAGGCCCGGTTGCCGGTGATGGTGTTGATCTCCCCGTTGTGCGCCAGCATCCGGAACGGTTGGGCGAGCCGCCAGTCCGGCATCGTGTTGGTCGAGTAGCGCTGGTGGAAGACGGCGAGCTTGCTCTCACAGGCTCCGTCCTCGAGGTCCGGATAGAAGTCGGCGAGGCGGGTGCCCGCCATCAAGCCCTTATAGACGAGCGTGCGGCTAGAACACGACGCGATGTACATCCGGACGCCATCCGATTCGGCGTTCCGCTCGGCGTCGCGCCGGACCAGGTACAGGGCGGTCTCCCACGCTTCGGGATCGAGGCCGGGGTCATCGACCAGGGCGTGCCAGATCGCGGGCATCGTCTCCCGAGCGCGAGAGCCCAACGAGTCGGGATCGAGCGGCACCGCGCGCCAGGTCGCCAGGCGCATCCCGTGTCGCGCGACGGCTTCCTCGACGATGGCCTGTGCGCGTTCGTCCCAGGCGAAAAGCGAGACCACTGCGAAAGCACCGCCCAGCATTCGATGCGGCACCTGGATCAGCAGCCCGGCGCCGTCACCGCTCTTGCCGTCGGCGTCGAGGCCGCCTCGGTGGGCCAGCCGCGCGAGCGCCTGCACGCCGAGCGCGACCGCCTCGTGGCCGAGCTCGGGCGTCGCCACAAAGCCCATGCCGCAGGCCGCCCGCGCCGAGGGGAGGTCCCCCGGCCAGGCTAGACGCGACGGAGAGAGCGCTGGGGGCACTGATCGGAAGGCTACCGCCGGCCGCCGTGCCGAGCTAGTGCGTCGCTACCAAAAGAATCGGGATTTGCTTATGCGAACGCTACATGCCCAGCAATGACTGCACGCGGAGGGCGACGCTCAGGTTGAGCCGCGTTTCAGGGTCCTCGAGATCGAGCCCGGTGATCTCACGGATCCTGTCCAGGCGGTAGCGCAGCGTATTCGGATGGACGCGCAGGCGCTGCGCCGCGTGCTGCTGCTCGCCGGTCTCGAGGTAGGCGCGGAGGGTGGCCACGAGCGCGCCCTTGCGCGCACTGTCGTGCTCGATGAGCGGTCCCAGGTGCCGGCGGCTGTAGTCGACCAGGCGCTCGTCGCTCACGGCGGCGAGCAGGCCGGTCAGGCCGAGCTCAGGCACGGCGACGACCTGGCCCCAGCGCTTGAAGCGGGCGAGCGACTCCATCACCGCGGTGACCTCGCGGAGCGCCCCCTCGACACCCATAGGCGCCTCGATCGGCGCGCTGAAGCCCACCGAGACGGTGAATCCCGGCTTCCATTCCGCGACCGCTTGCTGGACCTGCAATCCGAGCGCGTGGCTGCGCGACTGATGGTCGGCGACCTCGGTGCCGAGGGGCAGCAGGGCGACCACCTGGTCGGAGCGCCCCTGGACGAGCGCACGCTGGTAGCTCGCGCGCACGACGGCAGTCACGCGGCGCAGGAACTCGCGCTTCAGGGCCTGGATCGCGTCTTCGGAGATCTGGCGCACGCGGTTGAATCCGCGGAAGTCGTCGATGTCGACCAGGACCACGATGTGGTTGCCGTGCAACGGGTAACCGACGTGTCGGGCCCGGCGCTGGGCGGCGGCCTCGTCGCCGTAGGTTCCGTGGAGGAGATCTTCGAGGAACTCTCCCCGCACGCGGCCTTCGACCTCAGACAGCTCTCGCTCTTTGGCGATTGAAAGCGCGAGCACGAGCGCGGCTTGCTCGATCGCCATGAAGGCGAGCTCTTCGTTGTGTGGCGGGTGATCGAGCACCGAGATGTAGCCGAGGACCTGGTTGGCCGCAAAGATGGGCGCGATCAGGCGCTCGCGCGACATCCCCAGGTGTGGAAAGGCCGGCACCTTGACCGGGCCGCGCTTGGCCTCCACCTCGCGCAGAATTCGCTGGATCTGGGGGTCGTAGAGGACGCGGTGCGGAGTTCCCTGGCGGAGGATCGTCTCTTTGCGGTGCGGGTCCGAGCTGCCGCCTGCATGCGCCAGCAGGTGGAAGCTCGCATCCTCGACCACGACAGCGCTCTCGAGCAGGTCGGCCAGGGTGCGGCAGATCTCGTTCACACCCTTGCCGTCGAGCACGAGCTCGGTGAAGCGGCGGTGGATCTCGATCGACCTCTTCAGGCGCCAGTGCTCGGCGTTGATGATCCGCTCGAGCAGCGGCGTCATCAGGTCGACGAACTGGACGTCGGAGGAGATGGTGAAGAGAGGGACCTTCAGGCGGTCAGCTTCCGAGACCATCTCGGGAGGGATCCGGCGCAGGTAGGGCAGAGGCCTGACGACGAGCCCGGCCCCTCCGCCTTCTGCGATCCTGGCCACCAGCCGGATCTGCGCGTCGGGGTCGTCCTTGATCGGGAAGCCGCTGGTGAACATCAGGTCGCCCGCCCGTGGCTGGACCTCAGGCGTCTCCATCAACCGGACCCACTCGACGTGGCGGTCCAGACCCTCCGCGCCCGCGACGAGCTTGGCCGAAGCGAGCACCGAGCGCATCGCCTCGCGCACCGTAGGCCGGGGTTCCTCGACCTCGACCTTCTTGGTCGCCATCAACTCAAGCTTATGATGTGGACGGGCGACAAGCAAATCCGGCCAAAGGTTGTGCCGGGAGCACTAGGAGGATCTCAACCAGGCCCCGTAACGTCAGCCCATGATCTTGGACGAGGCCCCGGCCTGCGACCGGCACGAATCGATGGTGCCGATGCGACTGCGCACCATGCACTCCGACTCCTCACGGCCTGACGTCGTGGATGGTTTGTACGAGTGTCCGGAGTGCGGCCACGAGCGCAGGGCGCCGATCCGGACGGGCGAAGCCGAAACCGCGGCTTAGGAACCCTCAGTCTAGCCAGAGGGTTTCCCGCCCACCCGACGCTTCGCGCCGACCTCCCCACACGGTGGGGAGGTGAATTTAGTTCGTTGCTATCAGGTCGCGGAGGACCAGGGGCAGGATGCCGCCGTGGTGCAGGTAGCCGACCTCGGTCTCGTTGTCGACGCGCGCGTGCGTCGTGAAGCCGGTGACCTTGCCCTCGTCGCTGCTCGCTTCGACGGCGATGTGCTGGCCGGGCTTGATCTGGTCCAGCCCGCGTACGCTGAATCGCTCATGCCCTGTGAGGCCGAGGAACTGCGCGTTCTCACGAGGCGCGAACTGCAGGGGCAGGATGCCCATGCCGACCAGGTTGGAGCGGTGGATGCGCTCGAAGCTCTCTGCGATCACCGCGCGCACGCCCAGCAGCAGCGGGCCTTTCGCGGCCCAGTCGCGCGAGGAGCCGGTGCCGTACTCCTTGCCCGCTAGCACAAGCAGAGGAACGCCTTCGCTCTTATATCGCTGCGCCGCTTCGAAGATGGTCATGTCGGCGCCGTCCGGGAAATGCTTGGTGAAGTAGCCCTCACGCGATGCCAGCGCATTGCGCAGCCGGATGTTGCCGAACGTTCCGCGCTCCATCACCTCGTGGTTGCCGCGCCGCGCGCCAAAGCTGTTGAAGTCGAAGCGGTCGACGCCCTTCTCGATCAGGTAGCGGCCGGCCGGACCGTCGGCGGGAATGGAGCCCGCGGGCGAGATGTGGTCGGTGGTGACCGAATCGCCCAGAACCGCCAGCACGCGGGCGCCGTCGATGTCCTTCAGAGGACTCGGTTGCGGCGTGAAGCCCTCGAAGTACGGCGGCTCTTTGACATAAGTCGAGTCAGCGTCCCACGCGAAGATCGGTCCCGCCGGCGCGGCCATCGATTTCCAGTGCTCGTCGCCATCGAAGATCCGCGCGTATTCGCGCTTGAACATGTCCTGCTGGACGCACTGCTGGACCACCGCGTTCACCTCTTCCTGCGGCGGCCACAGCTCGGAGAGCATCACGGGTTTGCCGTCAGGCGTGTGCGCCACCGGTTCGGTGACGAGGTTCTTGTGCACGCTGCCCGCGAGCGCGAAGGCGACGACAAGCGGAGGCGATGCGAGGTAGCTCGCCTTCACCAGCGGGTGGATGCGAGCCTCGAAGTTGCGGTTGCCGGACAGCACCGCGACGACGCTGAGGTCTTCCTTGCTCACGGCCGCTTCGATCTCCGGACTGGCGAGGGGACCGGAGTTGCCGATGCACGTGGTGCAGCCGTAGCCGACGAGGAAGAACCCGAGCTTCTCCAGCGGTTCGAGGAGGTCGGCCGTCTTCAGGTAGTCCGTCACGACGCGCGAACCCGGAGCAAGGCTCGTCTTGACGTATGGGCTCACGGCGAGGCCGAGCTCGACCGCCTTCCTCGCCAGCAACCCCGCCGCGACCATGACCGAGGGGTTCGAGGTGTTGGTGCAGCTCGTGATCGCGGCGATGACCACCGAGCCGTTCTCCACCTGCGCCTCGGGCTTGGCGGCGACCGCCACCGACGCGCGTCCGTCGATCGGCCCACCCTCCTCGGTGAGGCGAGAGATCGCATCCGGCTCGGGTTTGGGGCCTGGCGCGAAGACAGTGCTGAAACTGCTCCACACATTCGGCAACGCAACCCTGTCCTGCGGCCGCTTGGGACCGGCGACGCTGGACTCGACCTTGGTCAGGTCGAGCTCGAGCAGCTCTGTAAACCTGGGCGGCGGCGTGCCGTCGACGCGGAAAAGTCCTTGCTCCTTCGTGAATCGCTCAACCAGGTCGATCTGGTCGCGATCGCGGCCGGTGACCTCCAGGTAGCGCAGCGTCTGGTGGTCCACCGGGAACAGCGCCGAGGTCGCGCCGTACTCGGGGCACATGTTGCTGAGCGTCGCCCGGTCGGGCACCGACAGGCTCGAGAGCCCGTCGCCGCAGAACTCGACGAACTTGTCGACGACGCCATGCCGCCGCAGCATCTCGGTCAGCGTCAAGACCAGGTCGGTGGCGGTAGAGCCCGCGGGCAGCCCGCCCGCGAAACGCACACCGACCACGATCGGTGGCGGAAGATACGCCGGTTGGCCAAGGATCGCGGCCTCGGCCTCGATCCCGCCCGTACCCCAACCGAGCACGCCGAGTCCGTTGACCATCGTCGTGTGTGAGTCGGTGCCCATCAAGGTGTCGGGGATGGCGACCTTGCTGCCGCCGAGATCGCGCACCTGCACGACCTTCGCCAGGTACTCGAGGTTGACCTGGTGGCAGATCCCCATCCCCGGCGGCACGAGCGAGAAGTTGTGGAACGCCTGCTGCGCCCAGCGCAGAAGGGCGTAGCGCTCGCGGTTGCGCTCGATCTCCTTTTGGATGTTGCGGGTGTAGGAGTCGCGGAAGCCATAGGAGTCGACCTGCACCGAGTGATCGATGACCAGGTCGACAGGCACCAGCGGATCCACCTTGCCGGCGTCTTTGCCCGCGCGGGTCATAGCCGACCGCATCGCGGCGAGGTCGACGACCGCCGGCACACCGGTGAAGTCCTGCATCAGCACCCGCGCGGGAAGGAACGGCAACTCGGAGCTCGCGGGTGGCGGCTGGGGCCAGCGGGCGAGCACGCCGATGTTGGATTCGTCGGTGATTCCCGCCTCGGCCAGCCGGATCAGGCCTTCGAGCAGGACCTTGACCGTCATCGGCAGCCCGGACGGATCTTCCAAGCCCGCTTGGGGCAGCTGGCTCAGCGGGTAGAAATCGAGGTCGGTGCCACCCAGTCGCTGCCGCTTGGCCACATCGCAAAGATACCGATGTTTCGAATCGGTCCTCGAATAGCGGCCGAATCGGCCTTGACGGCATTCAACCCCCAGACTGGATTCCGCGCAAATCGGTTTAACCACCATTCAAAGCGAGTCATCGGCGGCTGGGATTCAATGATCCGGAGCACGTTGGCCCCACGCGCATGTATGAGCTACTCGCCGGGTCGCGCGGCGACGTATGCGAGGACGCGGCCATTGCCGACCGGTGCGAAAGCCGTCACCGGCCGGCGGCCTTCATCGCGGCGGCGATGCGCGCAACGCCGTCGGCCCGCTCGATCTCCTCGAGGCTGAGTGGCAGTGCAAGTCGCCAGTTTGGAAACTCGTCCGTCGTGCCCGGGACGTTCGGCCGCTCGTGCACGCCGAGCGCGTCCTCCATGGAGGCCAGCACCATCCGCGGCCTGCCTTGCGCGAGATGCGCGTAGACCGTGACGGCGACGTCGACCGGCGGCGTGTCGTCCGGCAGGTGGGTCAGCTGCACGAGCTTTTCGCGGAGGTGGTGCAGCCGGTGCTCGGGCTCGCTGCGGGTCCAGATGCCTGCCACAGTGGGTAGATCGTGCGTGCCCAGCGCGGCGACGGCGTCGTGCGGCCAGCTCACCGGGTCCGAGCTCTCGAACCACACGAGCCGGTAGGAAAGCGACCCTTTCTGTTTCAGCTGCCGGCGCACGGCCGGTTCAACGAGGCCCAGGTCCTCGCCGATGACGAAGGCCCGCGCGCGCCGGCTCTCGTCGGCGAGGAGAGACAGGAGGACGCGAGCCGGGTACCGCACATATGCACCCTGGGCGGCGGTCATCCCGTCCGGGATCCAGAAAAGCCGGAAGAGTCCCATCACGTGGTCGAGCCGGATGCCCGTGGCGTGACGTCTCGCGCTCCGGATCGCGTCGATGAAAGGCGCCCAGTGTGCCTTGCTGAGCTTCCACGGATTGAGGGGCGGTAGACCCCAGTCCTGGCCATCGCGAAAGAACTCGTCCGGCGGAGCGCCGACGCGCATCCTCGGCGCCAGGTAGTCGCGCCACCGCCAGGCATCGAAACCGTCGGACGCGAATCCGACCGGCACATCGGTGATGAGACCAATCTCGCGTGACGCGCGCGCCAGCTGGCGGTCGACGTGAAATTGCAGCCACTGGTGGTACGCGACGCGCTCGGGCTGTGGGGTGGGCATGTCCTCCGGCCAGCTGCGCCAGGCCGGCCCGTACAGCTCGCAGAGAGCATTGAACGTCGCGAAGTCTCGCAGCGCGCTTCCCTGTCTCGCCTCGTAGGAAGCCAAGCCCCGGGGCTGCCGGGCCGCATGAAAGACCTTCTCGAGAGCTTGCGATTTGAGCTGGAACACCTGGTCGTAGTCGATGAGGCGGTGCTGGTTGAGCATTCGCGCGGTCTCACGCTCAGCCGCGAAGTCGACCCTGTCTGCACCCTCGACCTCTTCGACGCGCAGATAGACGATGTTGCGAAACCTCCGCGTCGACGCGAAGTACGGCGATGGTTGGTATGGCAGCGTCGGCGTCTGCGCGCCGAGAGGGTTGAGCAACATGATCGAGGCGCCCACCTGGCGCGACCAACGCGCGAAGCGGCGCAGGTCGGCGAGGTCGCCGACGCCCCAGCTGTCGCGCGAGCGCAGCGCATACAGCTGGATCGCCCAACCCCATGCCCGCTCGGGCGCGGGCCAACACGGTTCAGCGGGAAGGCGCGGCCGCCGGATGCGAGGCGGCCGATCCGTCCCCGCTCCCATCGATTCGAGCATCGTTTGCTCGACCGCCAAAGGCGTCTCCACAAGGTCGCCCTGCCATCCGTAGTAGGCCGGTAGGATGCCCCAGCGTCGCGCTTTTTCCGAACCCAGCGAGATCAGACCAGCGCGCGAAAGGGCTCCGGTTCGAAGCCCGCGAGGGCTTCTCTCCAGCCCTCGAGCTCCTTCATCACGGCGGGGTCGTCGCGCACCAACCACGACACGTGACGAAGCGCATGCTCGATGACCGCGTCGACGCCGATGGATTGTGGCGCTGACATCGCGCCGCCCCGCGCGAGCTCAGCCCGATGCACGGGAAGCGCGATGAGCGAGTCCTTCGCCAGGTCCCCAGGAGGTTCGACGACCGCCACGTATGTGAGGATGATCCGGCCTTCCTCGTGCCGCCACGACGTCGAGTGGACGACGGTCGGGGTCAGCGGATACCACCTCAGTACGTCGAGGACGACGTCCGCGGGCCGTGCGGAGGAAGGCAGGCCGATGCGCAGCGATTCCCCGTGCATCGGCTTCATCCAGAAGAGACCGGCCTCGCCCAGCCAGACCGGCAAGACCTCCAGCGTCTGGGCGACGAAATGCGGGGACCAGGGGAGAGAGGAGATGGGCGGACCCATCGTCTCCATGAGAGACGCGATCGGCGCCTTACCTCTTCGCGCCACTGCCCTCGACGACCCGCCAGATGGCGCGAATCTGCGCCGGGGTGATCTCCTGCTGGTGCTGGCTGCGTCCGTGCTCCCGCACCCTGGTGATCACCTCGGACCTCGAGCCGCGCGTCGTCCACCCGCACCTGCAGGTGACTTCCATCAACATTCCCAAGAGCCTACCTTGTGAGCGCGTAGCATGCTGCCATGATCGCCGAAGAGCTGGAAGTCGCTGCTTTTCTGAAAAGCCAGCCGAAGAAGCTCTTCATCGGAGGGCGGTGGACGGACGCCGCCGACGGCAAAACCTTCGAAACGCTGGACCCGTCGACCGGCGAGATCCTGGCCAGGGTCGCAGAGGCCGCCGCGGAGGACGTCGACCGCGCGGTCGCCGCGGCGCGCAAGTCGTTCGACCGCGGCACCTGGCGCGACCTCCCGCCTGCGGAACGGGCCGCCGCACTCTGGAAGATCGGCGACATGATCGAAGAGCGCGCCACCGAGCTCGCCCAGCTCGAGACGCTCGACAACGGGATGCCGATCAACGACGCCTTGTTGTTTCATGCCCCGCTCGCCGCGGCGACCTTCCGTTATTACGCGGGCTGGGTGACCAAACTCGATGGGGCGACCCAGCAAGTGTCGCTGCCGGGCAAGTACCTGAGCTACACGCTGCGCGAGCCGATTGGTGTGGTCGGTCAGATCATCCCCTGGAACTTCCCGTTGCTCATGGCGGCGTGGAAGCTTGCGCCCGCACTCGCGTGCGGCAACAGCGTGGTCCTGAAGCCGTCAGAGGAGACTCCGCTCAGCGCGCTCATGCTCGCCGAGCTGATTCAGCAAGCGGAGGTGCCCGATGGCGTGGTCAACGTCGTGCCAGGGCGAGGCGAGATCGCGGGCGCACGGCTCGCCGCTCACTCTGACGTCGACAAGATCGCGTTTACGGGTTCCACCGAGGTCGGGAAGCTCATCGCGCGGGCGTCGGCCGACAGCAACCTGAAGCGCGTGAGCCTCGAGCTGGGCGGGAAATCGCCCAACATCGTCTTCGCCGACGCGGACCTGACGCGGGCGGTCTCGGGCGCGTTCTTCGGCATCTTCTTCAATCAGGGCCAGGTCTGCTCCGCGGGCTCGCGCCTGTTCGTCCAGGAAAAGGTGTACGACCAGACGCTGGACGAGCTCCTGAAGACCGTCGCGGAAACTCGGATCGGCCCCGGGATCGATCCCGTGACGCAGATGGGTCCGCTCGTGTCGAAGACGCAGATGGAGCGGGTGCTCGGCTACATCTCAGTCGGGAACAGGGAGGGAGCTCGGTTGCTTGCCGGCGGCGGCCGGCCGGCAGGCCTCGACTCCGGTTATTTCGTCAAGCCCACCGTGTTTGCGCACGTGGACAGCAACATGCGCATCGCGCGCGAGGAGATCTTCGGCCCAGTCGTGTCGGCGATTCCGTTCACGGATGAGGATGACCTGGTTGCCAAGGCAAACAGCACCATCTATGGCCTCGTCGCAGGCGTGTGGACGAGCAACGTCGCGCGCGCACATCGGGTGGCGCACGCGCTGAAGGCGGGCACCGTCTACGTCAACTGCTATCACATTGTGGACCCGGTCACGCCGTGGGGCGGATACAAGCAGAGCGGCTGGGGACGCGAGCTCGGCCCCCACGCGCTGGACCTGTACACCGAGATCAAGAACGTCATCGTCGACATCGCCTGATCTTCGGCCGCGGGCACGGCCTCGTGGCCACCCTGGCGCCAGCCACGCATGTTGATACTGGGTGCATGAACCGGGCCAAGGCGGCGTTGCTGGCCGGCACCTTGCAGCTCATGATCGCGGTGCCGGCCGGCTCGGACGGTCCCAGCTCGACCTTCGTCGCAACACCGGCGAAGACGGCGGTCAGCTCGGCCGACATCTTTCAGCATCCATTGCCCACGTGGTCGCCTCACTGCCTTGGCTTCGGCAGCCAGTGGCGCTTGTGCAACGGCGTCGCGCTGCGCGCGTGCGCATCAGGTGCGGTGTGGCTGCACACCGGTGTCGACATCGCGACCGGCATCCAGCCCGTGACGGCGGCGGGCGACGGCGTGATCGTCGGTTACATGGTCGATCCAAGCTTTCGCGGCGGCGTCCTGATCCGGCACCGAACCAGCGCGGGGGTCGTGATCACGCAGTACTGGCATGTCTGGCTGAGGTCGGCGTTTCGCACCGGCTCCGCCGTGAAGCGCAGTCAGGCGTTCGCCGACGTGGCGGATATGGGCAGCCGCACCCATCTCCACTTTGCCGTCTTCAGGGGCGACTTCGAGCCGCACGCGTGGAATGGGGCGCTGCCGCCCAAGTCGTGCGCAGGCTTTCCGGCGTTCCCGTATAAGTTTGTCGACCCGAACGCGTTCCTGGAGTCGCATGAGCCGCCGGTCCCCCTGGCCAGAGGAAAACGCCCGCTGTTGACGTAAAAGTAGGGGGACTCGCGGCGAGTCCCCCTACATCTGGCTAGGGCGAGGCCGCGACCAGGTCTGGGATCAGGCGCGCCGCGTTGAGCGTCCCGAGGCCGGTGACCGGATCCCAACCAGTGGTTGCGGGATAGCCCGGCACGGTCGGGTCGGCCTGGTTGTTGCCGACTGTGATGTCGTAGAAGTCGTTGGCGTATTTCGCCGGATCGCCGGCGACGGTGTACAGCGCCGAGTTGATCGGCCCGAGGCCTGCTCCCTTGATCTGGTCCGCCATGGCCACGAACGCCGCCCACTGCGGGCAGCTGAGCGAGGTGCCTCCGATGTCGTACCAGCCGGTGCTGCACGGGCTGCCGCCGGGGCAGACGAGACCGCCGTTGCCCTGGGGAGGAAGGGAGATGTAGATCAGGGCGCCGGTGCGCGAGCTCGCTTGAAGCGCGACGTCCGGAACGCCCCGCATGGCACCGATCGCGGTGCTACCGGCGGGGAGTGAGCTCTGGTAGGACGGCTTCGCGAAGACGTGGCTGAACCCGCCACCGCTGTCGACCCAGCCGACCTCTGCCACGCCAGGGTTGCTCTGGCAGTTGGTCGGCGGGCTGCTGCTGTCGACGGTGCGCGTGGTCGTGTTGTTAGGGTCGGTGCAGAGGTAGGTGCCGCCGATTCCGGTGACGAGCGGGTCGCTGGCCGGCCACGACACGGTTGGGAAAGGAATGGTCGGGAAGATCTTCGGCGGCTGCTTCTGCTCATTCGCGGTGCCGAAGTCACCAGACGATGCCAGCACGGTGACTCCACTGCCGGCCGCCGAGACAAACGCATGGCGAAGCTTGAGCAGGGACTGGAAGCTTCCGAACGCGTCCTCCGCCGAGCCGAAGCTCTGGGAGATCACGCTCGCGAGGTGATGGTCGACGACGTACTGCTCGGCGTTCATCATGTCGGGGAAGCCCTGCACACCGAGCGTTTCGGCGGTCGGCGTCGTCACCAGCAGGATGTTCGCCATCGGCGACATTGCGTGCGCCACCTCGACATCCAGTGAGACCTCGATCGCCCACAGGCTGTGAGTCTCCAGATCGGTCGAGTTCTTACCCGGGATCGAGTTGGTCGGAGGCGCACCCTGGACGTGCAGCTGACTGAAGGTTGGCATCCCTGCAGTGCACGTGACGCCTTCCTCACCGCACATCGGCTGGAGGCCGAACGCCTGGTCGTAGACGTGCAGATCGTGGGCGATGGTGTCGCTGCCGAAAGAGTCGACGATCGCGATCGTCACGTCCCGCCCGTTGATGCCCTGGGCATAAAGCGGCCCCAGGTTGTACGCGGCCTGGATCGCCTGCGGCGAGAAGCACCGCCGCTTGACCGGGATGGCCGATGCGCACTGCGCCTGGGTCGGCGGTGTAGTGCTCGAGGTGATCTGTACGAAGTCGCTCACGACCGGGTGCATGACGACACCCGCGGCCACGGGTAATACCGCGCCCGCGGGCAGGGCAAGAACCGAGCTAGCGACGCCGGCGATCAGGCGCCGGAAACGAAGAGGCCGAGTTCTGACCATGTCCACCCCTCCTGAACAGCCGATCCGTATGGATACACGCTTCGCCAGCCTTAAGAAGCGCAGGAATAGGGTAGAGGCCCACCGGTCGGAGGCGCAAGCTCCGAGCTACGGGCTCAGGCCAGGGTCACTCGTCGTAGCCGAGGTTCGGGCGCAGCCAGCGCTCGACCTCGGCCGCGGTCATCCCCTTGCGGCGCGCGTAGTCCTCGACCTGGTCACGCCCGATCTTGCCGACCATGAAATAGCGCGACTGTGGATGCGCGAAGTACAGCCCCGAAACCGCGGCGGTCGGGGTCATGGCGCCGGACTCGGTCAGCTCCATGCCGATCGACCGGGCGTCCAGCAGGTCGAACAGGGTCTGCTTCTCGGAGTGGTCGGGGCAGGCGGGATAGCCGAAGGCGGGCCGGATGCCGCGGTACCTCTCCGCGATCAGCTCATCGTTGTGCTGCTTCGGTCCGGTCTCGTACCACGACCGCCGGACCAGCTCGTGTAGATGCTCGGCGAATGCCTCCGCCAGCCGATCAGCCAGCGCTTTGACCATGATCGCGCGGTAGTCGTCATGCTCGGCGACGAACCTACCGGCCAGCTCGTCCACGCCCAGGCCGGCCGTGACCGCGAACGCGCCGAGGTGATCGCCGCCCTTGGGCGCGACAAAATCCGCCAGCGACAGGTAGGGCTTGTCGTCGCCATGATCCACCTGCTGGCGCAGCATCGGAAAACGGACGCCATTGTCCAGCGCCACATCGTCGCCGTCGGCTCGCGCCGGCCAGAAGCCATAGACCCCGCGCGCTTTCAGCCAGCCGTTTTCCTGGATCTCGTCGAGCAGCTCCTGCGCGTGGCCGAACAGTTCGCGCGCGGCCGCGCCGTGGGACGGACTGTCCAGAATCGCCGGGTACTTGCCCTTCAGCTCCCACGCGTGGAAGAAAAAGGTCCAGTCCACGTACTGCCGAAGCTCCGCGATCGCGGGCTCGATGATCTTTTTGCCCGTGAACGGCGGCTCGGGGAGGTCGTCGAACTGAGCCCGCAGGCGCTTCGCCCGTGCCCGGTCCAAAGACAGGAGCGGCCGTCTCGCCGACGAATGCTGCGCGCGCAGCTTCTCCTGCAGGGCGTAGTTGTCGCGCTCGAACCCATCGTGCCGGCCCTGGTCGAGCAGGTCCGAGACGACACCGATCACGCGTGACGCGTCGAGGACGTGGACGGTCGTTCCGTCGTACGCGGGCGCGATCCGCACAGCGGTGTGCTGCTTGGAGGTCGTCGCCCCGCCGATCAGAAGCGGAATCCGGAAGTCGCGGCGCGTCATCTCCTTGGCGACCACCACCATCTCGTCGAGAGAGGGCGTGATCAGGCCGGACAGGCCGACGACATCCGCGCCGAGTTCGGTCGCGACGTCCAGAATCTTGTCCGCCGGCACCATCACACCCAGGTCATGGACCTCATAGTTGTTGCAGGCGAGGACCACCCCGACGATGTTCTTGCCGATGTCGTGGACGTCGCCCTTGACCGTCGCGAGGACGAGCCTTCCGCGCACATGCTGGCTGCCGGTCGCTTCCTTCTCCGCCTGCATGAAGGGCTCGAGGTACGCGACCGCGCGCTTCATCGCCCGCGCGCTCTTGACCACCTGCGGCAAGAACATCTTGCCCGCGCCAAAAAGGTCGCCGACGACCTTCATGCCGTCCATTAGCGGGCCCTCGATGACGAGCAACGGCTTGCCGTACTTGACCCTTGCCTCCTCCGCGTCCTTCTCTATGTACTCGACCTCACCGTGGAGCACGGCATGCTTCAGACGCTCCTCGACCGGGCCCTCGCGCCAGGACAGGTCGACCTCGCGCTTCGAGCCACCGCCTGAGACCGATCTCGCAAACTCGACCAGACGCTCCGTCGCGTCCGGCCGGCGGTCGAAGATGACATCTTCGACGAGCTCCAGGAGGTCCTTGGGGATGTCCTCGTAGACGACGAGCTGGCCCGCGTTGACGATCCCCATGTCGAGTCCGGCGCGAATCGCGTGGTACAAGAACGCCGAGTGGATCGCCTCGCGGACGCGGTCGTTGCCGCGAAACGAGAAGGAGAGGTTGGAGATCCCGCCCGACACATGCACACCCGGGAACAGGCGCTTGATCTGCCGCGTCGCCTCGATGAAGGCCTTCGCGTACTGCGAGTGCTCTTCGATCCCCGTGGCGATGGCGAGGATGTTGGGGTCGAAGATGATGTCTTCGGGAGGGATGCCGGCTTCCTCGACGAGCATCTTGTAGGCGCGGCTGCAGATGGCGACCTTGCGCTCGATCGTGTCCGCCTGGCCCTTCTCGTCGAAAGCCATGACAACCACCGCGGCGCCGTATTCGCGCACCTTGCGCGCCTTCTCGAGGAAAGCCTCATCGCCCTCCTTGAGGCTGATCGAGTTGCAGACGCCCTTGCCCTGGAGGCACTTGAGCCCGGCTTCGAGCACCGACCACTTCGAGCTGTCGACCATGATCGGAATCCGCGCCACCTCGGGCTCGGTCGCCAGCAAGTTGAGGTAGCGGACCATCGCGGCCTCGGAGTCGAGAAGGTCCGCGTCCATGTTCACGTCGAGCAGGTTCGCGCCGCCGCGCACCTGGTCCAGCGCGACCTGCACCGCGCCGCCGAAATCGCCGGACTCGATCAGCCTGCGGAACCGTATCGAACCGGTGACGTTGGTGCGCTCGCCGACCACCACGAAACCCGAGTCGGGGCTGATCTCGAAAGGCTCGAGGCCGCTGAAGCGCGCGCGCGGCGGCCGGTTCGGAACCTGACGCCGGGGGATCGAAGCCATCGCCTCGCGGATCTGGCGGATGTGCTCGGGACCGGTGCCGCAGCATCCGCCGGCGGCGTTGAGGAAGCCGGCTTCGGCGAACTCCTTCAGCAACCGGCTTGTCGTCGGAGGCTCTTCGTCGTATCCGCCGAAGGCGTTGGGCAGCCCCGCGTTCGGATAGCAGATCACGTAGACGGGCGCGACCCGCGACATCACTTCGACGTAGGGCCGCATCTCGTTCGCGCCGAGCGAGCAGTTGACGCCGGCGGCGAAAGGCTGCGCGTGCTCGACCGAGACCCAGAAGGCTTCCACGGTCTGGCCGGACAAGTTGCGGCCGCTGCGGTCGACGATGGTCACCGAGACGAAGAGGGGGAGCTCGGGCGCGACCTCTTTGGCGGCCGCGATGGCTGCCTTGCCGTTGAGCGTGTCGAACACCGTCTCGATCAGAAGGATGTCGGCACCGCCTTCTTTCAGCGCCCGCGCCGCATCCGCGTAGCCGTCCCGCAGCTCGTCGAACGTGACGTCGCGATAGGAGGGGTCATCGACGCGAGGGGAGAGAGACAGAGTGACGTTGGTCGGGCCCAGCGAACCGGCGACAAATCGGTTCTCGTAGTCGTCCGCGGCCCTGCGCGCGAGCCGTGCGCCGGCGAGGTTCATCTCGTAGACGTGGTCTTCGAGTCCGTAGTCGGCCTGGGAGACGCGCGTCGCGGTGAAGGTGTTGGTCGTGATGATGTCCGCGCCCGCCTCGAGATAGTCGCGATGCACCTGAGTAACAAGGTCGGGTTGGGTGAGGCAAAGCACGTCGCTGTTGTTGCGGAGCGGCTTCGGATGGTCGCGGAACCGCTCGCCCCGAAACTCCGCGTCGCTGAGGCCTCTGTGCTGGAGCATGACGCCCATCGACCCGTCGAAGATCACGATCCGCTGCTGGAAGAGCTGCTCAAGGCGCTCTTCGACCGGGGTCGTCGCCATGGTGACCAATAAGACTACGGCGGAGGCCCCTGCGGCCCTTCGGGCCACCTCCCCATGAATGGGGAGGTCAACAAGTCAGTCCCCAATCGGACTCCACACCTGGAAGCGGGCGTCGTCATAAAGCAGCCGGCGCCCGCTCGTGGGCAGCGCGTCGAGCGCCGCCTGCCGCTGGGCCGGGTTGGTGGGGCTGCTCACGTAAGCCTGGCGATCGACCACGACGTAGCAGGTGGCGTCCAGCAGATCGGGAAAGTCGTTGATCTTCTGGCGATTGGCGAGCCAAACCGCGAGTCCGTCGTCAGCGTTGACCGGTGCGTTCGCGGGGATCATCGACGTCGCGTTCTGGAGCTGAGCAACCGTGTTGGGACGTGCGTAGAGATCAAACTCCGCGCGCAGGCCGGGAGGAAAGCGTCCGATGACAAAGCCCAGGATCAGCGCCGGGAGCAACGCGGCGAGCGCCCACACCGGTTTGATCCGGCGCATCTGGATTAGATTCCTCGCGCCGGCGCCGGCGGCGACGATGAACGGGAACAAGAGAATAAGGACGTAGTGCAGGTCGAGCATGCTCTGCGGCTGGTGGGCGCTCATCACGTTGGCGAGGTAGGGCGGGATCACCAACAAAAGCCACCGGGGCGCGAACATCGGCAGGGTGGCGAGCGCGGCGAAGATCGCCACCACCACCAACAGCGCGCCCGGACGCGCCATCGCCTCCAGGATCGCGAGCGCTGACACCGGCAGGCTCGGGTCGAGGCCGACGAGCCACCGGTAGTACGCAAAGTCGGTGTACCCGCCGTTCCGGTACAGCTGCTGCACGATCCCGGTGCCGATCAGAAACCAGGCACCGGCCAGGTAGAGCAGGAAGCGCCAGTGCTTCTTGACCTGCGGAGCGCCGTAAGCGGACATCAGGATGGCGATCACGGCGATCGTGTACACCTGGTCTTCCTTGCACGTCAGAGTGACCACGCACAGGCACCACATGGCGGCGCGGTGACCTCGGATGCCGGCCCACGCGGCGAGCAGGGCCAAGGCCAGGGCCATGTTCTCGGGGTGGAAGAAGTCGCGTGCCGCCTCCTGGATCGCGGCCCAGAACGGGATCGGGGCCGACAGGGCGACGGCGATCCACGCCGACTCGCTCCGGTCGGCGGGCAGCAGGGCTCGAAAGAAAAGGTATGCGGTGGGAGCGGTGGCAGCGAGGCCGGCCGACGAAAAGATGAGCAGCACGATCGGGCTGGGCCAGAGTCTCTCGATCGCCGCGAGGACGGCGAGGATCAGCTCGAAATGGATGCCGAGGAAGTTGGCGCGGGCGAAGCTCGAGTAGAAGCCATAGCCCTGGCTGATGTTCCAGATCACCTGCTGGTCGTAGGCGAGGTCCCACGCCGAGCCGGTCATTCCGTACAGGCGCTGCAGCTCGCCGTGAAGCGTCCAGGTGAAGGCAACCGCGGCAGCCAGAAGGGGCACCGCGGGGAACACCCACCACGCCTCGGCCACCACTCTGTCCTGCTGCGCGTTGGCGTTGATGTGCAGGACTTCAACCGTCATCGCGAGCCGAGCTTATCAAGGCATAATCGGTGCGATGGCCCGCCAGGCCGCCACCGTGGCGCCATATGTCTCCGTGATCGTCCTGGTCTACAACGAGATCGACAGCGTCGAGCCGCTCCACCGCGAGCTGATCG
The DNA here is from genome assembly GCA_005883575.1 of Chloroflexota bacterium. Classification (GTDB taxonomy): domain Bacteria; phylum Chloroflexota; class Dormibacteria; order Dormibacterales; family Dormibacteraceae; genus 40CM-4-65-16. The sequence goes on along the minus strand of VBFH01000023.1, from coordinate 39,243 downwards.
GCGTGCTCGAGACTCTGGGTACGTCTTTCGAGGTCCTGTACATCGACGATGGGAGCCGCGATGGCAGCACCGAGCGCCTCGCCCAGCTTGCCGCCCGCGATGACCGGGTGCGCGTCGTGAGCTTCCGCCGCAACTTCGGCCAGACTGCGGCGGTGCAGGCCGGGATCGACCACAGCCGCGGCGCCGTCCTGCTCTTTCTCGACGGCGACATGCAAAACGATCCGCACGACATCCCGCATCTGCTCGCGAAGGTCGACGAGGGTTACGACGTCGCCAGTGGTTGGCGTCGCGATCGCCGGGATGATGCGATGCGTGTATGGCCCTCCCGGATCGCGAACTGGATCATCGCCAGGGTCACAGGCGTCCGGCTGAGTGACTTCGGCTGCACGTTGAAGGCGTACCGGCGCGAGGTCATCCAGGACGTGAAGCTGTACGGGGAGATGCACCGGTTCATGCCGGTCTTCGCATCGACGGTCGGTGCGCGCATCACCGAGCTGCCCGTGAATCACCGTCCCCGGACGTACGGAAAGTCGAAGTACTCACTCACACGCACGTCGAGGGTGATGCTCGACCTGATCACGGTAAAGCTGCTCGGCAGCTATTCGACCAAGCCGATGTACTTCTTCGGGTTTGCAGCCTTCGGCCTGTGGGCGGTCGCGTTCCTGCTGGCCGCGATCGTCATCGGTCAGAAATTGCTGCCGCCCTATGTCTACGCGCACAACAACCCGCTGCTCCTTCTGTCCGTCGTCCTGGTCATCATCGGGGTGCAGTTCATCCTCATGGGCCTGCTGGCGGAGCTGTCCATCCGCACATACCATGAATCGCAGGCCAAACCGACGTACGTCGTCCGCGAGGTCATCGAACGAACGCCGCACCGGCAGCCGGCGACGAACGGGAGACCCGCCCTCCGCACCAGGTGACTCGCCGCTGATGTGCGGGATCTGCGGGGTGGCCGGTGGGGACCCCGCCCGCGGTCGTGATCTCGCAGGCCGCATGTGCGCATCGATGGTCCATCGCGGACCTGACGACGAAGGCCTGGTTCACCTCGACGGCGTAAGCCTCGGTTTGCGCCGGCTGTCGATCGTCGACCTGGCGGGCGGCCACCAGCCGATGCACAACGAAGACTCCACGGTCTGGGTGGTGCACAACGGCGAGATCTTCAACCATCTCGAGCTTCGCGAGCAGCTCCTCACCGCGGGCCATGCGTTCGCGACACGGTCGGACACCGAGGTGCTCGTTCACGGGTGGGAGCAGTGGGGTGAGCAGCTCGTCGAGCGCCTGAACGGTCAATTCGCGTTCGCGCTGCTCGATCTTCGCAACGCTTCCTTGCTGCTCGCGCGGGACCGCATGGGCATCAAGCCCCTCCACTACGCCATCTCCGGCGAGCGCCTGGTCTTCGCCTCGGAGCTGAAGGCGCTCTTGCGCGATCCCGAGCTACGACGCGGCGTCGATCCGGTGGCGCTCGACCAGTACCTGGCCTATGAGTTCGTGCCCTCGCCCCGAAGCATCATCCGCGGCATCAGCAAGCTCCGGCCAGGCCACGCGCTGGCGTGGTCGCTTGCCGACCACAGCGCCAAGGTTCGGCGCTACTGGGCGCCGACGCTCAACGCCGGCGAGGACGCAGCCGGTCGCGACCTTGATGAGGAATGCGCTCAGCTCCGAGACGTGCTTCGCGAGTCGGTGCGCAAGGAGCTCATGAGCGATGTTCCGCTCGGCGTCTTCCTGTCCGGCGGCATCGACTCGAGCGCGGTGACCGCGATGATGACGCAGCTCGGCCGTGATGTGAAGACCTTCTCGGTCGGTTTTCGCGAGCGCTCATTTGATGAAGCGCCGTACGCACGCCAGGTTGCCAGGCACCTCGGTACCGACCACCACGAGCTGACTCTCGAGCCGTCGATGCTTCTGGGTCTCATCCCCAAGCTCTCGACGCTCCTCGACGAGCCGCTGGGCGACGCCTCGATCATCCCCACGTACCTCCTTTCGGCGTTCACCCGTCAGCACGTCACGGTCGCGCTGGGTGGCGACGGGGGCGATGAGCTGTTCGCCGGCTATCCGACGCTGCAGGCTCATCGCCTCGCCGGCTACTACTTGCGCGCTCCGCGCGCGCTGCGGCGCGCTCTCGTCGAACCCGTGGTGCGGCGACTGCCGGTGTCGCGCGACAACTTCAGCTTTGATTTCCGCGCCAAACGCTTTGTCAGCGGCGCGGCCAATGCGGTCGCCGAGCGGCATCAGCGCTGGATGGGTTCGTTCGCGCCCCAGGACCGTGTCGCGTTGCTCTCTCCCGGGGTCCGCGACGAGCTCGTGTCGTCCAACGGCGACCCGCTGGTTGACGAATTCCGATCTCTGGATCCGCTGAACCAGGTGCTGATGATCGACATGCGGCTCTACCTCGAGAACGACATCCTGGTCAAGCTCGACCGCGCGTCGATGATGGCCTCGCTTGAGGGGCGCGTACCCCTGCTGAACAACGATTTCGTCGCCTACGCGACGGCCCTGCCTCTGAGCGTGAAGCTGCGCGGGCTCAGGTCGAAGTACCTGCTGAAACGCGCGCTGCGGGAAATCCTGCCGGACAGGATTCTGGACCGGCCCAAGAAGGGCTTTGGCATACCGGTGGCCGAATGGTTCCGAGGGCCGCTGCGTGAACAGCTGCTGTCGGTGCTGGCGCCGGAGCGGCTGTCGCGGGAGGGATTCTTCAATCCGGCCGCAGTCAGCACAATCATCGCTGAGCACCTGTCCGGGCGCCGGGACAACCGGAAGCAGCTCTGGACCCTCTTCGCGTTCGAGATGTGGCACGAAGGGCAGTCATCTGGAGGGGATTAACAGACCGACTGTCGGTCGGTCATAATCTCAGGCATGGCGCGGACGGTCAACGTCGCGGTGCACGCGGTTCGACGGGAGGCGTTCGTCGAGGCGGCCCAGCGGCTGATGCAGACCAAGGGGTACGAGCAGATGAGCATCCAGGACCTGCTCGACACGCTCGACGCCTCTCGAGGCGCCTTCTACCACTACTTCGACTCCAAGCAAGCGCTCCTCGAGGCGGTCATCGACCGCATGGTGCATGCCGGGCTAGCGGCCGTCCAGCCGATCGTCGACGACACAAGCTTGCCGGCAGTCCTCAAGCTCGAGCGTGTCTTCAGCGGCATCGGGAGCTGGAAGACCGAGCGGAAGTCGCTGGTGCTCGCCCTGATGACCGTCTGGATGTCGGACGAAAACGCCATCGTCAGGGAGAAGCTGCGCCGGAGCCTGGTGACCCGCATGACGCCCGTCCTTTCCAGGATCGTGGAGCAAGGCATCGACGAGGGGACGTTTCATTGCGACGTACCGGTGGAGACGGCGCGCGTCCTGGTCATGCTGCTTCAGGGCTTTCAAGACATCGCGACCGAGCTCTACATCGACCGCCAGGAGCAGAGGATCGGGCTTTCCGCGGTGGAGCGAACCTTCGCCAACTACACGATGGCGTTCGAGCGGATTCTGGGCGTTCCAGCCGGGTCGATCCACCTGGCCGACACAGCGGTCCTTCGCGAGTGGTTCGGGTAGGGGCATTCCTAGGAGGCGAAATGACAGCGGTCATCGAAGTCGAGAAACTCACCAAGAGCTACGGCGCTAAGCGCGGCATCGTCGATGTCTCCCTTCAGGTCCCCGAGGGCGAGGTGTTCGGCTTCCTCGGGCCCAACGGCGCGGGCAAGACGACGACGATCCGCATCCTGATGGCGTTGATTCGAGCCGACGGCGGTTCGGCCCGGATCGCGGGCTTCGAATGCTGGCGGCAGTCGCTGGACGTCAAGCGTCTCATCGGCTACGTCCCGGGTGAGCCCTCGCTGGATCCGAACCTGACCGGCGGCCAGATCCTCGAATACTTCGCCCGCCTGCGGGGCGGTGTCGACAAGGTTTATCTCCAGCGCCTCATCCAGACGTTCGACCTGGACACAAGCCGCAAGTTCCGGCAGTACTCGACCGGCAACAAGCGCAAGGTCGTGTTGATTCAGGCCTTCATGCACCGACCTCGAGTGCTCATCCTCGATGAGCCGACCAGCGGCCTCGACCCACTCAACCAGCAGCAGTTCGACGGGCTCGTCAAAGAGGCGCGCGACGAAGGCCGCACCGTATTTCTCTCCTCGCACGTTCTCAGCGAGGTCGAGAAGACGTGCACACGGGTCGGCATCATCCGCGAGGGCCGTCTGGTCCGGGTCGGCGGCGTGCATGAGCTGAAGGACATCAAGCGCTACGAGATCACGATCTCGTTCGGGCGACAGGTTCCTGCGGCGAGGTTCGAGCACCTCGACGGGGTGGTGGCGGTGGAGACGCTGAGCAACGGCTCCGGCGTGCGCCTCCAGATGCAGGGTCCTGCCGACGCGGTGATCAAAGCCGCGGCGCAATACCCGGTCATTTCGCTGACGAGCTACGAGCCAAGCCTCGAGGACGTCTTCCTGCGGTTCTACGAGCAGGACGGGCAGGCAGCAAGGGAGGTGGCCCGTGCTTAGGAGCGTCTACCTCAAGACGCTGCGCGATTACAGGATCGCGATCCTCGGCTGGGGCATCGGCATGGGCCTGGTCATCATCTCCCCGATGGCGAGCGTCGCCACCCTGATCAGCACGCCGCAGGCCCGCGCCGCCCTTGTCGCGCTGGCCGCGCAGTTCGCGTGGAACGCGGAACCGGTCGCCACCGGCACGGTGGGCGGGTACGCGACCTTCAAGATCGGCATCTTCATCTTTTTGGTCGGGGTCTGGCCGCTGCTCGCTGCCAGCCGTATGCTGCGGGGAGAGGAGGACCGCGGCTCGCTGGACGTCCTCCTTTCGATGCCGCGGACGCGGGCCCGAGTGGCCCTCGAGAAGCTCGCGGCGTTGTGGACGGCGCTCCTCGCCATCGGCATGATCGCGGGCGTCCTCGCCTACCTCGGCGGAGTGGCTTTCCACGGCAACTTCATCCTGTTGGATGGGCTTCTCTTCGGGCTGGATCTCGCCCTGATCTGCGCCGTCATCGGATGCATCGCCCTTTTGATCTCCCAGTTCACCCACGAGCGCGGGCCGGCAGCCGGAGCGACCGGCGGCCTGCTGATCGTCTTCATCGTGGTCGACATGGTCCACCGTGTCGTCCCGAACACCGAGTGGGTCTCGCGGCTTTCGCCGATCTATTACTACAACCTCAGCAAGCCCTTGATCCCGAGCTATGGGACGAGCGTGGGCGGCATGCTGGTTCTGCTCGGCCTGGCCGTGGTCTTGAGCGGCGCCGCCGTCTGGCTCTTCGTGCGCCGGGACGTGGGGGACGTGGTCAGGATTCCGGGCTTGCCCTTGCGCGCCGCGATTCCCAGCAGGGCGCTGCCGACCGGCGACTGGTCGCTTCGCTCCGTCTACGCGCGAAGCCTCGGCATGATCGCGATGCCGACCTTCTGGTGGACTCTTTTGATCGCTGGCTTCGCGGCCTGGATGGTGGTCGTCGTCGAACAGATGGTGGGCAAGCTCAACGATCTCCTCAACAGCTCGTCGGGCTCGTCGCCGGCCCTGGGGATCTTGAAGAACATCGGCGGCGGTGGGACGGCGCTCAACTCCATCTTCCTGGGCGCCATGTTCGAGCTGCTGCCGGTCCTTTTGATGGCCTTCGCCGTGACCCAGGTCAGCCGTTGGAAGACCGACGAGGATGAGGGGCGGCTCGAGATCATCCTGTCCACCCCCCAGTCGCGGTCCAAGGTGCTCCTGGGTCGATTCGCGGCCCTGGCCACCGCCGCGGTCATCGTCGGGGTGGCCACCCTGGCGGCCACGGCCGGCGCCTCGGCGCTCGGCGGGGTGAAGCTCGACCCGACCAACCTGGCGGAGGCCACCCTGGGCATGATCCCCCTGGGGCTGCTGATCGCCGCCATCGGCTATCTGGCATCGGGCTGGCTGCGCAACGCCGCCGACACCGGGCTCCTCAGCTTTTTGCTGGCGGCGTGGTTCTTCATCAGCTTCATCGGGCCCGACCTGAAGTGGCCGGACATCACCCTGCGGCTGTCCGCCTTCTACTACTACGGCACCCCGCTTCTGCATGGTCTCGAGCTCGCCAACCTGGCCGTCGTGGTTGCCCTCGGCGCCGCGGCGCTGGCGTTCGGCTCGCTGCGTTTCGCGCGCAAGGACATCGGCGCGTGAGGGCCTGCATAGCGCATACGAGTCTTAACAGCTCCTTAAGCGGCGACCTAAACAGTTCCGAGTAGCGTTGTCGAACCGCTGGGGTGTGAGTGGTTCTGGTTAAACCACATCAGGAGGGTTGGGAAGCAAGTGAAGAGGGTGGTATTGGCCGCTGCGCTCGCGGCTGGGATTTTGGTGGCTTCGCCCGTCCCGGCGGGAGCCATGTTTACGCACTGTGAATGGGATCCCCTCGTCCTGGTGGTCACCCCGGCGGGTCACATCGTCCCTGTGTACGACAGCGTATGGACCTCCAGCGTCCTCGACCTGGGAGTGCCGCTCGAGAGCTACAAGGTCTCGCGGGTGTACGACGCGGTGGGGCGCCCCCACACTCTGGTCGACATGACGATCTCTGTTCCGACCGGGCTCCTGCTTCGCTATCAGGTGCACGACATGGTGACCAGCGGACTCCTGGGAACCGGGACGGTTTATGCGCAGGCGAACGGGACGAGCGGTACGCCGGTCCATCTCAGGTTCACGCTGGCAACCCCGTAGAGAAAATGGCGCCGCGGCGTCGATCTGATCTATACCGGTTGGCTGTCGGGCTTGCCGCGACGGTGGTTTTTGGGGCGACCTGGAACCACCTGGCGGCGGGCCCCCCGAACTTCTGGCTCGTCGCTTCGCTGGCCCTGGCGGGCGTCCTGGCGCTTAGGTTCCCGCTCCACATCAGCCTGACAGTGAAAGTCAGCGTCGCCGCTTCGGTCTCATTTGCCGCCGCGCTGCTGCTGCCGGTGTGGCAGGCGGCAGCGCTGGTAGGCTGCGTCCTGGCCACCGACGTTGTGATCTCGGCGGCTAAGAGGATTCGCCTGACGGGCGAGACGCCGCCGCTGCGGACGATCGGACTGAGCCTGCTCTTCAACTCCGGTCAGGGCTACCTCTCAGTCCTCGCCGCGGGTCTGGTCCTGGGTGCAACAGGAGTCCCGTCGCGCCTTGAGCTGACGCCCACGGACGCCCTTGTCATCGTCGCGGCGGCGGCGGCCATGTACGGGACGAACCTCCTGTTGGTCTCGACGGCGGAGGCTTTGGCGACCGCGCGTAATCCGATCACCGTCGCCATGCACAAGCAGAGGATGGTGCTGGGACAGTTCGCGAGCCTTTACCTCATTGGGGCTGCGGCGGCCCTGGCCGCGGCGGCCTTCCCCTGGCTTCTGCTGCTGATCCTGATGGCTGCGTACCTCGTCTACCGATCGTTCCAACACCGCATCCAGCTGAAGCACGAAAGCATCCGCGCCATGGAACGGATGGCGGATGAGGTCGACCGGCGCGATCCGTATACCTACCAGCATTCGCAGCGGGTTGCTGTCTACGCCCATGCGATCGCGCGCAAGCTGGGCTGCAGCTCCTCCGAGATCGAGGTGCTCGAGCTCGCGGCCAAAGTCCACGATATCGGCAAGATCCGGATTCCGGACTCGATCCTCCTGAAACCAGGCAGGCTGAGTTCCGACGAACGGCGGGTCATGGAAACCCATCCCAAGCTTGGCGTGGAGATCCTCGCCCAATTTTCCGAGTACGGAAAGGTGGTCGACCTGGTGCTGACGCATCACGAGCGATACGACGGGGCCGGATATCCCAACGCGGCGGTCGGGCGGCGGCTGCTCCTGATCGCGCAGGTGATCCCGGTAGCCGACTCGCTCGACGCGATGACCACCGCGCGCGCCTATCGCGGCGCAAGGCCGTGGGCTACGGCGATGGAAGAGCTCCGTCGCGGCGCGGGGTCCCAGTGGAATCCGCTGGTGGTGGAGGCAGCGTTGGCGGTGCTTTCGCAAGAGGAGCCCGCGGGTTTCGTGCCCCGCGCCAGCGCCGTTCCAGCGCCCGCCTAGCTTTTCACCGCGCCGAAGCGAACTTCATGCCTCTCGCCCGGCGCCAGGAAGTCGAGAAGGCGTAGCCCTTCTTCTTCGACCCAGCGCGCCTCGATCTTGGGCAGCGGCTTTTCAAACGGCGTGATGACAAGTGTGGCCGTGCCGTCGTTGCGGGCCGGGATCCAGGCTCCGCGGACGAATCCGTCCACGAGCACCGAGCCTTTCATGATGCCGTTGCTGCTGAACAGACCCAGGTGGCGGCCCGGAGCCAGGATGCGCGTGCGGTCGGCGTGCGCCAGCAGGATGTTGTCATAGTCGGGGAGGAGACGGACCGGAGCTTCGATCTCGCCGGGTGGGCGCGGCGCTTTGGGGAGGTCGAACAGCTCGCGTCCTTCCTCGTCGCGGAATACGCGCAGTCTCGGGCGAAGTCGCTCGAACACCGGCTTGACCGCGAGGCCGGACCATGCCCGCATGTCCGCCGGCGAGGCCGGACCGAACGCGCCCAGGTATCGGGCGACGAAGTCCTCTTCATCGAATGCGGGGCCGGGCGGCCGGCCGAGCCAGGCCTCGAACGTCGTGAGGGTCACCAGGCCACGCGCGCCCCAGACGCCGCGGGGCGGCGTGAACACAAGCGGCACCATGTAGCGGACGCCGTATGCCATGGCCACCCCGTCATGGCTGGGAAAGCGCCGCGCAAGATGCTTGGCGAGATCGGCGACTGTGCGGGGCTTCTCGCCCATGATCTCGCGGCCCGCCCGTCCGATTGACGCCAGGTCGGCGTCGCGCATGTCGCGCCCCCACGGGCTGCCGCGAAGGTAGCCACGCTCCCCCAGGCGCATGAACAGAGGCTTGATGCCGAACGCGTCGCGGGCGGTGACCAGGTGGATGGTATTTCGCATCAGGGAAAGACGGACGGCTTTGCGCGTCTCGATGAGGCGCGAGAGCTCCTCGTGACGGAATCCTCGGAGTCGCGCCCAGAGGCCGACGTAGGGAAGGTTCGGAGCCTGGGCCTGCATGCCGACAAGACGCTCGATCGCGGCGACCGCCGAGGCGATGCGCCGTTCCAGGAGAAGCTGGCGCGCCAGGAGCGCGCGGTTCAGCGAGCGCCGGTCAAGAACCTGTGCGCGTTGGGCCACCGGCCCATTCTGGTGTCAGGGGCTTGTTTCGAGCTTTGTCCGCTCGGCCGCCCGGCGGTAGCTGTCGATCTTGGCTCGCAGCTCCTGGCGCCGCTGGACGCCGCGGTCGGGATCGAAGAAGTACATCGCGGCGGCGGCGAGCGCCATCCACATCATCCACCGGGTGAGCCTGAATCGCATCAACATCACCCTAGAAACGGGCTGAGCTCAGCGCCTACTTGACGCGCCGGCGGCGGGGCGGGATCTTATCTCCGACGCAACTGTTTGGGGGAGGGGTAGACGTATGAGCGTGCAGAGTGCATCAGACGCTGTCACCCGATTGCAGCGGGACGCGATCGGCCTGGCTCCGGTTCTGTTCCAGTCGATCACCCACATGGCGCCGGCAGCGGCCGTCGCTTTCTCCATCATCTTTGCCGTCACGTACGCGGGGGGCGCCACGCCTCTCGCGGTGCTGCTCGCCCTGGTGGCCTGTCTCTTCGTCGCGATCAGCATCGGGCAGCTCGCCCGGCACCTGCCGTCGGCGGGCGGCCTGTACACATACAGCGCCCGAGGAATCCATCCGACGGTCGGTTTTTTCGTCGCCTGGGGCTTCATGCTCGCCGAGCCCCTCGTGGCCCCGCTGCTGTATCTCATCTTCGGCAACGTCATCAGCGTGTACCTGAACAGCCACTTCAACACTCCGACCTGGCTGTGGGCTCCGCTGGCGGCGCTTGCGGGTATCGGGGTTTGGGTGCTGGTCTACCGCGGCGTTCGCATCTCGACCGAGACCGGCGTGGTCCTCGGCGCGTTCGAGATCGTCGTCTTCCTCGCGCTCGGGATCACGCTGATCTTCGCCGCGGGTTCCAACAACACGCTCAACGTTTTCAGCCCTGGTACGGGAAACTCCAGCGGCCTGGGCTCGGTCTTCGCCGGCATGGTCTACACGGTGCTCGCCTTCATCGGCTTTGAGGCTTCAGCTCCGCTGGGCGAGGAAGCGAAGGACCCGAAGCGAACGATTCCGCGTGCGGTGATTCTTTCCTGCGTACTGATCGGCGTTTTTTATCTGATCTGCTATTACGGCGCCATCGTCTACTTCGGGCCGGACAAGGCAGCCGATCCGAAGAATGGCTTTTTCGCCTTCAACGGCGGCGACCCGTGGGACGGCCTCGCTTCCAAGGTCTGGGGACCATTCGCCATCCTGGTCCTGCTCGCGATCATCAACAGCGCGTTTGCCAACTCCAACGCCGGGGCGAACGCGGCGACGCGCGTCGGCTACGCGCTGGCCAGGGTTGGAATTCTTCCTCGCGTGCTGGCGAGCGTGCACCCACGCTTCAAGACGCCATACATCGCCGTCCATGTCCAGGGCGCCCTCGGCATCGCCGTGGCGCTGATCCTCGGATTGGTACTCGGTGGTCCACTGCTGGCGTTCGCGCTGCTCGGCACTGTGGCGACGCTCATCATCGTCTGTATCTACATCCTCACGAACCTTGCCAACATCGTCTTCTACACACGCGAGCATCGCGACGAGCTCAACCCGGTATGGAACGTCATCGTGCCGGTGCTGGGGATCATCATCTTCATCCCGGTCCTGATTGCGTCGTTCGGCATCGACTTTTTCGGACTCGGCATCGTCGGCCTGGCGCCGCCCGCCAGCTACGCGCCGTGGATCGTCCTGGTCTGGCTGATCATCGGCGTGGTCCTGTACATGTATCTGTCGGCGCGTTCACCAGCGGCGATCAAGGAGACCGCAACCACGTTCATAGAGGCATAGCCGGTCCAGCGGAAAACCGCCGCCGGCCGGTAGGTTAGAACGCCTGTGAGCCGGCGAGGTCTTTTGCTGTTTGCCGCCATGTGCGTGATCTGGGGCATCCCTTACCTGTTCATTCGTGTCGCCGTCGGTGAGCTGTCGCCACCCACGCTGGTCTTTTTCCGCACCTCCGCGGCTGCTTTGATCCTGTTGCCGTTCGCATTCTCGCGAGGTGGGCTGGCCGCGATCCGCGGCAAATGGATTCCGCTCTTGTTTTTCACTGCCGTCGAGGTCGCGGTGCCCTGGTTGCTCCTCTCGAGCGCGGAGCAGCACATTACTAGCGCGCTCGCGGGTCTTCTCATCTCGGCGGTGCCACTTGTCAGCGTTGTGATCGCAACCGCGCTTGGCAGTCGTGAGCACCTGGGGCTCGCGACTCTGTCCGGTCTGGTGGTGGGACTGGCGGGCGTCGCGCTGATCGTCGGATTCGACGTGCGGGCATCAGACCCGGCGGCGCTGCTCGAGATGGCCGGTGTCGTGATCGGGTATTCGCTGGGTCCTGCGATCCTGTCGCGTTATCTCACCGGCGTCCTTTGGCCGGGTGAGACTGGGGAGACCCGAGCAAGCCGACCCGCGGCCGCCTGACCCAGCCCCGGTCCGTACTTCCGCGGGCGGCGACGTTTCGTGTGTATGAAGCCCGCCGGCTCGTTCGCTGCCGCCATCTTCACCGCCATCGCATCGGCGCTGGCAGCCGCCGGTGGGGTGGTCTTGCTTGCTGGTTGCACGAGCTGCCAAACGACGGTCCGCACCGCAACCATGCCCGTGATCGCCGCCGGCACGTTCGACGTCCTGGAGGCAGATCAGACCTCACACCGGCTGTATCTGGCTGACCGCACCAGCAAGGGAGTCGACGTGGTCGACATTTCGTCTGCGACCCCGCGCTTCCTGAGCACGATCAAGCTCGACGGCGCCCCGAATGGCTTGGCGCTCGCTCCCGATCGCCATCGCCTGTACGCAGCGGTGGCAGGCGGCACCGTCGCGGTGATCGACACCGAGGCGAGCTCGCCGAAGTCCATGCAGGTCATCGAGAGCATCAAGGTCCACACTGCCAACGCCGACCTGCTCGACTACAGCCCGAAGACTCAGCGACTATATGTCGGCACCGGCGAGGAGGTCGTGACTGTGGACACTGCCACCAACAAGGTGAGGCTGCGGCTGGCTGCCAAGACGACGGTGGAGCAACCGCGCTACGACCCGGCGGACGGCATGGTTTATGTGACGGCGCCGGGACCTGACTCATTGCTTCAGATCAACCCCGCGACCGGAAACGTGACGCGAACCTACGTGATCAAGAAGTGCCACCCCGCGGGCCTGGGCATCAATCCGACGCGACAGCTGGCGATGGTGACGTGCGGCGGCAGCGTCGGGCTGGTGAACCTGAACACCGGAGCGCAAGAGGTCTCGCGCGTCGTCCAGGGCGGAGACATCGTGACCTATGACTCCTCGGCCGACCGCTTCGTGGTCGCCTCGCCGCACGGCGGCTCTGATAGTGCGGTTGGGATTTTCAGCGGGAGTGGTGAGTTCCTCGGCTCGGTGGCCGCGACGCCAAAGGCGCATGCGGCCGCCTTTGACGCTCTTCACGGCGTTGTCTACACGCCCAGCACAGCGGGCCTCATGAGCTTTACCCCGGCCGCATGCGCGCCGCCCCCCGATTGGCTGAAGTTCCTCGGCGGGTTGTCCGTCTTTGCCGTCCCGTTCTTGGCCTTCGCCCTTTTCCTCTTCCTCTACGCCCGGGGCCGAGGAAGGCGCACCGGGCAGCCGTCCGGGCCCAGCTTCCGAGACCTGCAGGAGCAAGACCTGGAGATGGAGCGAGAGCGGATGCGAGCGCTGGAGGAGGGGATCCTGGGTCCGGAGGGCTAAAGCTCCTACCCCGCCTCCTCGAACACCGACTTGATCGCTACCTCGCCGGCGAGCACCATGGCTTGCATCATCTCACGCAGCGTTTCGGCGACCTCGGGATCCGCGGGTTCGTCCCAGAGGAATGAACGCCCGATCTTCGTCCGGCCGTCGCCGGCGTCGCTCATGCGCGTCGTGATGTGCATCGGTGTCGGCTGGTCGGCGATGAGCGTGATCTCCCGCTCAGGGTCCAGAGACACCACGCGCATGCTGACCATGCTGCCGCCGTGGTGGCAGTGGAACTCGGCGCCGAGGTCCTCTCCGCGGGCGCCAGGGATCGCCTCGACATTGTCCGAAAACAGATAGCGCTCCATCACCTCGGGCCTCAGCATTCGCTTGTAGACCGCCGCGAACGGTGCGTCAACGGTCACCTCGGAGTTCAGGAACGCCTCCTCGGGAAGCACGCGTTTCCTCTCTGCCGCCTGGGCGAGGTCCCACAGATAACCGATCTCTTCGTAGCCGCCTGAGATCGGACCCACGTCGAATTCTTCGGCATGAGGGGTGAAGCGGCGCTGCACGTCGTCAGGCAGGCGCTGGAGCACCGCGTCCGTGACCAGGAGGTATTCCTTGGACGGCACTTTGTTCTTCAGGAGGCGGTGGGGAATGATCACGTCCGCGCCGTGCAGCTGCTCGACATTGCCTAATCGCTGTCTCGAGAACTTGCCGTGATGCACAACGAACTTGAGCTTGAGGATGCCGATGTTCGCGCACGCGCTGCATGGGCAGGTGGTCACAGCCTGCATATCGCGGAGCCGGCGATGGAACGCGACAAAGGTTCCTTCCAGCGACTCAATGACCTCAGCCGTCGAGAGCCCGCTGATAAACAGGATGGCGTCGCCCTCGACCTGGGACACATCCATCCGGCCGGCGAGGCTGCGGACCATCGTGTCGAGCAGCTCGTGGAGGATCGACCAGCTGTGATCGACCTCGGTTTGGGTGACAAAGGTCGAGTAACCGGAGATGTCGGCGAGCACCAGCGCGCCTTCTCTCAGGCCGGTGAAGAGCTCGGGACGATCGGTCTGGCTCGCCATCGCCGGATTATCACTCCCGCAACTGTCCTTCTCGAGCTGATCGGAACGCTTACGGCGGAGAGCTGTGAATGCTTGGGCGTCGAATTGCCGGGGGCCGGCTGGGAGGCAGGCGGCACTCGTGTGACGCTAGTCGGCAGGTCTGTAGGTCAGGTGAAGCACTCCGTTTTCGTACGTCTCCGCTCCCTTGAGAGTGAATCTCGCCGCAGGGCTGCCGTCGGCGAACAGGCGGCTGCCCGAGCCCCGTGTCACCGGATAGACGAACAGGTGGAGCTCGTCGACCAGACCATCGGCGAGCATCGCGCGAACGAGCGTGCCGCTGCCGCTGACGTAGACGTTCCCGTCGGTTCGCTCTTTCAGAGCCCGAATCGCGTCAGCACTGTAGGCGCCAACGACGGTCGAGCTGTTCCAGTCGGCGTCCGTCAGTGTTGGGGACACGATGTACTTCGGCGACTCGTTCATGAACGGAGCGCCGGGGTCGTCTTCCGCTGTCCGCCTGGACCACGCCGGTGCGAACAGCTCGTACGTACGGCGTCCCAACAAGATCGCCTTGCTCGACCCATGATTCCAGCGATCGCGGTTCCCATCTTGGGATCAAACGAGAAACCGAACGTAAACGAAGGGTCCTCGATCACACCATCGAGGGTGATGAATTCGTGCACGAGGATTTCGCCCATGACCATCTCCTTACACAGTGACTACGGATTAGACGAGGGAGCCTCAGGAGACTAATCGGTCTGGCAACGAATCGAACGCGAAGGCGTCGGTGGGAGCCGGCGCCTTTCGTGGAATGCTCTGGTTAGAGCCCGATCGAGGCGACGTACGTGTCGGTGTCGCCGAAGTTGCCGGGGCAGCTCGTGTTGGGTTGGGCGCGACCACCGTGCGAGGTCCGCCGTGGGTAGCAGTCGACTCGCGCGCTCATACCGGGGGGCAACGACGGGGTACGACCAGGTCTGTCCGTCGTCATATGTCCGCGAAACAGCGCCTTCCTCGTTTGCACCTGCCACGAGCACACACTGATCGGATCGCGAGTGGTGGCGGGCTCGTTTTGCGTGTTTTGCGGGAACAGCAGCCCGTGGTCGAGGTCGACGAGGTGGTTGGGCCCGGCGGTGGGACCTGACGCGAGGGCCGGAACTGGCACCAGCAGGGCGCCGATTCCCTGTGCACGGCAGATGGCCACGCATTCGCGGTACAGCCGGCGCATGGCGGATCGTCTGGCCGAAGCGTTGGGCGTCACAGGTTGCAATCTGAGGCGGCTGCCCAGATCTCCCACAAAAAGTGGACCCGAGGGGATTCGAACCCCTGGCCTCGTGAGTGCGATTCACGCGCTCTCCCAGCTGAGCTACGGGCCCACGACCAGACGTGAAGCGGGGCGGAGGTCGAGTATACCCGCGCTCCTATACTCGCCCGAATGGCGTCGTTCTTCAAAAGCAACCGCGTCCCCGCAGGCGTCGACCCTGCCCGGATTCCGCCCGGCCAGACCCTGACGGCGCCAGACCGGTGGCCGCTCCTTCACTTCGGGCCCGTGCCCAAGATCGACATCGCAAAGTGGGATTTCAACGTCTTCGGCGCGGTCGAAAACTCGCTTAGGCTCGACTACGGCGAGCTGCGGGCGCTGCCATTAAAGGAAGTCGTCGCCGACATTCATTGCGTCACCGGCTGGAGCCGCCTTGGCGATCGGTGGACGGGAGTGCCGATCCGCGCGATCCTCGACCGCGTCAAGCCCAAGCCCGAAGCGAAGTACGTGATGGCGCACTGCGAGTATGGCTACACGACCTCTGTGCCCCTGAGCGTCCTGGACGGCGAAGACAACCTCCTGTCGTACGCGTGGAACGGCCAGGACCTCACCCCTGACCACGGCTGGCCGCTACGTCTCTTCGTGCCTTCGAAATACTTCTGGAAATCTGCCAAGTGGTTGCGCGGGCTAGAGTTCATGGAACGCAACCGGCTTGGTTTCTGGGAGCAGCGCGGATATCACGACGAAGCAGACCCCTGGAAAGAGACAAGGTACTGGTAGCGGCCTGAGCGGGCCGCCGATTGTGACCTTCACCTCCGACTTCGGCTCTGGCTCGCCACTTGTCGCCGCCATGAAAGGTGTCGTGCTTGCCGGCTGCCCAAGCGCCGTGCTGGTGGATGTTTCGCACGAGGTGCCCCGCTTCGACGTTTCCGCCGGCGCCTTCATGTTGTTTGCCGGTACGCGTCACTTCGGCGGCGGGTCGGTGCATCTCGCGGTGGTCGACCCCGGTGTGGGAGGGACGCGCCGGCGGCTCATCGTCCAGGCCGGCGGCAGGTTTTACATCGGGCCCGACAACGGACTGTTCGCGATCGTGATCGACGAGGTCGGAGTGCAGTCCGTGCACGAGCTGGCACCCCGTCCACATGCCGCGCCGACCTTCGAAGGGCGCGATGTGTTCGCGCCGGCCGCGGCGGCGCTGGCCTCGGGCGTGCCGCTCGAGTCGCTCGGGCCCGCGACCGACCCGCCCGTCGGCCTGCCCGACAGCGGCCCGCGCGTGCTGTGGACGGATGGGTTCGGCAACCTTGTGACCAACCTCAAGCCGCCGGTGCGTCGCCTGCGAATCCACAACCACGACATCACCGCCACGGCCAAGACCTACTCTGAGGCGCGGCCGGGCGAACCGTTCGTTTACGTAGGCAGCATGGGTTATCTCGAGGTTGGCGTGCGCGAGGCGCGGGCCGACCGCTTGCTGGGGGCGCGTGCAGGGATGCGCGTGGAGACGCTCTAGCGGTTATTTCGCCTTAACAGGCTGCGTTGGCGCGGGCTGCCTAGCTCGGTACCTTGGGCGGGCTGTGGTTCGAGTGGCCTGCTTGCTCTGCTTCCTCCTCTCCCCGGTGGGCTGCTCGAGCCCGGTATCAGCCGGCCCGACGGTGGTACGTCACGCGTCGCCGCCTCCGAAAGGTCAGGTGCTTCTGTGGCAGGACGCCGCGATCTTCACCCTCGCGGATGGGCTGATCGCCGCGGCGCGCGACCGTGTGATGGTCGAGATGTACGAGCTTGGGCGTCTGGAGCTCGTCCAGGCCCTGGGTGCGGCTCGGGATCGCAATGTTGACGTTCGCGTCATCACCGATCCGACCGTCGCGGCAAACCGGCAATCTGCAGCGAGGCTGGACTCCCTTGGCGTGCCGGAGCGGGCCTACCCCGTCGACGATTCGCGCCACCAGATCGACCACGTCAAGCTGCTCATCGCCGACGGCGAGGCGGCCGTCGGGGGCATGAACTGGGGCCGGCACAGCGACCGCAACCACGACTACGTCCTGCAGACCCGGAGCGAGGCCGAGGTCGCTCGCCTGACACGAATCTTCGACCAGGACTGGACACTCGCCGCGGGCCATCCGGCGCCAATCCCGTTCGAGGTTGCGGGGGTGGCCCAGACGGCGCCTGGCCAAGAGATCCGGGCCATGCTCGCGGGAGCGCTGAACCGCGCGTCGCGCCGAGTGCTCGCCGAGGTTTACACGCTCACCGACCCGGAGCTCATCGCGGAGCTAGTGGTTGCCCATCGCCGGGGCGCCGACGTGCGCGTGGTGCTGGACCCGAATCAGGCCTACAACCTCCACGCCGCCACGATGCTGCGGGCCGGAGGCGTTGCCGTGCGCTGGTATCCGGTGCCGAGAGGTGTGCTGCTGCACGCAAAGATCGGCCTCTTCGACGGCGAGCTAGTGCTGGGCTCGGCCAACTGGACGGTGAGCGGGCTTGGCGTCAACCATGAGCTGGACATCGAGACCGGCGACCCGGCCGCGGTCGCGGCCTACCGCGCCCGCTTTGACACGGACTGGTCGAAGTCGGGTGGCTAGCTCTGCGGCGGCGGCCCGGCCGAGCCCGGGGCGGGAGGTCCACCAGGTCCAGCAGGCGGTGGCAGGGAACTCGGTGATCCGGGTGCAGGCATGTTGCCGAAGCTGACCTGCGGTACGGCCCTGTCGCCCTCGTCGGCCTGGAAGAAGCCGAACGGCTTGAATCCGAGCGCCCCGGCGATCAGCGACGTAGGCAGGGTTTGGAGCTTGATGTTGTAGTCGCGGACGTTGCCGTTGTAGAACCGGCGCGAGAACTCGAGCTTGTCTTCGGTGGCGGTCAACGTCTCCTGCAGGTTGGTGAAGGCGGAGATCGCCTTGAGGTCCGGGTAGTTCTCCGAGACCGCGAACAGGCTGCGCAGGCTCTGGGACAGCATGTTCTCGGCCTGGCCGATCTTCGACGGGTCGCCCGTCGCCCCGGCCGCGACCGCGTTGGCGCGGGCGTTGGTGACCGCCTCCAGGGTGCCCCGCTCGTGGCCCATGTAACCCTGGACGGTGTTGACCAGATTCGGGATCAGGTCGTGGCGTCGCTTCAGCTCGACGTCGATCTCGGACCAGGCTTCCTGGGTCCGGTTTCTGGCCGCGATCAGGCCGTTGTACGTGAGCACGAGCCAGCCGACGATCAGGAGGACGACGACCAGCAGGATGATCCAGCCCATCTATAGACCTCCTAGGCGTGCGCGCGACGCTGCCATCGCGTCTTCTTAAGCATCTTCTTGTGCTTGTGCTTGCGCATCTTCTTGCGCCGCTTTTTGATTACAGAGCCCAATCCAACTCCCAGCGCGTGTTTGATCGAACGCTTGCGGTTCGGCCGCGAATCATACCGTAAGCCGACTCGGCTC
The DNA here is from genome assembly GCA_005883575.1 of Chloroflexota bacterium. Lineage (GTDB taxonomy): Bacteria > Chloroflexota > Dormibacteria > Dormibacterales > Dormibacteraceae > 40CM-4-65-16. The sequence goes on along the minus strand of VBFH01000023.1, from coordinate 20,799 downwards.
CGTGGGCGGCCCTACACTCAGGCCGCGATGTACTTCACGGACGCCCACGAGGAGCTCCGGCTGCACATCCGCAAGTTCCTCGAGAAGGAGGTCCGACCCCACCTCGAAGAGTGGGAAGAGGAGACCTTCCCCGACTCCATCTTCGAGCGGTTTGGCGAGCTTGGGTTCCTGGGTCTCCGCTACCCGCCCGAATATGGCGGTCAGGGCGGCGATTACTTCTCGGCCGTCGTGCTGTCCGAGGAGCTGGCGCGGGTCGGCAGCGGAGGCCTAGGTATGGCCGTCGCCGTCCAGACCGAGATGGCCACGCCTCCCCTTCTCAAGTTCGGGACGGAGGGCCAGAAGCGGCGTTGGCTGGCGCCTGCGATTCGGGGCGAGCAGATCGCTTCAATCGCCATCACCGAGCCGGATGCGGGCTCGGACGTGGCGGGCATCACGACGGTCGCCCGGCGGTTCGGCGACGAGTTCATCGTCAACGGGCGCAAGACCTTCATCACGAACGGCGCGCGATGTCACTGGGCGCTGGTCGTCACCAAGGGCGAGCGCGAGCGAGGCCACGCCGGATACAACCTCCTGGTGATCGAGAAGGGGACGCCTGGATTCGAGGTCTCGCGGACGCTGGAGAAGCTGGGCATGCATTCATCGGACACCGCCGAGCTGGTCTTTGACGACTGCCACATTCCCGCCTCGAACCTGATCGGCGAAGAGGGCGAGGGCTTCAAGCAGCTGATGTGGGAGCTTCAGGGCGAGCGGATGATCACGGCCGCCGGCGCCATCGCCGGGGCGAACCACGTCTTCGAGTACACCATGGAGTACGCGCGAAACCGGATGGCCTTCGGCCAGCCGATCTCGAATTTCCAGGTCATCAAGCACAAGCTCGTCGACATGGGCACCAAGATCGCAGCCACGCGGGCCTTCGTCTACGAGACGGCGAAGCGCTGGGACGAGGGCGAGTACCCGGTGCGGGAGATCTCCCAGGCGAAGCTGCTGGCGACGCAGGTCGCCTGCGAGGTCGCGGACGACGCGATCCAGATCCTGGGCGGCCACGGTTACATGCGCGAGTTTCCGGTCGAGAGGGCGTGGCGCGACGCCCGGCTGGCGCGGATCGGCGCCGGGACCGACGAGATCATGAAGGAGATCATCGCCAAGTCGTACGGACTGTAAGTTCCGCGGTCCTCTTCACCGGATGCGAGCCGGAGGTGGCCGCTTTCGACGAGCGCATACTGGCCGTGGGCCCACGCGCGGGGGCCGCCGCGGGAAGGCGGGCCGAGGTCGTGCGGCTGAGCGGACGTGCGTGGCCGGGGCTGATCGATTCACACATCCACCTCGAGGGCCTCGCGTACCGCCACCTGTCCCTCGAGCTGGGGAGCGCCGTCGACCTTGGCGGCGTGGTCGGGCGCATCAAGGAGTGGGCGAAGCCGCTTCCGAAAAACGCCTGGGTGATCGGCGCGGGTTGGTACAACGACGAGTGGCCCGATCCGTCGTTTCCGTCCCGGCAGCAGCTCGACCCCGCCGTCAGCGGCCGGCCGGCCTACCTCCAGCGCAAAGACGGCCACTCGGCCTGGGTATCGACTGAGGCGCTCAGGGTCGCGGGCGTCGACCGCGCATCCCAGGACCCGCCTGGGGGTAGGATCGATCGCGATAGCCGGGGCGAACCGACGGGGATCCTCCGCGAAACCGCGATGCAGCTGGTCGCCAGCGTGCTGCCGGCCCCCAACGACGCCGAGATGGACGCGGCCATGGGCCAGGCGCTCACCGAGCTCGCGCAGCTCGGGGTCACCGGCGTGCATTCGATGGACGGCGCGCGCGGACTCGGGTCTCTGCAGCGGCTCCGTGCGCGGGGTCGCCTGCCGGTACGGGTGACGTTCAACCTGCCGTTCGCCGACCTGCCTTACGCGGAGCGCATGGGGGTGCGTTCGGGTTGGGGCGATCCGTGGCTGCGGATCTGGGGCGTGAAGGCTTTCCTGGACGGCTCACTCGGCAGCCGGACGGCGGAGATGCTCGACGGCTCCGGCACGACCCGGCTGGCGCAGCCCGACCTGCTGGAGATGATCGATCGCTGCGCTCGCGCCGAGCTCAACGTATGCCTGCACGCGATCGGCGACGGCGCGGTCCGTCGCGCCCTGGACGCGCTGGCACCGCGCCGCCACGCGCGGAGCTGGCGGCCGCGGATCGAGCACGCGCAGTGCGTCAATCCAAAAGACATGACCCGGATGGCGCGCGCCGGGGTAATCGCGTCGATGCAGCCGGTCCACGCGGTTGCCGATCGCGAGCTCGCGGATGCGATGTGGCCGTCTGTGACGCAGCATGCGTACGCCTGGCGGGCGCTCGAGCGCGCCGGCGTCCGGCTTGCGTTCGGCTCCGACGCTCCGGTGGAGACCGCCGATCCTATCGCCGGTCTCGCGGCGGCGACGACCTGGAGGCGGCGGGCGAAGTGGCATCCCGAGCTTGCGCTGACACGGGCTTCGGCGCTGCGCGCCTACACCTCGGGCGCGGCGTATGCGGCTGGCCTGGAGGATGATCTCGGGTCGCTTCGCCCGGGCAAGCTGTGCGACATAACGGTCGTCGACGATGGCCGGGTGGTGGCTACGGTCGTGGGCGGCCGGGTTACGTGGCGGCGAAAGCGCGCTTGAGCTTTTCCGCGGTCTGACTCAACGCCTCGTTGACGATCTTCACGTCATCGATCACCGCCATGAAGTTGGTATCGCCGTTCCAACGGGGCACGACGTGAAGATGCACGTGGTCCGGGATCCCGGCGCCCGCCGCGCTGCCGATGTTCGCCCCGACGTTGAAACCGTCGGGCGTCAGCGTCGTGCGGAGGACACGCAGCGTGCCGCGCAGCGCTCGCATGAGCTGGAGGCTCGGCTCGTCATCGAGATCTTCGAAGGTGGACTCGTGCTTGGTCGGCGCGACCATGGCGTGCCCCGGGTTGTAGGGGAATTTGTTCAGGACCACGATCGCGCCTTCGGGTCGCCAGACGACGAGCTCGGCGTCCGGCTCGTCGGGATTTTCGATCACGCGACAGAACAGGCACCCCGGAGGATGCTTGCCGCCGACGTACCGCATGCGCCACGGCGCCCACAGCCGCTCCATTGATCTACGTCCTTGTATAGCTGACGGTCACAGCGTCTGGGGTTGGATCTTTCTCCTCGTGAAAGACGCAGTCACACAGTACCCGACGCTGCCCGCACCGCTTTGATCCTCGCCACCGAGCCCGCGTGGCGCCGCTGGTGGCAGCGGTCGCGCTGGCGGGCCAGCGTTTCGGAGTGGTGCAGGCCCTCGGCTCGCCGCTCGTGCTCGGGGCGATCGTAGGTCACGAGGTGGCGTCCCTAAAATTTAAGGTTCATGGGCAGCCGTCCCCGCCGTAGCGTCTACGTACCCCAGGAGATCGAGCCCAAGTGGCAGAAGATCTGGGACGAGCACGGCGTCATGAAGGCTTCGGACAGCTCGCCGAAGCCGAAATACTACGACCTGGTCATGTACCCGTATCCCTCAGGCGACCTGACGGTCGGACACGCGCGCAACTACGTGATGGGCGATGTGCTTGCGCGCATGAAGCGCATGCAGGGTTTTGAGGTCCTGCATCCGTTTGGCTGGGATGCGTTCGGGCTGCCGGCGGAAAACGCTGCGATGAAGCGCGGCGGCGGCCTCCATCCCCGGACCTGGACGCGCGAAAACGTCGCCAAGGGCACACGCGAGCTGAAGATGATGGGCATCCTCTACGACTGGGATCGAGAGGTCACCAGCTGCGAGCCCGACTACTACCGCTGGACGCAGTGGCTGTTCCTCCTGATGCTGGAGCGTGGGCTTGCCTACCGGGCGATGGCGCCGGTCAACTGGTGTCCTGTCGACAAGACCGTGCTCGCCAACGAGCAGGTGATCAATGGCCGCTGCTGGCGGCATCCCGACGTCGAGGTCGAAAAGCGCGACCTCGAGCAGTGGTTCTTGAAGATCACGGATTACGCCGACCGCCTGCTCGACGACCTGGCGCTGCTCGACAAGTGGCCGCACAAAGTCCGCGTCATGCAGACGAACTGGATCGGCCGGAGCATGGGCGCTGAGGTCGACTTCCCGGTCGCCGGCATGGCGGGCGAGTCGATTCGGATCTACACCACCCGGCCGGACACGCTGTTCGGCGCGACCTTCATGGTCCTGGCGCCGGAGCATCCGCTGGTCGAGCGCATGACGACCGACAAGCACCGCGCGCGTGTCCGTGAGTACGTTGAGAAGGCGCGCAAGGAAACCGAGATCGAGCGCATGTCGATGGAGCGCGACAAGACCGGCGTCGCCACTGGTGGCTTTGCCATCAATCCGGTCAACGGTGAGAAGATCCCGGTCTGGGTCGCGGACTACGTGCTGGTGACGTACGGGACCGGCGCGATCATGGCCGTGCCCGCGCATGACGAGCGCGACTTCGAATTTGCGCGGCGCTACGACCTTCCCATCCGCCAGGTCATCGCGCCGCCGACCGGCCCTCGCGGAGTGCTGCGCGAGGCATACGTCGGGCCGGGAGTGATGGTGAACAGCGGCGAGTTCAACCGACTTGGTTCCGCGGCCGCGGTTGAGCGCATATGCGACTGGCTGGAGGCGAAAGGCGCGGGCAAGCGGGCGGTCAAGTATCGGTTGCGCGACTGGTTGATCTCGAGACAGCGCTACTGGGGGGCGCCGATCCCGGTGGTCTATTGCCCGACCGACGGCATCGTCCCCGTCCCGAAGGAGCAGCTGCCGGTCGAGCTGCCCGAGGAGTACAAGCCGCTGGCCGAGATTCCTTCGTTCTGGCGCACCACCTGTCCGAAATGCGGGGGGGAGGCCCGGCGCGAGACCGACACCATGGACACCTTCATCGACTCGTCCTGGTACTTCCTGCGGTACGCGAGCCCCCATGACGATTCCGAGCCCTTCGACTCCGAGCTGGCGAACCACTGGATGCCCGTCGATCAGTACACAGGCGGCGTGGAGCACGCGATCTTGCATCTGCTGTACTCGCGCTTCTTCACCAAGGTGCTGTACGACGCGGGACTGATCTCGGTCATCGAGCCCTTCATGCGCCTGTTCAACCAGGGAATGGTCAAGCGCTTCGGCCAAGTGATGTCCAAGTCCGCGGGCAACGGGGTGTCGATCGACGAGCTAGCGGGCGCGCAGGGCGCCGACGCGGGCCGAATCTACGAGATGTTCATCGGCCCACCGGAGGAGGACGTCGAGTGGTCGGACGCCGGCCTCAACGGAGTCGTCAAGTTCTTGCAGCGGGCCTGGCGGTTGGTCCTCGAACCGGAGTCGATCGCAGCCGAGAGCGGCGAGCTGGGCGCGACGGTCGATGGCCAGGCCTTGCGGCGCAAGGTCGCCCAGACCGTGGGCAAGATCACCGAGCACTACGACGAGCTGCGGTTCAACACCGCGGTGGCGTTCCTGATGGAGCTGGCGAACACCATGCAGGACTACCTGCGCGGGGGCGGCGCGCGCGATCGAGTATGGGAGGAAGCGGTGCGGACGCTGGTGAAGCTGCTCAACCCGCTGGCGCCTCACGCCTGCGAGGAGATGTGGGAGCGGATGGGCGAGAAAGGCATGCTGGCCGACGCACCTTGGCCGGCGTTCGATGCCGCGCTGGCGGCGGAACCAAAGGTGGTGCTCGTTGTCCAGGTCGCGGGCAAGCTGCGGGACCGTCTGGAGGTCGATGCGGGACTGTCGCAGGACGAGGCGGTCAAGGCGGCGCTGGCCAGCGAGAAGGTGCGCGCGGCGCTGAACGGCCGCGGGCTGTCGAAGGTGGTCTACGTGCCCGACCGGGTCATCAACCTGGTCCCTTAACAGGCAGGGTTGACCCGGACCGGGCCCACCGAAGTACGCTCCCCGCACACGTCCCCCCCGGGGTGGGTGGGGGGTTAGTGGGTGGGTATGGGCCTGCTAGCCCTGAGGCGCGGGGACGCGGATGCCTGAGTCGAGCATGTAGTTCGCGACCGTGCTGGAACCGGCGGAGACTGTGATCGTGGTCGGCCCGCTGATCACACGCGTGTAATTCTTGAACTTGACCGCGTAGGTTCCCGGCTCGAGCCGGATCGAGTAGTTGCCTCCGGCATCAGTTACGGTGCTGCCGGCGATCGACGTCCCGCTCACGTAATCAAGCTCCAGCCCGGCCACCGGCCTGCCCGCGCATGTGGTCCCGGCCTGCTCCACGGGCGCGCAGGGAACGGCCAGGACCCGCCCGCCCACCACGCCGGTGTTCGGTGAGGGAGACCGTCCGCCGCCCGGAAACGTGTAAGCGCCACAGCCCGCGAGGAGAACGACCAGGGCGCCGAGCAACGCGTTTCTCATCACCAGAGCCAACGTCGGATCCGAGTTTGAGGTCACGCGAGGCAGGGGATCACGCCGAGGGGCGCGCGCTAGTGTTGATTGGACTTTGCCCGGTGGCCAAGTGGTAAGGCAGAGGACTTTGGATCCTCGACCGAAGGTTCGAATCCTTCCCGGGCAGCCATCTCTCGGCGCTTAACAGGCTGGGTTCTCGAACCACGACCGAAAACCTAGCCTCGATGCCATGCGCATCCCCATCCGGTCCGTCCCTGGTTGGAAGCAGCTGGCCATGCTGGCCGCACCCATCGGGCTGGGGCTTGCATTTGTGGTCGGCGCCTACCTGTACAGCTCCGCGGCCTCGGCCGCCACGCCGCCGCCCGCGCCCGACCCCGTACTGGACATCCCCGGCCAACCAGGCCTGCTGGTGCACGTCATCGGCGCGGTCGAGAATCCCGGTCTCTACCGCTTGCCGCGCGGCGAGCGTGTCTTCGACGCCATCGCGGCGGCCGGCGGCTTGAGCCCCGACGCGGACACTTCAAGGCTGCCCAATCTTGCCGGCCGTCTGAAGGACGGGGAGCAGGTCAAGGTCGCTTTCGCCAAGACGTCGTCCGGCACCATCGTCGTCCGCATCAACCTGAACCAGGCCACGCTCGAGGAACTGCAGTCGGTGCCCGGATTCACCCCGGCCTTTGCCGAAGAGTGCATCGACTACCGCACCAGCTTCGGAGGCTTTCAGAACACGCGTGAGCTGGTGGAAATCCTCGGCATGAGCGAGGCCGACTACGTCATCGCTCGGCGCTATCTGACGCTATGACGCGCTATCCGGCCATTGTCCTCGCCCTTGTGTGGTCATGCGCGCTGGCCGCGTCCGTCGTGCTCGTTCCAGGGCGGCCACTGATCGGCGTCATCGCGATCGCCTCGTCAGTCCCGCTGATGGGGCTGGCGCTCATCTTGCGCCCGGCCTTGCTCGCGCTCGCGATCGCCGCGGCGCTGCTGGCCGTCGGCCGCGCCGAATTGCCGGCCGGCGACCCGAACATGCCGATGCGCGCGGCCGCGCTCGCTGGAAGCACCGTAGCCTTGAACGGGCGCGTGGCCGACGATGCCCGTTCCGTGGGGGGCGGGGCCGAGGTCCTGATCGAGCCGGCGAAGGTCGCCCTCGGAGCCAGGCCGATCACCGCGATCGGCGATCTCCTGGTCCGCTGGCGCGGTCCGGACCAGGTGAGCCTCAACGACGACATCAGAGCTGTCGGCAAGCTGACCCTGCCTCGCGACATGCCGGATTTCGACCGCCGCGCCTACCTCGCCCAGCGCCACGTCTATCTCGAGCTCGACGCAACGAGCTTCGACGTCAGCCGGTCAGGCGGCGGCATCGCCGGCCTGCCGGCGCTTTTGCGCCGGCGATACGTGGCGGCCCTCGATGACGCCTTACCCGCGCCCCATGCGTCTGTGCTGTTGGGCATCGTGCTCGGGGTTCGCCAGGGCATCCCGGCCGCGCTCCAGAGCGCGCTCATCGCGACCGGCCTGATCCACCTCCTCGTGCTCAGCGGTCTCAAGGTTGCGGTCTTCGCGCGCATCGTCCAGGGCGCGCTGACGCCAGTGCTCGGACGGCTCGCGACCTGGCCGGCGCTGGGCCTGATCGCGCTGTACGCCCTCGCCGGCGGCGCGACCCCGGCCGCAGTCCGAGCGTCGGCGATGGGCGGGCTCGCGATCGCCGCCACGCACCTGGGCCGTCCCTCCCATGTCTGGACGTCGCTCGCGATCACGGCCGCGGCGATGCTCGGCTGGCATCCCGAGCTCGCCTGGGACGTCGGCTTTCAGCTCTCCTTCGCGGGCACGGCCGCGATTATCCTCATGACGCCGGCGATCGCCCGGCGCGTCGGATTCCTACCTCATGTCGTCCGCGAGCCGTTCGCGGTCACCTGCGCGGCACAGGTGGGCACCCTGCCCATGATGGCGACGGATTTCCACGTCCTCTCGCCGGTCGCCCCCATCGCCAACGCGCTCACGCTCCCCATCCTGCCTGTCCTCGTGGCCGCGGGCCTGCTGCTCGGCGCGCTGTCCTTTGCTCCCGAGGTTGCCCGCGCGGCCGCCATCCCGATCGTCGGTCTGCTCGCCTACGTCGAGCAGGTCGCCTACGTCCTGGCGCGGGTACCCTCAGCCGCGATCGCAATCCCAGCCTTCCCCGCCTGGCTCGGCGTCGCCTACTACTCCGCTCTCGCCCCGGCGATCGCCGGCGCTCACTCCAGCGGCCGCCGACGCAAAGCCGCCCTGGCCGCGGCTGCCGCTGCCCCAGCGCTGATCTCCGCGACCGCCCTCCTGGCGTGGGCCAACGCGCCGCCTCAAGCCGTCGTCATGAACGTCGGCGACGGTCAGGCCGTGCTCTTGCGCGGCCCCCACGGCACCATCCTGATCGACGGCGGGCCAAGCCCGGCCAAGCTCGAAGACGGGCTCGGAACTCAGCTGCCGCCCTGGCAGCGGAAGCTCGACGCCCTGGTCATCACGGCGCCCGGCCTTGGCCATGTCGGCGGGTTCGCCAGCTTCGGCCGCAAAGCCGCGACGGTTCTCGTGCCGAAGATCGCATTTTCCGGCTCCGCCTGGCGCGCCGCCGTCTTGGACCAAGCAACGCGCGGGGCCGCGATCACACCGCTGCTTGCCGGGCGAACCTTGCAGATCGCGGGCTTCGAGCTCCAGGTGCTTGCACCTGAGTCGGGCGCGCCTGGCGATGAGCTCGGCGCCGCCGACCTCGCGATTCGCGTCGTGGCGCCGGATGGAAGAAGCTTCTGCGACTTCAGCGACCTCGACCTCGACGCGCAGACGATCGCCGCGACGCGAGTCCGCGGCCCATGCACCGATCTGCTGCTCCCCGCCGGCGGAAGAAGCCGGCTCTCCCCGGAGCTGGAACGCGTGGCGATGACGGCGACCACCCAGCTCATCGCTTCCCGGACCGCGGGTCGCCTCGCCGTGGGATTCCCAGCCAACGTCCTGCGTACCGATCAGGAGGGCGCGATCACCATGCCGATGTAATTACGATCGCTCAATGGCCAGGGCATCCCGGACGGCCGGCGCCACAGCGCTGCTACTGCACGGGGAGGAGCGCTTTCTCGTCGAAGAGAGGGCGCGCGCCACTCTCGCGGAATGGAGTGGCGGCCTCGTGTCCGATTTCGGGCTCGAGACCCTCGATGGGGCGGGCCTGGCGCCTGCGCGCCTCCAGGACGCGATTCTCCAGGCGCCTTTCCTCGACCCGTATCGGGTGGTGTTCGTGCGCGCCATCCCTGCCAATCGGGCGGAAGGCCTCGCGCCCGCGCTCGCGCACATCCCGCCGACCACCCGGGTGCTGCTCACGGTCGCCGGTCGACTTGGTTCCACCAACAAGCTGGCTAAGGCCGTCGCTGGCGCGGGCGGCGCGGTCGAAGAGATGCCGCGCCTCGTGCGGCGCGCGCTCAGCGAGTGGGCATCGAAGCGCGCCGTCGAGAAGCACGGCCTGACCGCCGCCGTGGCCGCTCAGGTCACGCGTGTCACGCCGCCCGACCTCAGCATCATCGACTCCGAGCTGTACAAGCTCGCCGCCTTTCGGGCGTCCGGCGCGAAGCTGACCCCCGAGGTCGTGACCGAGCTCCTCGCCGGCGGCCGCGAGGACGAGATCTTCAAGCTCACCGACAATCTGCTCCCGCACCCGACGCCGCACGCGCTCGATATCGCGCGCAACCTGACCAAGTCAGGTTTGCAGCCGACGTCGGTGGCCTACAGGATGGCCAGGCACATCGCTCTCGTGCTCGAGGTCAAGGCTCGCCAGGAGCGTGGCGAATCGCTGCAGGAGGTCCAGAGCGACATGCCGGAGCACAACTTCGTGATCCAGAAAGCGTTCGACGCGGCGCAGCAGGCGAACGCCGATGGGCTGGAGCAGGCGCTGAGACAGATCCGCGACTACGAGTGGGAGGTGAAGTCAGGGCAGGTCGACGCGGACCTGGGGCTCGACGTTCTCCTGACCCGGCTCTAGACCGCGGCTACTTCTTCTTCGAGGAAGCAGCGGACGGAGCCGCAGCCGCCCCCTTCTTGCCCTTGGCCGGCGCGGGCGCCGCCGTCGCGACTTTCGCCAGCTGCCGGGCGAGGCGTGACTTGCGGCGCGCCGCGTTGTTCGGGTGCAGGATGCCCTTCGCCGCCGCGCGATCCAGGGCGCGAACAGCGTCTGCAGTCGAGGTTGTCCGCTCTGAGGCGTCCTCGCCCGAGCGCAACGACCGCCGCGCTTTGATGATCAGCGTCTTCACCTCGGACCGCACCCCGCGATTGCGTACAGAGCGCCGCGCGCCCGCGCGTGCCTGCTTCTTGGCTGAAGCGGTTCGCTTAGCCATGCGCAATTACCTGGTGGGAGTCAGTGACCACGAATCAAGGATTATAGGGGCCAGTGGAATTCGAGCTCGGCGGCAAGCGCCCGAAGGTGCACCGCGACGCGTACATCGCACCCACCGCCGTCCTCATCGGTGATGTCGAGATCAAAGCCGGCGCGAGCGTATGGTTCGGCGCCGTGCTGCGGGGCGACGAATCGAAGATCACCGTCGGCGTGGGTGCCAACGTGCAGGACAACGTGATCATCCACTGCGCCGAAGATCTCCCGACCGTGATCGAGGAGAACGCGACGATCGGCCACTCTGCGCAGCTCGAGGGCTGCGTCGTGGAGCGCGGCGCGCTGGTGGGCATGGGCGCGACCATGCTGCAGCGCAGCCGCCTGGGCGCCGGATCGATGCTCGCCGCAGGCGCCGTGCTCCTCGAGGGCAGCGAGATCCCACCTCGGCACCTGGCCGCCGGCGTGCCGGCGAAGGTCAAGAAGCCACTGGCCGGCTCGTCCGACGGCTGGGTCGGCACGTCGGCTTTGCACTACCAACAACGCGCGCTCAGGTATCGCGCCGGCCTGAAGCCTGTTCCCGATTGATTCTCGCGCTCCCGGCGCGGGCCAAGCTGAATCTCGACCTCGAAGTCATCAGGCGACGGCCCGACGGATTTCACGACATCCGAACGACGATGCAGGCCATCGAGCTTCACGACCTGCTGCTCATCACCCGAGCGGACGAAACGACGCTCACCGTGTCCGGCATGAGCGTCAACAACAATGACAACTCGGTGCTGAAAGCCCATCAGGCGGTGGAGGGAGCGGCGAACCAAAAACTGCCCGCGTCGATCCACCTGCACAAACGAATTCCGCCGGGATCGGGGATGGGCGGCGCCAGCTCCGATGCGGCGGCAACCCTGAGAGGGATGCAGGTCATCTTCCGGCTCGACCTCGACCTCGAACGCATCGCGGAAGAGATCGGCTCAGACGTGCCCTTCTTCCTGCACGGAGGCGCAGCGCGCGTCGAGGGTCGGGGAGGACGAGTCACGCCGCTGCCGACAGAACCGAGCTGGTTTGCTATCGCGTGGCCTGAAATCGAGCTGTCGACGGGGGACGTCTACCAGGCCTGGGACCACATGCAAGGCGAAGCCCCCAACCACCTCCGGCGCGCGGCCGAGCACGTGGAACCGCGGATCAAAGATTTCGCGCAGCGTCTTGGCTCTGGGTGGCAGCTCACCGGCAGCGGATCGGCGTTTTTCCAACCGGCGATCACCGAAGAAGCCGCCAACAGGGCCATCGCCAACCTCAAGTGCTGGACCAACGTGAGCGGAGCCGTCGCGCGATGATCAGAAAAACTGCGGCGGTCTGGGCCGGCAAAGCCACCGGCACCCTCAGCCGCGTCACCAAACGCGGCGGCGGCACCACCTTGCCAGGCGACGTCGCGCGCGCGATCGACCCCAAGATCCTGACCCGCCTGACCGAAGACCTCACCGAAGGCTCGGCCGTCATCACCGGCACCAACGGCAAGACCACCACCGCGCGCCTGGTGACCTGGCTGCTCGAGGGCGTCGGCCAGCGCGTGGTCTCCAACCGCGCCGGCGCCAACCTGATCTTCGGTGTTACCGCAGCGGCGCTGAGCAAAGCCGGCGCCGACGGCCGCCTCAAGGCGGATTGGGGCGTCTTCGAGATCGACGAGGCAAGCTTGCCCAAGGCGGTCCTGGAGATCCAGCCGAAGGCCACACTGGTGCTCAACCTCTTTCGGGACCAGCTCGACCGCTACGGAGAGCTCGAGTCGATCGCCAAGAAGATCGAAAAGGCACTCAGCGGTCTGCCCGCGGCAGCGCACGTCGTCCTCAACGCCGACGACCCGCGCGTCGCCGAGATCGGGCTCAGCCTCCCCAACCCACCGCTGTGGTTTGGGCTCGACGACACGAGGGTCGCGAGCAAGGAGCTCCCGCACGCCGCCGACGCGCGCACCTGCCCGCGCTGCGGCTCAAGCCTTGTCTTCGACGCCGTGTACGTCGGCCACGACGGCGTCTACAACTGCCCCAACCACGATTTCACTAGGCCCGCACCTGACGTCACAGCAACCGACATCACGTTGAACGGATTCGAAAGTCTCGCGCTGACGATCGGCGGCACCCGAATCGAGATGCCGCTGGGCGGCCTGTACAACTGCTACAACGTGCTCGCCGCCTACGCGACCGCCTGCAGCCTCGGCCTCGATGCGGCCTACATCGCGGAGCGCCTCAGAACTTTCAAGGCTGCGTTCGGCCGCCAGGAGCGGATCGAGTTTCGCGGCCGCGAGCTCATCCTCGTGCTCAGCAAGAATCCGGCCGGCTTCAACGAGACCGTGCGCACCGCGGTCGAGCTCGCCGGAGGCACCAACTTCGTCCTCGGTCTCAACGACCGCAAGGCGGACGGCACGGACGTCTCGTGGATCTGGGACGTCGACTTCGAGCAGCTGAAGGACACGGCCAGGGTGGTCATCCCGGCCGGCAATCGTGCGCACGACCTCGCGGTCAGGCTCAAGTACGCGGTAATCGGCGCCGAGCCACCGCAGACCGACCCCGGCAAAGTGCTCGATCTGCTCGTCAAACGTACGAGCGAGGGCGACACGGTGCACGTGCTGTGCACCTACACCGCGATGCTCGACCTCCGCGCCGAGCTGGTGCGGCGCGGATGGGCGCACCCATACTGGGAAACATGAGCCAGAAATTCACGGTCGGATGGCTCTACTCGGACCTCATGAACATCTACGGTGACCGCGGCAACATCCTCACCCTGCTCAAGCGCGCGGAGTGGCACGGTCTCGAAACGAACCTGGTCGAGCTGCAGCGCGGCCCTCACCCGAAGATGGAGGAGGTCGACGTCTTTTTCTTCGGCGGCGGCCAGGACCGTGAGCAGGCGCTCATCTACGATGACCTCAAAGAGTTCAAGCACGAATCGCTGCAGAAGGCCGTGAGCAACGGCGCTCAGGTGCTGGCCGTCTGCGGCGGCTACCAGCTGCTGGGCCACTACTACCAGACGGCGGAAGGCGAGCGCTTCGACGGCATCGGCCTCATGGACGTAACCACGCAGGCGGGCCGCAAGCGCTTCATCGGCGACGTCGTCGTGCAGACGAACATCGAAGGGCTGAGGCCGAAAACCCTGGTCGGTTTCGAAAACCACAGCGGCCGCACCTTCCTCGGTCCGGACGCGAAACCTCTCGGCAAGGTCGTGATGGGGAAGGGCAACAACGGCTCGGACAAGACAGAAGGCACCGTGCAAGGCGGCATCATCGGCACCTACCTACATGGGTCGCTGCTGCCGAAGAACCCCCACCTCGCCGATTACCTGATCGCGCGGGCGCTCAGGCGACGGGAGGCCGGCGCCCTTTCGCCCCTCGACGACTCGGCGGAGCTGGCCGCGCACGACTGGATCCTGCGGCGCGCGCAACGACGGTAGTCCGCAGCCCGTTTCCGCCATTCAGCACGACCGGCCGCCGCGACACCAGGGCCTCGCGCAGGACCTGGTCGATCGATTCGAGCATCACGAACTGCATCTGCTTACGCAGGTCGGCGGGGATGTCGTCGAGGTCGGCTTCGTTGTGCGACGGCATGAGCACGCGCCGCAGCCCAGCCCGATGCGCGCCCAGCACTTTCTCCTTGATGCCGCCGATCGGCAGCACTCGCCCGCGTAGCGTGATCTCGCCGGTCATGGCCACGTCGTCGCGCACCGGGCGCCCGGTGAGGATCGAGGCCATGGCCGTCAAGACGGTCACGCCGGCCGAGGGTCCTTCCTTCGGCTGCGCTCCCGCGGGCACGTGGACGTGGATGTCGTTCTTGTCGAACAGCGAGGGCTCGATGCCGATGTCGGCAGCACGTGATTTCAGATAGGAAAGCGCGGCCGCAGCGGATTCCTTCATCACCTCGCCCAGCTGCCCGGTCAGCTTCAGTTCGCCCTTGCCGGGAGTGAGCGTGGCCTCGACGAAGATGATCTCGCCGCCGGTCGGCGTCCACACCAGGCCGGTCGCGATCCCCGGCCGGTCGATTCGCTCCGCCACGTCGTCGTAGAAGCGCCGCTTGCCCAGCGCCGCGCGCACCTTCTTCGCCCCGTCCATGCGCTTCAAGCGCTTGCCCGAGGCCATGTCCGCCACGTCCCGGCGGATCAGCGACGCGATCTCTCGCTCCAGGTTGCGCACGCCCGCCTCGCGTGTGTACTCGCGGATGATCAGGCGGATCGCATCCTCTGAAATCGCGACCTCGCCCTCCCGCAATCCGTGCGCCAGGATCTGCTTGGGGATCAGGAAGCGCTCCGCGATCTGCACTTTTTCCTCCTCGGTGTAGCCGGAGAGATGCAGCACCTCCATCCGATCGCGCAGCGCGGGCGGGATGGTGTCGAGCGAGTTCGCGGTCGTGATGAACATCACCTTCGACAGGTCGAAGGGCACGTCCAGGTAGTTGTCGCGGAAGTCCTTGTTCTGCTCCGGGTCGAGGACCTCGAGCAGTGCCGACGACGGGTCGCCCCGCCAGTCGGCACCGATCTTGTCGACCTCGTCGAGCATGAACACGGGGTCGTTCGATTCGGCGCGCCGGATCGCCTGCAGGATGCGTCCGGGCATGGCGCCGATGTACGTGCGGCGGTGGCCGCGGATCTCCGCCTCGTCATGCACGCCGCCCAGCGAGGCGCGGGCGAACTTGCGACCCATCGCGCGCGCGATGGACTGGCCGAGCGAGGTCTTGCCCACGCCGGGCGGCCCGACGAAGCAAAGGATCGGCTCGCGGCCGCGGTCGGTGGACCCCCGAACCTGCTTGAGCCGCCGCACCGCCAGGTGCTCGACGATCCGCTGCTTGACCTTGTCGAGGTCGTAGTGGTCGGCGTCGAGGATCTCCCGTGCCTTCTTGACGTCGACCTCGCCGCCGGTGGACATGTTCCAGGGTAGGGAGACGATCAGCTCGAGGTAGGTGCGGATGACCGACGACTCGGGCGAGGCTGAGGGTATGCGTTCGAGGCGCGCGATCTCGCGATCGGCCTCGCGCTTGGCCTCCGCCGGCAGCTCCGCCTTTTCGATCCGCTCGCGCAGCTCGCTCAGCTCCGCGTGCTCCGTGTCCAGCTCGCCCAGCTCGCGCTGGATCGCCTTGAGCTGCTCGCGCAGGAAGTACTCGCGCTGGGCCTTGCCCATCTGCTCCTCGGCCTGGGTCTGGATCTTGCGGCCGAGCTCCAGAACCTCGAGCTCGTGGGCCATGTGGCCGAGCAGCTTCTCGAGCTTGGCCTTCGAAGAGTCGAGCTCGAGGATCTCCTGCCTCTGCTCGGTCGTCAGCCGGATGTGGTTGGCGATGTAGTACGCGAGGTGGAGGGGGTCATCGATCGCGCCCGCGGCGCCGCCGAGCTCGGCGGGCAGGTGAGGCGCCAGCGACACGAGCTGCTGAAACGAGGCGATCGCGCGCCGCATCAGGGCCTCGCGCTCGATGGTGAGGATGTCCTCGCTGATCTCCGACAGCATCTCGACCGCGCAGGTGAGATAAGGCTCTTCCGATTCCGCCTCGGTGAGCCGGATGCGTCGCAGCCCAAGCACCGCGAGCTGCACCGTCCCGTCCGGCAGCTTGAGCAGATGCTGCACTCGCACCATCGTCCCGACGTGGTGGATGTCCCTGAAGTCGACGTCCTCCTTCGACTCGTCGAGCTGGGTCGCGACCGCGATGTGGCGCTCGACCCCGGACAGGTCGTCGAGCAGCTGGAGCGACTTCTTGCGCCCCACCGAGAGCGGGATGAAGATGCGAGGAAAGACCACCGTCGACTTCAACGGCAGCACCGGGAGATGGCTGGGCACAGCGCCCTCCAGATTCACCGCGGGCATCTCGCTCACAAGAACGTGATGCTACGCCCTGAGGTCAGGAGTTCGGCCAGAACTCGCTTTGGAACAGGCCGGTGGGAGCTTCACCTGCCCCAAAGACGACCGGCTGCTCCACGCCCGCCGAGATGTCCATCGTGAACACCCTGCCCGAAGGCGCGGTCGGGCCGGTGCAGCTCGTGCACGGCTTCTCTTCCAGATACCACACCTACGTGCGGCTGGCATAATCGAGCTGAACTGAGCCAGCCCCTCATCGCCGTCATCCTCGCCGCCGGCCACGGCACCCGAATGCGCTCACGGACCCCCAAAGTCCTCCATCCCCTCTGCGGCCGCCCGATGGTCGACTGGGTCCTCGAGACGGTCAAGGAAGCAGGCGTCAAGGACGTGAAGGTGATCGCGAACCCTCACCATGCGGACGTAGCCGCGCATCTGGACGCACGTGTCGAGCTCATCTATCAACGCGAGCCGAAGGGTACCGCCCACGCACTGCGTCAGATCCCGGAGGGCGAGCTTCGTGGCCGCCAGGTGCTCGTCGTCAACGGCGATTCGCCGCTGCTGACGGCCGCCAGCGTGCTCAAGGTGATCCACGCCCATCAAGAGCAGGCCAAGCCGGCGACGATCGCCAGCGTCGAGGATCCGACCCGCGACGACGGCCGCATCATCCGCGCCGCAGACGGTTCGCTGGAAAAGATCGTCGAGCGCAAGGACGCGACGTCCGCTATGCGCCGTCAGGTCCACGAGTTCAACGTCGGTCTCTACTGCTTCGACGGCAGCCGGCTGGCCGGTGAGCTGGAGAAGGTCGGCGACGACAACAAAGCCCGCGAGTTTTACCTGACCGAAATCTTTTTGCACCTGAGGCCGGTGACGGTGGTCAAGCTCGACGATCCCGACGAGGCGATGGGCGTCAAAGACCGCGTCCGGCTCGCCAAGGCCACCGACATTCTCCGGCGCCGGCTCCTGGAGCAGCACATGCTGAGCGGCGTCACCATCGTCGACCCGGACAACACCTTCATCGACGCCGCCGTCTCGATCGGCCAGGACACGGTGATCGAGCCGTTCACCATCATCAAGGGAGACACCCAGATCGGCTCCGAGTGCCGCATCGGTCCGCACGTCTATATAGAGGACGCGAGGATCGGAGACCGCTCGGACTGCGGACCGTTCGCCAAGCTGCGCCCGGGCACCGAGCTGGCCGAAGACGTGCACATCGGCAGCTTCGCCGAGCTCGTGCGGACCAAAGTCGGGCGCGGAAGCAGGGTGCCGCACGTCTCGTACCTGGGCGACACCGACCTGGGCGTGGACGCAAACATCGGCGCGGGTACGATTACGGCCAATTTCGACGGCAAGAACAAGAACCGGACTGAGATCGGTGATGGCGCATTCGTGGGCGTGGACACGATGCTGGTCGCGCCCGTCAAACTTGGCAAGGAATCGCGCACGGGGGCCGGCTCGGTCGTCACCAAGGACGTCCCGGACGGCGCGACAGCCGTCGGTGTTCCCGCTAGGGTGGTACGGAGAAAGCCAGTGAAATCGCCCGATTCGGATTCGGAACCCAGTTGATAGGGAGGCTTCAGACCGCGGTCGAGTTCACCGGGACGGAGACCTCGCCCTGGGGCGAGCTCAAGCTCATCTCCGGCGGCGCCAACCCGAAGCTGGCCGCCCGGATCGCCGAGATCCTCGACGTTCAGCTGACCGATCCGCGCCTGCGCCATTTCCCCGACGGCGAGATCAACGTCAAGATCGAGGACTCGATGCGCGGACACGACGTGTTCGTGATCCAGCCGACGAGCCCGCCGGTGAACGAGCACCTGATGGAGCTGTTCATCATCCTCGACGCGCTACGCCGGGCCTCAGCGGGACGCGTCACGGCCGTGATCCCCTATTACGGCTACGCCCGCAAGGAGCGCAAGACGCAGCCGCGGGAGCCGATCTCGGCCAAGCTGGTGGCGAACTTCATTACCCTGGCCGGGGCCGACCGGCTGCTGCTGTTCGACCTGCACGCCGAAGCCATCGAGGGCTTCTTCGACGTGCCCACCGACCACCTGTCGCCACACCGCATCTTCGCCGAGCACCTGAAGCAGATGAACCTGAAGCACATCACCATCGTGGCCCCCGACGCGGGCGGCGGCCGGCGTGCAGAGGCCGTGGCCAACGACCTCGGGGCGCCGATCGCGTTCGGCTACAAGCGCCGGCCGGACGAGCAGTCGGTCGAGGTGATCGCGATCTCAGGCGATGTGAAGGGACGCGACTGCGTGGTGATCGAAGACATCATCACCACCGGCGGTACCGTGTCGAAGCTGGCGGTGGCGCTCCGGCAGCAGGGCGCCAACAGAGTGCTCATCGTGGCCACCCATCCCGTGCTGAGTGGAGATGCGATGGCCCGGCTCAAGGACGCTGACGTGGAAGAGGTGGTCGTGACCGACACGGTGCCCATCCCCCCCGAGAAGATGGACGGGCGCCTGAAGGTGCTGTCGGTGGCGCCTCTGCTCGCTGAAGCGATCATCCGGGTACACGAGAACCGGAGCGTCAGCGAGCTCTTTCGGTAGTCCGCTCCGATGACAGGGCAGGAGTGGATGGAGGTCATCGTCATGGCTCTGTGCTTCGTCCTGGCCGCGCTGGCCAGCGGGACGGAGACAGCGCTGACCTCGGTCGGAAGGTTGCGTGTGCGCTACCTGGCGGAGCAGGGGAGCAAGGCGGCGGCGACGCTGCAACGCCTGCGGGCTGACCCGAACCGATTTCTTTCCACCGTCCTGTTCACGAACACCCTGGCCCTGATCGTCGCCTCGACCGCGTCCGCTTTGCTCAGCGACTCCCTGTTCACGCGCTGGGGCGTACCGCCGGAGTGGCGCTTGTGGTTGACGCTGCTGGATTCGGTGGCGCTCTCGGTCGTGCTTTTGATCCTGGCCGAGGTGACGCCGAAGACGCTGGCGCTGGCCAACGCCGAGCGTGTGGCCCTCGCCGCGGCGGTCCCGGTCGACAGGTTGGCCACGTTTCTCAGTCCGGTGCTGTGGGCGGTGACGCTGATCTCGCGCGCGCTGACCGGCGGGCGGGCGGCACGCGCCCCGTACCTGACTGAAGAGGAGCTGATCACCGCCCTGCACGTCTCGGAAGAGGCGGGGGTCATCGAAGAGCAAGAGCACCAGATGATCCACGGCATCATCGAGATCGGTGACAAGACGGTGCGCGAGATCATGATCCCGCGCACGGACATCATTTCGGTCGACAAAGAGGCGGGGCTGCGCGACATCGTCAAGCTCTTCAAACAGTTCCGCCACACGCGGATGCCTGTTTACGACCACGACATCGACCATGTGATAGGCCTGATCCACACCAAGGACCTGCTCCTCTTCTACACGCTGTCGAGCTCGCAGAAGTTCGACATGGACAAGGTGCTGCGACCCATCCTGTTCACGCCTGAGCAAAAGAAGGTCGACGAGCTGCTGAACGAGATGCGGACCAAGAAGCAGCACATGGTGATCGTGGTCGACGAGTACGGGGGCACCGCGGGCATGGTGACGCTGGAGGACTTGCTCGAGGAGATCGTGGGTGAGATCCGCGACGAGTACGACACCGGGGAGCAGGACCTGCTGCAGATCATCAACGACCACGAGGTCCGGGTCGACGCCGGCTTCCCGCTCGAGGAGCTGAACGAGCGATTGCGCCTCGGCATCGAAGAGTCGGGTGACTACGACTCGGTCGGAGGCTACGTGCACGCGATGCTGGGCAAGATCGCCGAAGAGGGCGACTCGTTTCAGACCGGGCGCGCGCGCTGGACGGTGGAGAAGGTCAAGGGACGGCGCATCGAGACCGTTCGCGTCGTCTCCGAAGAGCCGTTCCCGGACGATTCGATGGACAGCGGCGGCACACCTCACGAAACAGTGGAGGAAGGAACTGGCCACCTATCGTGACCGCGCCGTCGTGCTGCGCAAGCTCGACTACGGCGAGGCCGACCGGATCTTCACCTTTCTGACGCGCACGCACGGCAAGGTGGGCGCGATCGCCAAGGGAGTCCGCCGGCCGGAGTCGAAGCTGGGTCCATCGCTGGAGCTGTACGGGCACGTGGACGTTCTGCTGGCCAAGGGCCGGGGCGAGCTGGACGTGGTGGCGCAGGTGCAGCGGGTACCCGGATACCGGATCGAGGGCGACGTCGAGCGGATGGCGCACGCGGCTCTGATCGCGGAGTTGGCGGAGCGGGTGTGCGAGGACCGGCACCCGGTGGACGGGGTGTACGAGCTTACGGTGACGGCCCTTGACGAGCTGGCTCGCGAAACCGATCCCCGCCGAGCTTCGGCGTGGTTCTTGATGACGGCCCTGGATCTGCTCGGCTACGCGCCCCAGCTGATGGCGTGCGTGTCGTGTGAGC
>VBFH01000093.1 GCA_005883575.1 Chloroflexota bacterium | reverse complement strand
GCCAAGGCTATGGACCTCCCCGCAGGAAATGCATCGCCAGCAGGGCGGCGGGCCCGAGCAGGATGACCCAAAGTGTCGGGAAGATGCATCCCAGCATCGGGAGGAGCATCTTCAACGAGGCCTTTGCCCCTCGCTCCTGCGCGGTCACCAACCGCCGCAGGCGCATCTCGTCCGACTGGATGCGCAGGATCCGGCTGATGCCCGACCCCAGCTGCTCGGCCTGGATGATCGCCTGGACGAAGTTGTTCAGGTCCTCGACTCCGGTGCGGCGGCCCATGTCGTTCAGCGCATCGAGCCGGGGGCGGCCGAGCCGGACCTCCTGAATCGCGCGTCCGAACTCTGAGGCGAGCGCGTGGTCGTATTTCTCGACCACCTTTTCCATGGCTGCCTCGAACGTCAGGCCGGCTTCGACGCAGACGACGAGCACGTCGATCACGTCGGGCAGGTCGATCTCGATCTCGAACCGGCGCTTGTTGCGCCGCTGCCGCAGCCAGAGCATCGGCGCATAAAGCCCGACGACCGCGCCCACCGCCGCACCGACTGCAAGCAGGATCCGGTTCTGGGTCAGGGCGCCGAGGCCGATGCCGATGGTGCAGAGGACTCCGGTCAGCACGTACCGGACGGCGATGAAGTCCGCCGCGCCCATCCCGCCCGGTCGCCCGGCGACCTGCAGGGCGGCCTGGATCTGCTGGCGTGCCTTGTCGGGCATCGTCTGCTCGATAAAGCCCCCGATCCGCTTGAGCGCCGGCCGGATCACGCGATCCATGAAGGGCTGGCGCAGCTCTATGTCGGCGAGCGTGAGCTGTTGGCCGGTCTCGTAGATCCGCAGCCGGCCCTCGACGACGTCTGCGTTGCTGGGCCGCCTCGGCACGAAGCTCCACACGCTGGTGAACACGCCGATCGCGGCGATCGCTCCCAACAGCATGGCGACGTAGACAACTTGCACGGGCTACACCCTGAAGTTCGTGATCCGGCGGACGAAGAAGTTGCCGAGCGCGATTGACACGCCCGCCAGCACCAGCAGCACGCGGCCGAGTGGTTCGGTGAACATCACGCCGAAGTAGCTCGGCGTGATCAGGTTGAGGATGCCGGCCACGATGAATGGGAGCAGCGTGATGATCCAACCCGACGCCCGCATCTGGGCCGTCATGGCGCCGATCTGTGACTTGATCTGAACCCGCTGCCGGATCGTGTGCGAGATGCCGTCCAGGATCCGCGCCAGGTTGCCGCCGATCGACGCCTGGATCGCGATCGCCGTGACTATGAGGTCCAGGTCTTCGCTGCCGACACGGCGCACCATGTTTGCAAGCGCGGCCGGCGTCGCGGTCCCAAGTTTGGTCTCGCGGATCACCCTCGTCAGCTCGTCGCCGATTGGCGGCGGCGTGTTCTGCGACACCGATTCAATCGCCTGAGGCAGCGACAAGCCCGCCTTCATCGCGTTCGCCAGCAGGCTCAACGTGTCCGGAAGGCGCGAGTTGAACGCTTTGAGCCGTCTTCCCTCGCGCCACTTGACGTAGCGCATCGGTATCAGGTAACCGACGACCCCCGCGATCACGAACTGGGGTGCGAAACCGAACCGCCACAGCGCAAGCAGCGCGGCCAGGACCATAAGGCCGATCTGAACCATCACAAACTCGGACGTCCTGAGCTTGAGGTCGGCGCGAGCAAGGTGCTCGGCGAGCGTCAGCCCGCCGTTGAGACGATGCTGGCGGTTGGATCGGTCGGCCAGGGCTTGAAACGGCTGGTTGATCCGGTCCCGCAGCGACACGCTCTGAGGCGCCAGCGGGCTCTCCCACCGTGGCACGTTCTCCTGCCCCGCCCGGGACGCCCCCGGGATGGCAATTGCAATCCCCGCCGTCAGGACGCCAAGGGCCGCGATCGCCGAGACCACCAGGATGCCGGTCATCTCACGCTCCTGCCCCCGCGAGCGGAGCGGGCTCGAAGATGGTGGGCTGGAGCGTTTCGCCGCGCTCCGCGAAGTGATCGAGATGGACCGATCGGTTACCGGTCGCGGTGTGGTAACCGGTGGCGTTTCCTTCGGCGTCGACTCCTGTCTGGCGGAAGAGGAAAAGCTCCTGGAACTGCGTCTCGCCGTTCACAAGGCCCGTGACCTCCGCGATGCTGACGATCTTTCGCGCGCCTCCGCGCACACGCTCTGCTTGCACTACCACGTCGATCGCGGAAGCGATCTGTTTCTGGATCGCCCGTGCCGGCAGGTCGGCGCCACCCATCAGCACCATCGTCTCCAGACGGCCGAATGCGTCGTATGGAGAGTTGGCGTGGACGGTGCTCATCGACCCTTCGTGACCGGTGTTCATGGCCTGCAGCATGTCGAGGGCCTCGCCGCCGCGACACTCGCCGACGATGATCCGGTCAGGCCGCATGCGCAGCGCGTTGCGCACCAGGTCGCGAATCTCGATCGAACCTTTGCCCTCCACGTTGGGCGGACGCGACTCCAACCTGATGACGTGCTGCTGCCGGAGCTGCAGCTCCGCGGAGTCCTCGACGGTCACGATCCGCTCGTCTGAAGGTATGAAGCTGGACAGGATGTTGAGCAGCGTCGTCTTGCCAGACGACGTGCCGCCCGAGACGAGTATGCTCAGCCGGCTGCGTACCGCGGCTCGGAGGAACTCCATCATGCTCGGGCTCGAGCTTCCGATCGTAAGCAAGTCGGCCGGACGAAGCTTGTCGCGTGAGAACTTTCGGATCGTCATGCATGGGCCGTCGATCGCGAGAGGCGGAAGGACGACGTTGACGCGAGAGCCGTCGCGAAGCCTCGCATCGCACATCGGTGAGCTCTCGTCGACTCGCCGCCCGACGGTGCTGACGATGCGGTCGATGACCTTCCGAAGCTGACCGGCGCTTTCGAAGACCACCGGGCTCAGGGTCACGCGTCCACCACGCTCGACAAAGATCTGATGTGGGTGGTTGATCATGATCTCGGTGGTCGCTGGGTCCTCGAGGAGCGCCTGCAGAGGCCCGAGCCCCAATACCTCATCGAGCAGGCCGTCCAGGAGGTGCCCGTAGTCGAGCCGGTTGAGCGTGATGCCGGCCGTCTTTGTGTACTCCTCGGTGAGGCTGGTGATCCGCGACCTCACGCCGGCGCGATCGGTGATGTCGATCTCGTCGGCGTGCCTTTCGACCAGCATCGCGTGGATCGCCGCCTTGGCCGTCGCCACCGCGCTTGTCGGCCGAGGCGCCTTGGGGGCTGACTCGCCCTGGCCGGCCGCCGGCTCGGGTGCCGGGGGCGGTGTCGGCCGGGCACCCTCGATGACGGTCAGTGAGCCGCTGCCCGGTGTCAAATCAGCGCCTTCGGGATGCCGCCTCGCCTCAAGCCTGTCCTTAAGAGCCACCCGCGCCTCCTCCCTGCTCGCTGATTGCGTCGATCTGGCGCAGGGCGTTCTGCGCCGCCTTGCGCACTCGCGGATTCCGGTCGGCGGACAGACAACGGAGCTCGTAGCTCGACTCCTGGGCGCGCAGCATTCCCAGCGCCTTCGCCGCCGACATTCTCAACTTCCAGTCGCGGTCCAACAGCGCCTCGGTGATCACGGGAATCGCAATGGCTGCCCCGATCCAGCCGAGCGCCCGGCAGCTGATCACTCGCTCGCGGCGGCTGCCGCGCTGCACGAGGATCATCAGCTGGCTGGTCGCCGTGCGCCGCCGCCGCAGGCCGGCCGCCAGCGCGAGCGCCGGTCGCACGCCCGGCTTTTGTCGCTCGCTCATGGCGACCTCGAGGAAAAGGTCGGGGGCTGAGCGGGCCAGCTCGGCGACGAGCCGCCGATTGAGACCTCGACGCTGGATGGCCAACAGCAGCGCGGTTGCGCTGCGCGTCCCTCCGATCCGGCCGAGCGCGCGCGCGGCGGCGTCAGCGACCGGACGTTCCCGCGATGCCAGCAGGGGCGCCACGCTGGGCACGGCCTCATACATGCGCAGGGCACCGATCGCGCGAGCACTGGCCGCCCGGTGGTGAACGCCCTTGGTCTCGAGCCGCTCGACCAGCCGGTCGACGGTGCCCGAGTTCTTGAGGGTCGCGACGAGCCGCTCGATGCGGATGCTGTCCGGCTGCAGCCCGACGGTGAGCTCCTCCAGGACTCCGGCCATATCGACTCCCAGCTCGTCAAAGTTGAAGGAGGCATCGGCCGTCTTGCCCGACGCGACGGACTCAAGCCGGCGGCGAACCGCGGCGCGGCGCACGCCGTCTCGGGCTCTCTGGATGGCGACCACAGGGGCGATCGCTGCTCGGATCACGCCGGTGCTCCGACGGGGACCTCGGCCGTTTCGTGAACCGGCACCGAGTCATCCGTGCCTCGGGGTCGTGCGTGCTTGCCGTCGAGCAGCGCCGTCAAGGCCTCTGCGCCCTTGGCCATCTCACTCTTGGGGTTGGTGAGGCTCAGGATGACGCCCTCTACAGCGGCTTGCTCGGGCCGGGTGCCGTCGAACTCGATCTCGAGGTCGACCTCACGTTTGAGCGCACGCTCGACTGCCGACTTGCTGACCGCGGGCTTGATGGAGCGATGGTTGAGCAGGACCGTAAGCCGGTCGTGCGGAGTGCCGAGCTGTTTGAGGATGTCGACGGCGTCGGCGGCGCTTTTGACTGCCGAGAGCTCCGGCGCCGCGACGAGCACGATGTGCTGCGTGAGGTCGAACAGCGCCAGCGTCGAATCGGTGATGGTGACACCGAGGTCGACGACGATGTAGCGGAACGTTTTCCGAAGACTGGCGATCGCCCTGGTCACGAGCTCCGGGGTCACCTCGTCCGCCTCCTCCGGGCGGAGCGCGCCGGGCAGGATCATCGGCCCTCGCGCGTCCCACAGCACGGCGCTCAGCAGTACGTCTTCGAACGACTCGGGCGGCACCGAGGACAGCCGTGCGAGGCAGCTTGACGGCACCAGGCCCGCGAGCAGCGCCGAATGCGAGTACGGGAAGTCGAGGTCGAGGAGCAAAACCTCACCCGGGTAGCGACGCGAAAGCGCGCCCACCAGGTTGAGGGAGATGCACGTCCCGCCAGAACCGCCCTTCGGCGAGTAGACGCCCACGACGGTGGCTTCGTGCAGCAGCTGTCCCCACGTGGCCTGGACGCTGATGTCGGCAAAGAGGTTGAAGCGCTGCTCAGATAGGCGTCGCAGCTCGTCCATCCCTTCGCCGTCGCGGCCCGACATGACCGTGTGCAGGCTCTGCCTGTCGAGTGCGAGTAGCCAGCACTCTGTCTGCGCATAAACGGAGGCCTGCTGCGGCCTGCCGAGCACGCAGGCGGCTTCGCCGAAGAAGTCCCCGTCCGAGAGCACGGCCACGGTGACGATGCTCGGCGGCTTTTCGATGACCACCCGGCAGCGTCCGCGCTCGATGAAGAAGATCGAGTCCCCGACCTCTCCCTGGGACAGGATCGTCTCGCCGGCCGGGATCTTCATCCGCCTCACGCGCTTCGCGATGGCGCGCAGAGCTCCTTCCGGCAGCGCGTAGAACACGGGCGCGCGCTCCAGCGCGCTGACGCGCGATGTCATATCGTGGAAGGAAAGCCGGGGCGCATCCGGTCGTTTC
>VBFH01000016.1 GCA_005883575.1 Chloroflexota bacterium | reverse complement strand
GCGCCGGCTCCTCGAGCTGGCGGGCTATGAAGTCGTCGACCTGCCCGACATCGCGAACTGCTGCGGTTTCGGAGGCAGCTTCAGCCTCGAGTGGCCGCGCGTGGCCGATCGCCTCGCCCAGTGGAAGCTCGACGCGATCGCCAAGACGGGATGCGCGGTCGTCGCCTCGGACAACCCGGGCTGCCTTATGCACATCGCCGCCGCGGCTCGCAAGCGCGGCCTCGAGCTGCGCGTAGCGCATGTGCTCGAGTTAGTGGCGGAACACTTGACCTAACCCCGCTTTACATTTAATCCGCCGTGAAGATCACCCTGGTCTCGGCGCCTGCCGCCGGGCTGAGCGCCGACGCCCTCGCAATCCCCGTGGCCACCGGCCAGCGGCTTGGACCCGCAGCCCAAGAGCTGGACCGAGCGATGGGCGGAGTCCTCGGCGAGATGGTGGCCAATGCCGTGGGGACCTTCGAGCGCCGCTCGCGGCAGACAGGCAAGAACCCCGAGCACATGAGCCAGATGAAAAGCGACATGGCGGGGGCGGCCGCGGTGCTGTCGGCGATCGACGTGATCGCCTCGCGCAAGCTGCCCCTCGACGTGATGGCCGTTGTCGCCGCGGCCGAGAACATGCCCGGCCCGCCTGCCCAGCGGCCCGGCGATGTGATCGTGAGCGCCGACGGCAAGACGGTCGAGGTCGTCAACACCGACGCGGAAGGCCGGCTCGTCCTCGCGGATGCACTGACGCACGCGCTGCGCAACCGAGCGACGCACTTGATGGACCTCGCAACGCTCACGGGCTCCGCGACGATCGCCGTCGGCCATGCGGCCAGCGCATCCGTGAGCAACGATGACGCGTTCTGGACGCTGGTCGAGCAGGCGTCGCGCGAGGCCGGCGATCGGGTGTGGCGGCTCCCGATCTACGCCGACTACCGGATCCTGCTCCGCAGCCAGATCGCGGACTTGCGGAACGCGGAGTACGGTGAGGCGGGAACCATCATGGGCGGCATGTTCATCGCCGAGTTCGCCGGCGCGAAACCCTGGGCGCACATCGACATCGCCGCCGCGGCGTGGAACACCAACCTCGAGCTGACCACGGTCCTGCGAGGGCCGAGCGGAGCCGGCACGCGGCTGTGCATCGAGCTGGCGGAACTCATGGCGGGCGTAGAGCGTTAAATCAGAGAAGTGGGACTCCTGGAGACGATCCACTCGCCTGCTGACCTCAAGGCGCTCAACCAGGCCCAGCTGAACGAGCTCGCCAACGAGGTGCGCGCGTTCCTCGTCGAGCTGACGTCGCGGACCGGCGGCCACCTCTCCCCGAACCTCGGCGTGGTCGAGCTCACCTTCGCGCTCCACCGCGTGTTCAGCAGCCCGTCCGACGCGATCGTGTGGGACACCGGCCACCAGGCTTACGTCCACAAGCTCGTGACCGGACGCGCCGAGCAGTTCTCCGGGCTGCGGCAGGCGGGTGGGCTCTCGGGCTATCCGTCGCGCATGGAGTCGGAGCACGACCTGGTCGAGAACAGCCACGCCTCGACGTCGCTGAGCTACGCGCTTGGCATCGCCGAGGCGCGGCTCCGCAAAGGCGTCCGCGGTTTTGTCGTCGCAGTGATCGGCGACGGGGCGCTCACCGGCGGCATGGCATACGAGGCCCTGAACCAGATCGCGCACCTCATGCCGCCAAACCTGATCATCGTCATCAACGACAACGGCCGCTCGTACGCGCCGACCGTCGGCGGTCTGGCTCGCCATCTGTCGCAGTTGCGGGTGGATCCTCGCTACGAGCGCATCAAGGACGACATCTCGCGCCTGCTGCGCGACCTGCCTCTCGTCGGATCGACCGCCGACCAGGCCGCGTATCGGGTCAAAGAAGGTTTGAAGCAGCTGCTGCAGCCTTCGACGATGTTCGACAGCCTCGGCATCAAGTACGCGGGTCTGGTCGACGGCCACGACGAGGTCGCGCTCGAGGAAGTGCTGACGCGGGCCAAGAAGCTGCGCGAGCCGGTCGTGGTGCACGTGGTGACGGAGAAGGGCCACGGCTACAGCCCGGCTGTCGACGACGAGGTCGACAAGCTGCACGGCGTCGGCGCGTTCGACCCGCTGACCGGCCGCCCGCGCTCGACCGAGGTGACCTACACCGACGTCTTCGGCGAGGCGCTGATGAGCTCAGCCGTGCGCCGCCCGGAGGTCTGCGCGATCACGGCGGCGATGGCGTCATCGACTGGATTGCTGAACTTTGCCAAGGAGTTTCCCGACCGCTTCTTCGATGTCGGCATTTGCGAGCAACATGCGGTCACGTTCGCCGCCGGGCTGGCGATCGCCGGCATGCATCCGGTCGTCTGCGTCTACTCGACATTTCTCGCGCGCGCGTTCGACCAGACGATCATGGACGTGGCCCTGCACAAGCTGCCGGTAGTCTTCGTGATCGACCGCGCCGGCGTGACCGGACCCGATGGAGCGTCCCACCACGGGATCTTCGACCTGTCGTACCTCCGCATGATCCCGAACCTAAAGATCGCCGCACCCAAGGACGCCACGGAGCTGTGCGCGCTGCTCGAGACAGCGCTGGTGACCGACGGCCCGGTCGCGATCCGCTACCCGAAAGGTCCCGTCCCCGCCACGCCCGACCTCCCGGTGGAACCGCTGCCCATCGGACGCTGGGAGGAGCTGCGCAAGGGCGATGACGCGGTGATCTTCGCGGTCGGCAAGATGGTCGAGGTCGCGGGCGAAGCCTCCGAGCGGCTGGACATGCAGGGAGTCTCCTGCGCGGTGGTCAACGCGCGGTGGGTGAAGCCGGTCGACCCACGCATCGTCGATTGGGCCCGCGCCCATCGGGTGGTGCTGACGGTTGAGGACAACGTCGGCACCGGCGGCTTCGGAGGGGCGGTGCTCGAGGCCCTGGCGCCCCACGGCCTCGCCGGCCGCGTGCGAATGCTGGCGCTGCCGGACGCTTTCCTGCCCCAGGGCAAGGCATCGGACATCCTCAGGGAACACGGCCTCGACGCCGCCGGGATCGCCAGGGCCGTCTACGAAGCGGTCCGGGGTCCGGTGACGAGGGAAAGGGTCGAGCCCTAGGAGCTTCTCCGTCTAAGCTTCCCCCGGAGGGGAAGTGGAAGTACGTCAGGACGTCGTCGACATCCTTTCGGGTTTCGCCCTGTTCGCGGACCTGACCACGCCGGAGCTCGAGAACATCGTCCAGACGTTTGGCGAGGTGTACTTCTCCGAGGGCGAGAGAGTCATCCGGCAGGGCCTCACCGCAACCGGGTTCTACGTGATCGTCGACGGCACCGCCCTCATCCGGGTCGACGGCAAGGACCGCACGAAGCTTCGCCCGGGCGACTACTTCGGCGAGATCTCATGTCTCCTCGGCGAGTCGCCGACGGCCGACATTGTGGCTGAGCGGCCCTTGCGATGTCTGGTCCTGGCTCCGACGGCGCTCGAGGAATTTCTCATCGCCCACCCGCACGTCATGTACCGGGTTCTCCAGGGCGAGGCGCGCAAGCTCCGCACGACGACCAGGTGGCTCAGCTGACCGACCCGCGGTTTCCGCCCGGGGCCTATCCACTGGTCGTCGTCGGCAGCGGCCCGGGCGCGCTGCAGCTCACCTACAGCCTGCGCCGTCTCGGCATCGAGCACGCCGTCGTCTCCCAGGACCAGACGCCCGGGGGCATGTTCCGAAAGTGGCCAATCTTCCAGCGGATGCTGAGCTGGACCAAGCCCTTCGCCGACCAGCAGCGCGGCTCGCGAGCCTACGAGCGCTACGACTGGAACAGCATGCTCGCCGACGAGCAGGAGCACCGCGCAATCATGCCGAGCGTCATGGACGGCACGTCTTACTTTCCGTCTCGGCCCGAGATGGAGCGATGCCTCGCCACATTCGCGGAGCGCACCGGTCTGCAGATCCGCCACGGCTGCCGGTGGGAGTCGACGCGGGTGCTCGACGACAAGGAATTCGTGCTCGAGACGACAGACGGCGAATACCGGACGCAGAACGTGGTGTTTGCGGTCGGCGTCGCCGAGCCGTGGCGGCCCTCAGTCCTCGAGGTCGACGGCATCCAGCAGTACGGAGACCTGCGCCCGGTCGAGACCTACCGCGACCACCGGGTGTTCATTGTCGGCAAGCAGAACTCGGGTTTCGAGATCGCGAGCGGACTTTTGCCGTGGGCGCGGCAGATCGTGCTCGCGTCGCCAAGCCCCACCCAGCTCTCGGTGGCCACGCGCTCGCTCGTGGGTGTGCGCGCGCGTTACGTGCAGCCCTACGAGGATTGGGCGCTGGCCGGCGGCGTGATCATCCTCGACGCGTCGATCGAGGGCGTGGAGAGGCGTGGCGATGGCTTCACGGTCAGAACCAAAAACCCTCAGGAAGAGCGCTCGCGAATCTTCGAGGTCGACGACGTCATCGCCGCGACTGGCTTCACGACTCCCCTTCGCGACCTGCCCAAGCTGGGTGTGGCGACGTTTGGCCAGAGCCGGCTTCCCGCCCAGACTCCGTTCTGGGAGAGCGCGACGGTGCGTGGGATCTTCTTCGCGGGCACCATCATGCAGGGCTCGCAGGGCTTGCGGAAGCACGGAATTCCAAGCAACTCAGGTGCCGTGCAGGGGTATCGGTACAACGCGCGCGTGCTCGCGCGACACCTCGCCGAGACTCGGTTCGGGGTGCGGCCTAAGCGACCAAAGCTCCAACCTGATGAGGTCGTTCCTTTCCTCCTCCGCGAGGCAAGCAAGGGCCCAGAGTTGTGGCACCAGCGGTCCTATCTGGCTCGAGTCGTCAGCATCGACGCCGGCGAGGGGATCACCGATCAGGGAATCCAGCCCCTCGCGTACTTTGTCGACGACGACAAAGGCGTGGACGGAGTTGCGATCGCGCTCGAGTCCAACGGCCGCGAAGATCCGTACCCGGCGGTCTACGTCCGCCTCCAGGGCAGAGTCGCGCGCGAGCGCCTGCTCCGGCCCGACCCACTGCTCGACTTCGAAGGCGAGAGCTACCGGCGCGAGCTGTCCGACGCTCTCGACCCGATCCTCGACCAGGCCCTGACCCGCACCGTGCAGTGAGCCTTCCGACCGGCACGGTCACGTTTCTCTTCACAGACATCGAAGGGTCGACGCGCCTCATGCAGGAGGTCGGCGACCGTTACGTGCAAGCCCAGTCGGACCATCACGACATCCTGCGCGCGTCCTTCACCGGCAGCCGCGGGCGCGAGCTGCGCACTGAGGGCGACTCGTTCTTCTGCGTTTTCGAGAGCGCTGTCGACGCGTGCGAGGCCGCGGCCTCGGCTCAGACGGCCTTCGCCCAGCACAAGTGGCCCGAGGGCGTGACGCTTCGCGTGCGCATGGGTCTGCACACCGGCGAAGCGCCGTTGATCGGCAACGAGTACATCGGGCTCGACGTGCACCACGCGGCGCGTGTGGCCGCCTCGGCGCACGGCGGCCAGGTCGTGGTGTCGGAAACTACCCGTGCTCTCGTCGAGGAGCATCTGCCGGACGGTCTCTCACTCCGCGATCTCGGCACCCACCGCCTGAAAGATCTCGCGCGTCCGGAGCGCCTGTACCAGCTTGTGATCCCGGGAGTGCCCGACCGCTTTCCCGCGCTGCGCACGATCGACTCCACACCGAACAACCTGCCCACGCAGCTGACGAGCTTCATCGGGCGGGAGGTCGACGTCGCCGACGCAAAACGTTTGCTGCGCGGCACCAGACTCCTCACGCTCACGGGCCCCGGCGGCATCGGCAAGACTCGTTTGAGCCTCCAGCTGGGCGCCGACGTCGTGCAGGAATTTCCCGACGGCGTGTTCTTCGTTCCGCTGTCGGCGGTCCGCGACGCAGCACTTATCCCCTCAATGCTGTCCCAGGTGCTCGGGGTTCAGGTGGCGGGCAACAAGATGCCGTTGGAGGCGGTGGTCGAATACCTTCGCGACAAAAAGCTCCTCCTCGTCCTGGACAACTTCGAGCAGCTTCTACCGGACGGCGCCCAGATCGTGTCCGATTTGCTGCACGCGACTCCAGGTTTGAAGGCCGTGGTGAGCAGCCGCGCCGTGCTTCGGGTCTACGGCGAGCAGGAGCTGGCGGTCCAACCGCTTCGCCTGCCCGACCTGCGCGCGCTGCCATCGCTGGCGGCGCTGTCGCAGTACGAGGCGGTCAAGCTCTTCATCGAGCGTGCGGTGGCGGTGAAGCCTGACTTCCAGGCCACCAACGAGAACGCGCCGGCCATCGCCGGCATCTGCGAACGCGTCGACGGGCTGCCGCTGGCCATCGAGCTGGCCGCGGCGCGGGTCAAGCTTTTTGCACCGCAGGCGCTGCTCGGCCGGCTCGAGACAAGCCTGAAGGTGCTCGGAGTTGGTGCGCGCGACCTGCCTGGAAGGCAGCAAACGCTCGCGGGCGCGATCGCCTGGAGCTACGACCTGCTGGATGAACCGCTGAAGCGACTGTTCCAGAGATTCTCGGTGTTCGCACGCGGCGCGAGTCTCGAACAGGTCGAGGCTGTGTGCGGCTCTGAGGATCTCGGCATCGATGTGCTCGCGGGCCTCGACGAGCTCGCCGATCAGAGCCTGCTGAGGCGGATGCCCGATTTCGAAGAACCTCGCCTGCTCATGCTGCAGGTGGTCCGCGAGTACGCCGCCGACCGGCTGCAGGAGAGCGGCGACGCCGAGACGACCAAAGACCGTCACGCGGCGGCCTATCAGGCGCTGGCGGAGGCTGCCGCTCCCAAGCTGTTCGGCCCGGACCGGAAGAAGTGGCTCGACCGGCTCGAGCTCGACCACGACAACTTCAGGGCAGCGTTCGACTGGGCAATCGCGCGAGGAGATGCCCGGCGCGCGCTCTCCCTCGGCGCCGCCTTCTGGCGCTTCTGGCAGATGCGCGGCCACCTCAGCGAGGGCAAGGCCCGGCTGGAAACCACCCTTGCGATGCCGGGCACCGGCGAATACCCAAGCGAGAAGGCTCGCGCGTTGGAGGCGGCCGGCGGCGTCGCGTACTGGCAGGGCAACATGGACGCGGCCCAGGCAAAGTACGACGAGAGCCTGGTCCTTGTTCGGGCCGAGGGCGACAGGCGAAGGCTCGCCAACGCGCTGTACAACGCGAGCTTCCCGAGGGTCGTCGACCGGAGCAACCTGCCGGACGCGCTCCGCCTGGTCGAAGAGGCCCTCTCGATTTACCGCGAGGTGGCCGACGAGCTGGGGATCGCGCGGTCCCAGTGGGCGATCGGCAACCTTTTGTACTTCGGCGACTCCCAGCCTGAGGCGGCCGTGGCGCTTGACGAGGCGATCGCGCTGAACCGGAAGGTCGACGATCGGTTCAGCCTTGGCTGGGCGCTGCACACTCGCTCCCTGGTCGCACTCAAGCAACACGACCTCGCCGAAGCCACGCGATGCGGGCGCGAGGGACTCCAGATCTTCACCGAGGCCGGCGACCTGAGCGGGATGACGCTGCTCATCGATGACGCCGCCTCGATCGTGGAGATGCGCGGAGACATGGCGCACGCCCTCCGGCTCGCGGGCGCCGCGGTCGCGAGCCGGGCTGTGACGGGCGCAGGCATCGGTAACATCGCGGGCGTCAACGAGGGCCGCGACTGGCTCAAGTCGATGACCACTGATGACCACAAGCGCGAATGGCAGGTGGGCCAGGCGCTGAGCCTGCAGGAGGCGGCCGCGCAGGCCCTGAGCATGTTGGATGCGACCGTCGAGGAGGGTGCCAGTGCCGGATGAGCTTTGTGAGCACTTGCTCGGTGTGGGCGAAGCTCAGCCGCGAACGCCGGACGGATGCGAGGAGTGCCTTCGCACCGGCGACCAGTGGGTGCACCTGCGCCTGTGCATGAAATGCGGGCACGTCGGTTGCTGCAACGACTCGAAGAACAAGCACGCAAGCAAGCACGTCCGCGCGAGCGGACACCCGGTGGTCAGGTCTTTCGAGCCCGGCGAGAGGTGGCTTTATTGCTACCCCGACGACCTCTTTTACGACCCCGGCGCAGCTTCCTAGAGTTTTTTTCGGCCCGAGAAGCCTTCGCCAACGCGGTGCCAGTGCTCGACGCGCTCCTCGCCCAGCTTCCAGCACAGCTCGACCAACTCGCCGTCGCGGTAGGAGGGGAAGTCGATCAATCCCTCCAGCGGGCCTTTGAGCTGGATGCCCATCGTGTTCAGGCTCAGCACCGCTTTCAAGAGCTCCTCTTCCGCCCCCTGGACCGCGTCGCGCGCCTGCTGCTCGCGTTCGTGGTCGCTTCCGTTGGCGCTCGGCCGCTGGGCCGCGTATTCGGCCATCCGAAGTTGCTCCTCGAGATCGGGACGCAGCGCGGAGAGCTCCGCGATCTGGGCGACGATTGGTCGCACGCGCGGCAACTCGCGATTCGCCTCCTCGACCGTGTACGTGCGGAGCCTCTGCACGGCTCAACGATACTTCGTTCGATGGACGATTCGAAACTCAAAGCTCGCATCGAAGAAGCCAGCGTCGCGCGCCTGGCGACTGTGGATGCGAGCGGCAAACCTCACGTCGTCCCGATCTGTTTCGCGGTCGACGGCGATACGCTCTACTTTGCCGTCGACGCCAAGCCGAAGCGCACGACCGACCTGAAGCGGCTTCGCAACATTGCGGCCAACCCCGCGGTCTCGGTGCTCGTGGACCACTACGAGGACGATTGGAGCCGGCTCTGGTGGGTGCGCGTCGACGGCGCCGCCCGGGTCGTCGCCGACTCCGATGAGGCGGCGCGCGCCACCTCCCTGCTCGTGAGCAGATACGCGCAGTACCGCGACGCTCGGCCGGCGGGCCCCGTGGTCGCCATCTCGATCGCTCGCATGTCGGGTTGGTCGCCAGCCTAGACAGGACCTCGGTCGCCGGGAAGGCCGGCTGTTAAGGAACCTCGCCAATCGGAGTGGCATTGCGACTTGACAAGACGGGATGTCTCGTCTAGTCTCGGCTCATGGCCGTCAGCCGGAGGATCCTGGAACACGCCCCTCGGGTGCTGGCGCAGGGCGGCAAGCCCACCGTGGCCGACTTCGCCACCGCCGCCGGCGTCTCCCGGGCGAGCTTCTACCGCCACTTCAAGTCCCGCGACGCGCTCCTCGAGGCGCTGGAGGTGACGCCAGAGCCGGACGCGCGCGAGCGGATCCTTGGGGCCGCGGTCGAGATGGTCGGCGCCCAGGGCCTGACCGCCCTCTCGATGGACGAGCTCGCCGACCGCGCCGCCGTGTCGCGGGCCACGCTCTACCGCATCTTCCCCGGCAAGGGCGCGCTGCTCACGGCCCTCATCGAGTCTTACTCGCCTCTCGAGCCGGTGACCGAGGTCCTCGTCCGCAGACATGAAGAGCCGCCTGAGGTACTGATGCCGGAGCTCGCGCGGACGGCATACCGCACGGCCGGTGGCCAGATCGGCCTCATGAGAGCCTTGTTCTTCGAGGTCAGCCGACTCTCACCCGAGACCGAGGAGGTCGCCGCCCAGACGATCACAAAAGTTGTCGGCCTCCTGGTCATGTACCTGACCAGCCAGATGTCCGCCGGGACGCTGCGCCGTATGCATCCACTCTTGGCGCTGCAGTCGTTTGTCGGACCAATCCTGTTCCACATCCTGACCCGCCCTCTGGCGGAGCGGGTCCTGCAGCTCGACATCGAGGGCGAAGCTGCTGTGACGCAGCTTGCCGAGGCATGGCTCGAGGCCATGACGGTCAAGGAGGAACGACGGAAATGAGCGACGCGTTCGCGGTCAACGTGGAGGATGTCTCCAAATCATTCGGCGCCTTCAAGGCGCTGAATGGTGTGACCCTGCGGGTCCGGCAAGGCGAGATCTACGGTCTGCTCGGCCCCAACGGCGCAGGCAAGACCACCATCATCCGGCTGGTCTGCGGCCTGCTCGAGGCGCACGCAGGCACGGTCACCGTGCTCGGCCGGCGCATGCCCAACGTTGGGGTGCTGCGCCACATCGGCTACATGACCCAGCAGGCGGCGCTCTATCCCGCGATCTCGGTGGAGGAGAACGTGCGCTTCTTCGCCGCGATCAACGGCGCCGAGGAAGGCGTGAGGGAAGCGCTCGAGCTGGTGCAGCTCTACGACCGGCGCGGTTCGGTCGTCTCGACGCTGAGCGGCGGAATGCGCCAGCGGTGCTCGCTGGCGTGCGCGCTCGTGCATCGGCCCGAGCTCCTGCTCCTTGATGAGCCGACGGTTGGCATCGATCCTCAGCTTCGCGTCCAGTTCTGGGACTACTTCCGGCGCATGGCGGCCCAGGGGACGACCCTCATCGTCTCCAGCCACGTGATGGACGAGGCCGACCGCTGCCAGCGCCTCGGCCTCATTCAGTACGGCCGGCTCCTAGCCGAAGGATCGCCTGCGGACATCCGGTCGCAGGGGGGATCGCAGAACCTCGAAGAAGCCTTCCTCGCGCTCGCCGGGAGGAAGGAGTCATGAGCGGCCGCCGCGTCAGGGCGATCACGCGAAGGCTGCTGCAGGGATTCCGGCGCGACCGCAGAACAGTAGCGCTGCTTTTCGTCGCCCCGATCGTTATCCTCGGCTTGCTCGGGTATCTGATGCGCGGCTCGACGAGCGCGCCCGCGGTGGGTATCGCCAACCAGGACTCGGGTCCGCTCGGCGCCCTCGTCGCAGATACGCTGCGGCATTCGACACGCATCTCGACGTCGGACATCAGCGCGACTGACGGCGACGCCAAGCTGAGGGACGGGTCCCTCGTCGCCTACATCCTCTTTCCCTCCAACTTCTCGCAGCAGGCACAGTCAGGCAGCGTGGCGCCCGAGGTCCACCTCGAAGGTTCGCAGCCAGGTGAGGACTCCCCCGTGATCCAGGCGCTGCAGCAGTCGATGATTTCGCTCGCCTCGCAGGTCGCCGGCCGCAGCATCAGGTTCGAACCAAGCGTCAAGTATCTCTACGGGGGAGCGAGCTATGACACGCTCGACTACTTCGGTGCCGCCTTTGTCGGGTTGATCGTTTTCTTCCTTGTCTTCGTCATCACGATCGTCTCATTCCTCAACGAGAGATCGCAGGGCACGCTCGAGCGCTTGATGGCAAGTCCTCTGCGGCGCGGCGAGATCGTGCTCGGCTACATGCTCGGCTTCACGGTCCTGGCCCTGGTGCAGGCCGCCGAGGTGCTCGTCTTCGCGCTCGCGGTCCTGAGGATCCAGAACCACGGCAACGTCTTTCTCATCTTCGGCATGGAGGCGCTGATGGCGATCGCCGCCGTCAATCTCGGCATCTTCCTGAGCATGTTCGCGCGCTCGGAGTTCCAGGCGGTGCAGTTCATCCCGCTGGTGATCGTGCCCCAGGTCCTGCTCTCGGGAATCATCTTCCCCGTTTCCACAGAGCCCACCGCGCTTCAGTACGTGTCCGACGTGCTGCCCCTGACGTACGCCGTGAACGGGATGCGCGACATCATGGTCAAAGGCGCGGACCTCAGCTGGTCGGCGCTACAGCTCGACGCGGCCGTGGTCGCGGGGTTCTGCATCTTGCTGATCGCCGCGGGGACGACGACTCTTCGTCGGCGGTTGGGATAACTCCGTAGTCTGGAATCGCCATGCTCCTGGTTTGCTCGAGCCGTTGCGGAGGTGAGCTCTTTCGCGCCCTCTTCGCCGAGGTCGAGATCGACTCGTCCGGCGAGTACCAGGACTACCGGGTCACGCAGCCCGGCTACGTGTGCCTGAACTGCGGCTCGCCGGCCCTGGACCTCGGCGAGGTGCCCGCCGCGATGGAGGAGGAGGCACGCGAGGACGAGCCTGCGGTCGCACCGACCGACGTCCTCTGCCCGGTCTGCGAAACCATGGTCCAGCTGGACGCGAACATGGAATGTCCCAACTGCGGCTCTCCGCTCGAGGTGGCTTAGGTCAGGGAGGCCGACCCGATCAGGATGTCCTTCATCGCGCGCACGGCCGGCGCGTCCCTCTGACGGAGAGCCGCGCGTAGGGCTCGGACCGCGCGTGGGGTGTCGAGGTCGTCGGCCAGCGCGGCGTTGAACTCCGCCATAAGCCCCCGCCCCGGCGCTACCGGGCGCCTGCGGGTCCTCGCGTCGTCGGCCAGGAACTTGCGCATCCGCTCCACTAGCCGGGCGGCCCGCGCCAGCCCCTCCCACTCGAAGTCCCAGTCACGGGCGTACCGGTGGGAGACGAGATAGAGGCGCACCGCCGCGGCAGGCGCGCGCTGCAGCGCCTGGCTCACCTTGATCAGGTTGCCCAGCGACTTGCTCATCTTCCGGCCGTTGTAACGAACCATCCCCGTGTGGACCCAGGCCCTCGCAAAAGGCGCTTTTCCCGTCAGCGCCTCGGACTGCGCGCGCTCCGACTCGTGGTGGCTGAAGAGCAGGTCGCGGCCGCCGCCGTGGATGTCGATCTGGGGACCGAGGTAGCGCATCGCCATCACCGAGCATTCGATGTGCCAGCCCGGCTTGCCTTCTCCGAACTTCGACGGCCACGACGGCTCGTCTGGCGAAGAGCGGCGCCAGAGCGGAAAGTCGAGCGCGTCGCGCTTGGCGTCCGGCCCGACCTTGCCGAGCAGCTCTTCCTCCCGAAGCTTGCGGATCATCGACCGACGCGTGCGGTGGGAGAGCCGGCCGTAGCCGCGATATGAGCTGGTGTCGAAGTACAGGGCATCGGTTTTGTAGGCGTGGCGCGATGCCTTCAGCCTGGAGGCTGCCGCGAGGATCCGAGGGATCTCATCCGACACGCGGGGCATCACGTCTGGAGGCCGCCAGCCGAGCACCGTCATGTCGCGGATGTGAACCTTGGTCTCGCGATCTGCCAGCTCGCGCCAATCGATCCCATCGCGCCGCGCCCGCTCGAACAGCGGATCGTCAACGTCGGTGATGTTCTGCGCGTACTTCACGGGCATCCCGCCGGACTCGAGGAACCGCGCCAGCACGTCGAAGATCGAGAAGGTGAAGGCGTGGCCCATGTGGCCTGAGTCGTAGGGGGTCACGCCGCAGACGTACATCGTGACCGGCTTGTGCGGTCTCGGCTGCACAGCGACCTTCCGCTGCGTCAGCGTGTCGCGGAGGCGGAGACGGGCCAGGGTTAGGGGATCCGTTTAGCTCTGGCGCGCGGCGACCGCGGCGTCGGCACGCAAAGCGTCAACCTTGTCGGTCATCTCCCACGGCACTCCGAGGTCGTCGCGCCCGAAGTGCCCGTATGCCGCTGTCTGCTCGTAGATCGGCCGGAGCAGGTCCATGTTGGCGATGATCGCGCCCGGCCTCAGGTCGAAATGCCGGCGAATCAGGCGCAGCAGCTCTTCTTCGGTCTTGGTCCCGGTGCCGAAGGTTTCGACCGCGATCGAGGTCGGGTGGGCGCGCCCGATCGCGTACGACACCTGGACCTCGCATCGTTCCGCCAGGCCGGCGGCGACCAGGTTCTTGGCCACGTGTCGCGCCGCGTAGGCGGCGGAGCGGTCGACCTTGCTCGGGTCCTTGCCGCTGAACGCGCCACCGCCGTGCCGGGCCACGCCGCCATACGTGTCGACGATGATCTTGCGCCCTGTCAGCCCGGCGTCCGCGGCCGGTCCGCCGAGCATGAACGAGCCGCTCGGATTGACCATGATCTTGGTTGCGCCGTCGACGACCTGACCTTTCAGCACAGGGTTGATGACGAGCTCGCGCACCCCTTCGGCGATCTCTTTCTGCGTCGCGCTGGCCGCGTGATGCGTCGAGACCACGATCGCCTCGATCCGCTTGGGCCGGCCGAGCTCGTACTCCACCGTCACCTGGGTCTTGCCGTCTGGACGCAGAAATGGCAAGGCGCCACCACGCCGCGCCTCGGCGAGCTTCTTCGCGAGCCGGTTGGCGAGCGAGATGGTTAGCGGCATGAGCTCAGGCGTCTCGCGGCACGCGAAACCGATCATCATGCCTTGGTCGCCGGCGCCCTGCAGCTCGAACGGATCGGTGTCGCCTGCGCCCTCCCGCTGCTCGAGCGAGTGGTTGACGCCCGCAGCGATGTCCGGCGACTGCTCTTTCAGGTAGACCTGGATCAGCGCGTGGTCGGCGTCGAATCCGATCTGTTCGTCGTTGTAGCCGATCGCACGAATGGTGTCGCGGATCGTGCGCTGGATGTCGAGGTCGGCGTGGGTGGTGACTTCGCCGATGACCACGCACAGTCCTTTGGTGATTGCGGTCTCGCACGCCACGCGCGCGTGCGGGTCCTGCGCAAGCATGCCGTCGAGCACTGCGTCCGAAACCTGGTCGCAGATCTTGTCGGGATGTCCTTCTGTGACTGACTCGGAGGTGAGGAGAAAGGAGCGCGAAGAGCTAAAGCTTGTAGTCACAAGGACGGATCATAACCGGGCGGTTATTGCCCGTTATGATGCCGGCTGTCCTCCGGTTCCTGGCCCAGGAGCTGCGCTTGCAGGGCAAAGATGTCGTCGAGCACGCGGTCGATTCGCCTGCCCTCCAGCCGGTGGTCGGCGATGACGCCGGCGCGCTCGAGATTCCTACGCAGCGCCGCACCGAGGATTCCGTCGATCCGCCCCTGACCGCGTACCTGCGCCTCCTCCAGCAGCTGCAGGCACCTGTCGAGCGCAACCTGCCTCGACCTGTGTGCCCGGACGTTCATTCCGTCCCCAGCACCTCCACGCGACCGGCCGCGGTGACGCGCGCGTGCACCGGGTTGAGCGAAGGCAGCCCGTACGAGCCCATGGGGTGACCCTCGGGTGTGAACCGGGCCGGGTGGCATGGGCACGCGAGGTGACCGCCGTCATCCCATGAAAGCTCGCATGGCAGGTGGGAGCAGATCGACGAGACCGCGGAGACGGTGTCGCCGCGCCGGAACACATACGCGCCGATGCTTCCGGCCGTGACGCGCTTACCCTGGCCCTCGACGAGATCTGACATCGCGGCCACGTCGATCCACCGTGCGTGCATCGGCACGATCGGCTCGACCGACGCAGCTGCAGGCCGTGGTTCAAGGGCTCGGCCGAGGACCCCGCCGCCCGCGGCGCCCGCGGCCAGGCCGAGGCCCGCGACCAGCGCTGCCCGCCGCGTGATCCAGCCCTCGCTGGGCGCCTGCTCCAGCGCCCGGGCCAGCCGTTTGCGAAAACCCGAGCTCATCCGCTGCGGACCCTGGCGGGCGCCGGCGAGCCGGGCGGCGGCCGTGATCGCTGCCTTCTCCTCCGCGTCCCCCCCACGCAGCTTCAGGCGCCGGCCACGAAGCAGGTCCTGGACGATCTTCTCGACGCGATTCTCTGGCTTGTCGTTCATTCCGGCATGCGCAGCTTCGCGGCCGCGCGCAACGCGCGCAGCTGCATCACCTTGATAGCGCCGACTGTTGACTGCATCTCAGCCGCAACTTCCTTCAATGAATACCCGTGCAGGAAACGCAGCTCGAGCACCCGCCGATAGTTGTCCGAAAGCTGGGCCAGAACCTGCTGCACCGTTTCGACGCCTTCCTTGCTCGGCGGGCTGGATGGGACCGCCAGCGCGAGGTCCTCCCGGAGCTCCGCCTCGGACAACCCGAGCCGCGTGCTCCAGAACCCGCCGAGCACCGAGCGGGCCGTGGCGAAGAGGTATCCCCGGATCGCGCTGGCGGGCGCTCCCTGGCGCAGCCGGGGTATGGCTTTCAGTGCCACCTGCTGGGTCAGGTCTTCGGCGTCGGCTCGGTTGCCGACCCGGGCGTAGATGAACGCGTAGACGAGCTCGAGCTCGTCGAGGGCGATGTCGGTCGCCCGCGTGGCTGCGGGAAGCTCGACGACCTCTGCCTGCTGGCCCGCCTGCTCCTCCGGCGTCACGGGATCCCTACTGGAACAGGTTGCCGCAGAGGAGGTAGCCGGCGTTTGACCCCTGCATGTCCGGGCCGGCGTGGACCACGGCATACCAATGCCCGGTGGCCGGCGGAAATTTCTGGGGAAGGCTCGTCTTCGTGTCCGCGTCGCCCTGACCGTCGGCCACCACCTGGCTGAGCGCGAAGGCAATGCCGCCGCGCTGCTGGCAGCTGCCCAGGTGAATGTGGGAGACGTGCGATGAGCTGGCCTGCAAGCCCGTGATCTTGAGCTCCATCGTCGTGCTCGCCGGCGCGGGGGTGACGAGCACCGTGCCTGAGGCGGTGACGCCGGGCTCCGGGGTCAGCGTGAAGGTCAAGACGGCGGAGGATTGATCGGAAGTCGGAGACGGCGATGGCGGCGAGGCTGACTGCGTCCCGCCGCACGCTGCGGTGTACAGAGCGATCGCGGCGATGGCGACCTTGGTTTTGACGCACGTCATTCCGGCGCTGCACCGTGTTCCGGCATTACCGCCGCAGGTTACTGGAGCGGGCCGGGCGCTGCGCCCGGCCCGCGTGAGTTCCGTTTAGGCGTGGCGCGGCAGCGCGGGCCGGCGCCTCCGCCAGAGGAGGAACCCGAGCCCGGCGAGGACCACCAACGGACCGACGGCTCCAAGTGCGGTGATCACGTAGTTGATGGTGGCGACGAAGTTGTGGGCCGCATCGTTAAGCGCGGTGGCGAAGCCCCAGCTGTCCGCGGGCGCGGCTTGGGCCGGAGCCCCGGACTCGGTCAAGGTGACCGCGACCGAGCTGTATGAGGTGTTGTCGTCCAGGTACTTGATTTGGCCCTTCAGCTGCTCGATCTGGCCAGTGATCTGGCCGATCTGATTCTGGACCGCGATTATGTCGTTGATGTTCTGAGCCCTCGCCAGCAGCGCGAGCATGGCGTTTCGCTGAGCCTCGGCGTTGGCAAGCCGCGCGCGTAGGTCGACGTACTGGGCGCTCACGTCGGTACCCGTGATGTGCTCGCTCTGCACCTTGCCCACCTTCGACAGGTCGTCGATCGTAGAGTCGAAATGCGCCGCGGGGACCATGAAGTTGATGACTCCGGTGCGGATCTGGGTCGGCTGGTCGCTGGCGGGGTTGGCCTGCGCGTCGGTGCCGGCGATGTAGCCGCCCTGCGACTCGAC
Organism: Chloroflexota bacterium; assembly: GCA_005883575.1. GTDB lineage: Bacteria > Chloroflexota > Dormibacteria > Dormibacterales > Dormibacteraceae > 40CM-4-65-16. The sequence goes on along the minus strand of VBFH01000016.1, from coordinate 1,546 downwards.
CAGCCTCCGGACCTCGGAGAGCTTGGAATCGAAGGAGCCTGAGCCCACGGTGATGCTCAGCTGGGCCTGCCGGATCACGGGAGGTCCTTGAAGCGCGGGCACGGTGTCGCTCGGGAGTGTCGCGGTGCCGCCGCCGGTGATGGTTCCCTGGCCTGTGCTCTTCGACGGCTGGTTGGAGACGGAGCCAGAACCGTTGGACGTGGCCTGTCTTTGCTCGGTGGTGCCGCTGCCCGACGTGCTGCCCCCTCCGCCGCAAGCGGCCGCCACCACGAGCATCGCAACGACGACGAGGAACTTCTTCATTGGGAACGGCCTCCTGGGCGAAGAGATTTTGATGACCAAACGCCCGGGTGGTCGAGACGTAACATGGCCGAGCCGTGTTGCAAGCAAGAGATCTCGCTATCGATGTCGCCGCCCGGCGCGTGCTTTCGGAGGCGAGCTTCACCGTCAGCGCCGGCGACAAGGTCGGTCTCGTCGGCCGCAATGGCGCCGGCAAGACGAGCCTGCTGAAGGTCCTGGCGGGCGAGGACGATGCCGCCGTGGGAGTGGTCCTGCGCCGGGGCACGCTCGGCTATGTGCCGCAGAACCCGCGTCCGCGCGCGGAGGCCGCGCAGAGCGCTCTATCGCACATCCTGTCCGGCAAGGGCCTCGACCGCGCCGCGGCGCGGCTTGCCGACCTGCACCGGAAGCTCGAGACCGACCACTCGCCCGCCATGATCGAGAAATACTCTGAAGCGGAGGAGCGCTACCGACACGACGGCGGGTACTCGTCGGAGTCGGAGGCGCGCCGGATCGCGGCGGGGCTGGGTTTGAGGCTCGATCGCGTGGATCTCGCGCTGGGTGTGCTGTCAGGAGGGGAGCGGCGCCGGGTGGAGCTTGCGCGGGTGCTCTTCGCGGAGGCCGACCTGCTGCTTCTCGACGAGCCGACCAATCACCTCGACACCGACGCCAAGTCGTGGCTCATGGACTTCCTCCGCGATTACCGGGGCTCGGTGATCGTCGTCAGCCACGACCTCGGCCTGCTCGACGCGTCGATCACCCGCGTCCTGCACCTCGACGCCGGCCGCCTGATCGAGTACCGCGGCACCTACTCGCAGTACCAGGCCGCCCGGCGGCTCGAGGAGAAGCGGCTGACGTCGCTGGCGCATCGCCAGGAGGCGGAGATCAAGCGGCTGAGCCTGCTGGCCGAGGTGATGCGGCGACAGACTGAAAAGCGCGCCAAGCAGGCGAAGTCGATCTTCACGCGCGTCGAACGTATGAAGGCGCAGCGCGTGGTGGCGCCGAGGCGGGAGGGCAAGGTGAAGATCAGCTTTCCGGAGCCGCCGCACAGCGGGCGCGTCGTCCTGCACGGCTCCGGTCTGGCCAAGGGATACGGGGGTCCACTGGTGTTTCGCGACGTTTCGTTTGAGGTCGAGCGGCACGACCGGCTGCTGGTGATGGGGTTGAACGGGGCCGGCAAGACTTCGCTGCTGCGCATCCTGGCGGGCGAGAGCGAGGCGAACGCGGGCTCGTTTCGGCTGGGACATGGCGTGTCGTTGGGCTACTA
>VBFH01000015.1 GCA_005883575.1 Chloroflexota bacterium | reverse complement strand
GCGGTATCGGCAAGCACCATGGTGCGGCCGTTGTTCACGTTGTCGAGGACGGATAGCTCTTCGGCGATTGTCACCGGGTGCTCGCGCCCGAGCCGGACGTTGACGACGACGCGCACGAAGTCAGTCGCAGTCGAGGCATAGACGGCGGCGGTGATCGCGGTGCGCGGCTCGCCTGTGCCGGCGAGCACGCCGAAGAGTCCGTGGCTTTCGGCGAGCCGGGCCATGTCTGCCTCGCGGCGCTCGGTCAGGATCAGCCCCAGTCTCATGCGGCGACCCTGTCGCGCAGGCGAGGCAGGACCTTGTCCGCCAGGCGCCTCAGCTGCGACTCGAGGGCGGGCCGTGGCTCGCCGTCGAGGATCAGCCGAAACGCGATGTGCCTGATGCCTACCTCGTCGAACTGCCGCAGCTGCTTTATGCATTCGTCGGCGGAACCCGTGATCGTGGTCTCGACCGTGTCAGCGATCGCCTTGTCGGTCTGGGCGGCGTAATCCTGCTGCTGGTGATCGCCTACTGCTGGAAGCGTCCAGCCGAGCCCCGCGTACTGCACGTAGCTCGCCCGCACCCAGTCTCGCGCAGCTTCGCGCTCCCTCTGATCCTCGGTCAGCCAGATGTTCCGAAGCGCGCCGAGCGCCGGCCTTTGCGATTCCGGCCGGCCCGACTGGGCCCATCCGTCCTCCCAGACCTTCGTCAGGGTGCGGCATCGCTCGAAGGGCAGAGCCGCCGAGAACAGGAGCGGATGGCCGCGGAGACCGGCACGCTTGACGGGCTCGACGAGCTGGGCCCCCATCCAGATCGGCGCGCCGCCGTCCGCCTCCGCCGCTTCCAGCACGTCCAGGCCTGTGACCATGCGTGGCATCCGCTGTTTGCGCGAGACGCCGTGCCCATCGAACTCGACGTCGCGATAGCCCATGCCGACGCCGAGATCGAACCGGCCGCGCGAGCGCACAGTCAGGTCGGTCGCAAGCGCGGCCAGCCGCTCGGGATCGTACATGGGAAGCAGGAGCATCCCGGTGCCGACGCGCAACCTCTCGGTGATCGAGAGCACCGAGGCGGCGGCCGGTAGCAGCGCGGGGCAGTAGCCGTCGTAGAAGAAGTGATGTTCCGACAGCCAGAGCTCGTCGTACCCGAGTTCCTCCATCAGCACGGCGAGCTCTCGCATATCGCGATAGGCTCCTGTCCAGTGTCGAGGCTGCATAGCCGTGCATTGGAGGCTGAACAATCCAACTCCGAAGCGCATCCCACCTCCGCGCGCGTTGACCGAAAGCTGAAGGCGCGACCATAATACCCCGGGCTCGAATAAGAACGAACACTCGTTAGTCACCGGCGCGTGTGGAGGGCGCATGGCGGTCACGATCATCACGGGAGCCGGCTCTGGGATCGGCGCGGCCACAGCTCGCGAGCTCGCCCGCCGAGGCGACAGCGTTGTCTGCGCCGACGTCAGGCTTGACACGGCAGAGACAACCGCGGGCGAGCTCCCTGAAGCACTGGCCATGGAGGTCGACGTCACCAGCGCCGCGTCCTGCAGCCGCATGGTCGAGGAGACGCTCCGTCGTTTCGGTGACGTCAACTCGATCGTCACCTGCGCCGGCGTCGAAAAACACGGCCCCGGGCACGAGTTCGCCGAGGAGGACTTCGATTGGATCATCGCGGTCAACCTCAAAGGGAGCTGGCTCTCAGCCCGGTCGGCGGTGCGCGCGATGATCGATGCCGGTCACGGAGGGACAGTGGTCATGATCGGCTCGATCAACTCGGTCGTCGGCAATCCAGGCGCAAGCGCGTACTGCGCATCAAAAGGTGGGGTGCTCATGCTCGGACGCACGCTGGCACTCGACTGGGCGCAGTTCGGAGTGCGCGTCAACATCGTCGGCCCGGGCGTGGTCGACACGCCGATGTCGGCGAAAAGTCTCGCGGACCCGCAGAGGCGCGCCAGGATGATGGAGAGAACGCCGCTCGGACGACCCGCGCCGCCTGGAGAGATCGCATCCGTGATCGCCTTTCTCACCTCCGATGCGTCGTCCTTCATGACCGGCGCGTACGTGCCGGTTGACGGCGGCTCGCTCGCCGCCTGGTGAGCATCCGGCTCGGCGCCAAGCTCCCCCACACCGGCCCTCTGGCCGTCCGTCTCGGCCTCGATCGCATGGCCCAGCGGCTGGAGAATGCCGGCTTCGACTCGATCTGGGTCAGCGACCACGTCGTCTTTCCTCACGAGGTCAGGTCGCGATACCCGTTTGCCCCGGACGGGCGGGTCACGTGGCCGCTGGACGTCGACTACATCGAGCCGGTGGTGGCGCTGTCCGCGATCGCGCCAGCGACGTTGAAGGCTGAGATCGGCACGTCGGTGCTGATCCTGCCCATGCGCAACCCGGTGCTCTTTGCCAAGCAGGCCGCGTGCGTCGACGTGCTATCTCGCGGCCGGCTGGTCCTCGGCGTCGGCGTGGGATGGCTGCGCGAGGAGTTTGCCGCTCTCGAGGCCGACTTCGGCGGGCGCGGCGCCGTCCTCGACGAGTGGCTGGAGATCGCCCGGGCTTGCTGGACCGGTTCGGCCGGGCCGTATCGAGGCCGGTACTACCGGCTCGAGGAGCCGGTCTACTGCCGGCCGATTCCCGCGCGCATGCCGCCGGTCCTGATCGGCGGGATGTCGCGGCTCGCCCTGGAGCGCGCCGGCAGGACGGCGGACGGCTGGGTCGCGCAATTCTCCATGGACGGCATCGAAGAGGACGCGATCGCTGCCGGGCTCCGGACGATCAGGGCAGCCTGCGCCCAGCCCGAAAAGGCATTTCGCGTCGTCGTCCGTGTCACCGGCGCCGAGCGCCGCCCAGCTGAGCTCGCCCGGCGGCTCGACTCGCTCGCAGCCTCCGGTGCGACCGATGTCGTCATCGACGTCGACTGGAACAGCGACGACGGAGCAGCCCGCGCGCTGGAGACGCTGCGCACCGCAGTCGCGTAATCGAGATGTAGGAGGTCGGATGAGCACAGACCGCACGATCACCACCAGGGAGGCGCCCGAGCCGCGCGGCCCGTACGTCCACGCCCGCGAGCACGGCGGGCTCGTCTATGTCACCGCACAGATCGGGCGCGACCCGAAAACCGGGGACTTCGTCAAAGGCGGCTTTGAGCCTGAGTTCAACCAGGCCATCGACAACCTTGAGGCGATCCTCAAGGCCTCGGGTTCGTCGCTCGATCGAGTCGTCAAGGCTCAGATCGAGTTCGTCGACGAGAGCGACCTCGATGCGATGAACAGGATCTATGGCCGGCGTTTTCACGAACCGCTGCCAGCGCGCACCAGCTTCGGAGTCGCGTTCCTGTGGAAGGGCGCGAAGGTCCAGATCGACTGCATCGCGGCGATCGACTGAGGTGTCGCATCGCGGCATCGTCAGCCGGCGCGGACCTCAACCCACCGGTTCCTATCCCCACGCTCATATCCAGGGCACCATGGTGTGGGTCACCGCGCAGGCGGGTCGCGAGCCCCGAACCGGAGAGCTCGTCCCCGGCGGGATCGAGGGTCAGCTGAACCAGGCGATCGACAACCTGGCAGCAATCCTCGACGACTGCGGCAGCTCACTCGACCGGGTCGTCCGCACGCAGATCATGTACACCGATGCGGCGGATGAGGAACTGATCGACGCCGTGTGCGCGCGCCGCTTCGGAATGCCCTTGCCTGTGCGCACGGCGTGGGGTGTCAAGTTCCTGGCCGCAGAGCCGGGTAGCGAGCTGGTCCGCGTGCAGATCGACTGCGTAGCCGGAACCGCCTGACGATGAGCGGGCGCTTCGCGGGCAAGGTCGCCGTCGTCACGGGCGCAGGACGGGGCATGGGTCGCGCCGTCGCCCTGCGCTTCGGACGCGAGGGAGCCCGCGTCGTCGTGGCGGAGGTCAACCCTGAGCACGGCGCCCAGGTTGCCGTGGAGATCCGCGCGGCCGGCGGAACCGCGATCGCGGTGACCGTCGACGTATCCCAAACCTCCGACGTGAGCCGGCTGTTCGCCGCAACCGTGAAGGAGCTCGACACCGTGGACATCCTTGTCAACAACGCGGGCATCGCCGTGGCCCGACCCATCCTCGACTACACGGAAGAGGAATGGGAGCGGCAGATGGGCGTCAACGTCAAGGGTGTGTTCTTCTGCTGCCAGGAGGCAGCAAGATTGATGATCCCGCGGCGCCAGGGAAAGATCGTCAACTTCGCTTCAACGTCTGCGTTCGTCTCGTCGTCAAAGCCCGAGGTCGCGTACGACACGAGCAAAGGAGCGGTTCGTCAGATGACCGTTTCGATCGCCGCAGAGCTCGCTCCGCATGGCGTGAACGTCAACGCTGTGGCCCCGGGAACCACGGCCACCGAGATGACTAGGAGCACGCTCGCGACCGAGGAGGGGCTAGCGTGGCAGGTGGCCCGGATCCCGATGGGCCGCGTCGGCCAGCCGGACGATATCGCGTCCGCTGTCCTCTTCCTCTGCTCGGCGGAGGCGAGCTACATCACCGGCCATACGCTCGTCGCGGACGGTGGATGGCTCCTTTACTAGCGTGAGCGCTGACACCCAGGCCGGCGCGGGGCCCCTGCTCGAGCTCAAGGAAGCGCACAAGTCGTTCGGTCACGTTGACGTGATCAAGGGGGTCAGCCTGACGGTGCGGAAGGGCGAGCACGTCGTGATCTTCGGCCCCAGCGGCGGGGGCAAGAGCACCCTGCTCCGGATGATGAACCTGCTCGAAACTCCCGATTCGGGGACTTTGACGTTCGAGGGCAAGCAGTATTTCCCGCGCATGGATAGCGTCCTCAACCGCCACCGGGTGCTGCAGCAACTGCGGAGCCAGATCGGTATGGTCTTCCAGCGTTTCAACCTCTATCCGCACCTTGATGCGCTGCACAACGTCACCCTGTCGCTGACCGACGTCAAGCGGATGTCGCGCAAGGCGGCGAGGCTGAAGGCCGAGGCCAGTCTCGCCGAGGTCGGCCTCAAGGATCGGATGGACCACTATCCGTCGCAGCTGTCCGGCGGCCAGCAGCAACGCGTCGCGATCGCGCGGGCCCTCGCCATGGACCCCAAGGTCATGTTGTTCGACGAGCCCACCTCGGCCCTCGACCCCGAGCTGATCGGCGAGGTGCTCGGAGTCATGGAGCGGTTGGCCCGCGAAGGAATGACCATGGTCGTCGTCACCCACGAGATGGGATTTGCCCGGCGGGTCGGCGACCGGCTGGTGTTCGTGTCCGAAGGAGTCATTGCCGAGTCGGGCGGCAAAGAGATCCTTTCCACCCCTGGGGAGGACCGGACCAAGGCCTTCTTGGAAGCAGTGCTTTAGAACGAACGCTCGTTAGATTTCCGTCTTGACAACGCGCCAGGTTTGAACGAACCTTCGGCCATGAGTTGGAATCCCACCGACTACCAGTTCGCGTGGAATGTCGTCTGGCAGTATCGATTCTGGCTGCTGGAAGGCACGCTGCTGACCCTCAAGATCGCGGCCGTTTCGATGACGCTCGCGATGATCTTTGCGCTTCCGCTGGCGCTCCTTCGGATGTCTCGACTGCGGTTTCTCAGCGGAGTCGCGATGATCTACATCGCCGTCCTTCGGGCGATCCCCTTGCTGGTGTTCATCCTGTGGATGTACTTCGGAGTCACGCTCGTCACCGGGCTTCAGGTGGACGCGTTCGGCGCCGGCGTCATCTGCCTGACGCTGCAGTACTCCGCCTGGCTCGCGGAGATATATCGCGCCGGGTTGCAGGCGATCGACAAAGGCCAGCGCGAGGCGGCCCTGTCGACCGGGCTCAGCCAGTCGCGAGCCTTCGCCAAGGTGATCTGGCCGCAGGCTTGGCGGATCATCATCCCGCCGCTTGCCAGCAACTTCATCGGCATCATCAAAGACTCGTCACTGGTCGGCGTCATCGGACTCAATGAGCTGATGCGACAGGCTCAGATCGCCGACTCACTGTCGTTTCGCCCGTTCGAGCTCTTCACCGCCGCGATGGTGATCTACATCATTTTGGCGTTGATCATCTCGCCGCTGGCGAGTCTCGTCGAGCGGCGCGCCGCGCGCAGCCTGAGCGTGCAGACCCGTCGCGCAACCCGGACCAGGAGGTCTTTAGGAGCGGCAGCCTGAGCAATCAGAGTTTTTGGGAGGTACAGAAGGTATGTCCGAAGAGCTGAAAGTCGAAGGACGCGACGAGTCAGCCGCCCGGTCACGAATATCGCGGATCACCAGGCGTTCACTGTTAGGCACGGCCGCGCTTACCCTAAGCGGCGCCGCGCTGGTCGCATGCCAGACCGGGGGCAGCGCAGGCGGCACTCAAAGCGGTACAGGGGCGAGCTCGGGGTCCTTGCTCAAAAAGGTCCAGGACAGAGGACAGCTCAACGTGACGACTTCGCTCCTGTATCCGCCGGAGTTCTTCAAGGACAGCAGTGGCAAGCCCGCCGGCTATGACATCGACGTCTTGAACATGGTCGCCAAGGACCTGAACGTGAAGCTCAACATCATCGACGTCCCGGACAACGCCGCCAACATCGCCAACGTCCAGTCCGGCAAGGCCGACCTGGTCAGCGCCGGTCTCGTCAACACGCCCAAGCGCGCCCTCGTCATGAACTTCACCAAGGGATACGTCCCCTACACGCAGATCCTGATGGTGCCGGTCAACGGCGCGAATTCGGTGGCGGAGCTCAACCAAGCGGGAAAGAAGATCACAGCCCTCACTGCCTCGACCGCATTCTTCCGTGCCCAGCTCCTCTTCCCCAAGGCCACGGTCACGCCGCTGGCGCAGGACCAGGCGCTGCTGTCGGTCGCGACTGGCAAAGCCGACGCCTGCCTCGTCGAGGACTATCTGGCCAAGCCATTCATCGCCCAGCATTCGAACGTCAAGCTGATGAACAACGGCCAGGCAGTCGCGACCGAATTTGGTTGTTGGGGTGTGCCGGCCGGCGATTACCTCTGGTGGCGGTGGCTCGACAACTGGATCTCGTACAACATCGACAACGCTCAGCTCCCAGGCATGTACACGAACACGTTCGGGCTCAACTGGGTGCACCCTTCGTAGCGATTCGAAATCGAATTTCGACAAACTGTGTGGGGGGCCGGCGCGCACCCGGCCCCTTGCCATCTACCAGCCGGCTGAAGCGTGGCTGACCGCCCCAGGCTGACTGATGTCCTTCTCGAGATCGACGGCCCGATTGCCACGCTGACCCTGAACCGGCCCGAGCAGCGGAACCCGCTGTCGGCGTCGATGATCGCCGACCTACGGGCCGCCTTTGCATGGTGCAAGAACGAACCGGAGGTCGCCGTCGCCGTACTCACGGGCGCGGGCGACCGCGCCTTCTGCGCCGGCGCCGACCTGAGCAGTTTTGCCGGCGAGCAATCGGTGCTCGAGCTGCACCACGGCCGTCACGCGCTAGCTGAGCTCTTTCTCGAGATGGCGGAGTTCGGCAAGCCGATCGTCGGACGTATCAACGGACACGCCCTCGCCGGCGGGTTCGGGCTCGCCTGCGCGTGCGACCTTCTCGTCGCGGTCGAGACGGCCGGATTTGGCACGCCCGAGATAAATGTCGGTGTGTGGCCGATGATGATCCAGGCTCTGCTGTGTCGCAAGCTGCCGCGGAACGTCGTCCTGGAGATGGTCATGCTCGGCGACCGGTGGACCGCAGACCAGCTGCGGGAATACGGCCTTGTGAATCGCGTCGTCGCCCCCGTACAGCTGGACGACGCGACCAACGAGGTGGCGGCCAAGCTCGCGGAAAAGTCGACGGCGATCATGCGGCTGGGACGCGACGCCTTCTATCACCAGCAGGACATGGAGTTCAAGGCGGCCCTCGAGTACCTGCACAGCCAGGTGACGATGGTCACGCTCACCGAAGATTCTGGCGAAGGCCGGCGCGCGTTTTTCGAGAAACGCAAGCCTGAGTTCAAGGGCCGATGAGGTAGCGAGGAAAGGATGGAGGTCAAAGCAGAGCTCATGGGTACGGTGTGGAAGGTTCTGGTCAAACCTGGCGATGCTGTGGCTGAGGAGCAGGAGCTGATCATCCTCGAGTCGATGAAGATGGAGATCCCCGTGATCGCGCCGCGCGCAGGAACCATCCAGGAGGTCAAGGTCAAAGAGACCGAGGTGGTAGCGGAGAACCAGGTGCTGGTGATTCTTGCCTGAGGTGACGGTGGAAGGGGACGTCGATTCTCTGCGCTACAACGAGCTCGTCGAGCGCGCGCTGGGCAGGATCCGGCCGATCGGGATGGAGCCGTACCTCGACCTCGGATCGGAGACGCGGTCGGGAACCAGGATGAACCGCGAGTACATGGACTCCATCTCCATCGAGATGCGGATCCTGCACAGCAAGCCTGCCAGCACGGCGGCGAAGCTCTTCGGGCGTGACCTGACGGCGCCGATCGTTGCCTCGGCCCTGTGTGAGTCAAGGATTCTCAAACGTCTCGGGCCGTGGACGACGCCGTATCTCGAGCAGATCGCGAAAGGTCTGGCTGAGGCGGGCAGCATGATGTCGACCGGTGACGTACAGCACGACGAGCTGGCGCGCATCGTCGAGCAAGGTGCTCCGGTGATTCACATCGTCAAGCCGTACGCGGACGAGAGTCGGATCCACGGCCATCTCGAGTCTGCACGCTCGCTGGGCTGCGTCGCGATAGGAATGGACATCGACGCCATGTACCTCGAGAAGGCCTGGGACGAGGTCCCTGGCCCCGCGTATCTCGGCTACCAGAGCGCGGAGCAGATCGCTCGATACGTCAAAGCAACGCCGCTGCCTTTCGTCATCAAAGGGGTGCTCAGCGTCCAGGACGCGACTGCCGCGAGGGATCTCGGTGCCGCCGCGATCGTCGTCAGCTCGCATGGCGGCGAGACGATTGACTTCACGACTCCGGTCCTCGAGCTCCTGCCCGCAATCCGAAAAGCGGTGCCCGAGATGACGATCCTCGTCGATTCAGGATTCCGGCGCGGATCGGACGCGTTCAAGGCGCTCGCGCTGGGCGCGGACGGCGTCGGGCTGGGCACTCAACTGGTGGTTGCGTGCGCCGCGGCGGGGAGCGACGGGGTTCGGCGGATGATGCACCTGCTCCAGGAAGAGCTCGAGCGGGTCATGTGCCTCACCGGCTTTCAGTCGGTCTCGGCCGTCGAACCCTCGGTCCTGCACCTGCCTCGCTGAGCCGTCGCCCGGCGACACATATCTAAGTACCCGGATTGGCGCCCGCAATCGAAGCCCCCGGATACCGGAGCTTCCAAGCCGTTCACCTTGGATGGTGCTTGAGGTGCGCAGAAATTCCTCACTCGATGATCGACGAGCATAGCGGCCTGGCATCACCGGCACGGTGTCGGTTGGCAACGATCTCAAAGCTTGATATTTGCGACCCTAGCCCGGCTACTCTCCGGCCTCGTGCTCTACGCGTCCATCTCTGTGCTGCTGCGGCTGGCGATCAGCTTGGCCGTCTTGCCCAGCAGCTCGGACGCCGAGCGCGACCTCGAGATTCTCGCCCTCCGGCACCAAGTCGCCGTTCTGCGTCGGCAGGTCAAGCGGCCGGACCTGCTGCCTGCCGACCGGATGATCCTGGCTGCGCTGGGCTTGAGATTGCCGCCTGAGCGCTTGCTCTTCTCTCCGGCCACGCTGCTCCGCTGGCATCGGGAATTGGTGCGCAAGCATTGGTCTGCCTTTGGCTTGCGCCCACGGCGAGGTCGACCGCCAATCTCGGATGAGCTGCGCAACCTGATTCTGCGCTTGGGACGCGAGAACCCACCTTGGGGCGATCGTCGCATAGGGGGCTCGCGATTCCAAGTTCGTCGACGAGTTCGATCAGGTGCTCCGCGGCGACGGCGAGGGGGTCGCCCTCACACCCTACCGGTGCCCGAGAGCCAACGCCCATTGCGAGCGCATGATCAAGACTCTTCGCCACGAAGCCCTGGACTGGCTGCTCATCTTCGGCGAGCGCCACATGCAGGTGATTCTTCGGCAGTACATCGATCACTACAACCAGCAGCGACCCCATCTTGCGCTTGACCTTCACCCACCTCGGCCGGCGGCCGCGCCCGGCCCAGGACCGGTACGGGGTCAGCAACGCCTCAACGGACTGATTAACGAATGCCATCGCGCCGGCTGAGCGGACGAGGTCACCAAGTCGCGCTGTCACAGCGTCGCTCGAAGCGCTGGCCGCAGCTCGTCCTGAGTAATCAGCCTAAGCAGACCCTTTCTCGTCGATCGCTCGCGCTCGATCGCTCGCCCGGTGCGACGGACTTTCTGCGCACCTCAGGGCAGCCGTGATCGCATTCGTATGCTTCTTGTGAGCCTTACCCTGACGGCAATCCAGCGCTGAACTGACGCACTCGCGGAGGTGAGGCAAGGAAACGTTGGTCAAGCATGTTCGTGCCTGATATAGGAGACTCGACCACGAGCACGCCCGCTTTGTCAAAGCTCCACGCGGTTTTCAAGACTGCTGGTCATGGTCCCCTGTCGCCAGAGTGGCTCGAGTAGCCTGGACGACACCGGAGGATTGTCCTGCCGTTGGGGGCACCTCGTTGGTCAAGTTCGCGTACTCACCAAAGAGGTAAGACACGACGATGGAGGTATAGACAAGCGCGGGCAGCACACCCACGACCAACCCGACCACTCCCAGCAATCCCAACGTCGGCAAGGTGAGGCCGAGAGCGCCGACCACCAGCGTCAGGCTGAGGTTGAATCGAACCCGCCGGGCGACCGCCGCCACGTTGAAAGTCGCGCGAATTCCACCGCTCAAATACTGACTCCAGATCGCCGGCTGGAGAAGTCCTACGAACAGTCCCAGAACGCCGCCGGCGACGGCCGCAGGCTGGGGGAGCACGCTGAGCAGGCCCGGCGGGACATTCCACACGAGCAAGACCATCGACATCAAGAACCCGTCCTTCAGCTTTTGCCTCACGCCGGTCCAGGCGGGGAGCTGAGTTTGACCACGACAGGCGCTCCGCGCCACCTCGACCGAATACCCATATAGAAGAAGGAAGGGGATGACGAGCCAGAAGAAGAGGAGGCAGAGACTCCCGACCAGGAGCTTGGCCGGCCAGCGCTCGGACCTGAAGACGAAACGGAAGGCGGTCGCAAGGTCGAGCTCGAAAGGAGGCGACACTGCGGCCGGATGGGGTAGCGCTCGGTAGATGAGCACCGCTGCCCCAACCGCCAGCAGCTTGTCCGGGAGATCGATGGCGGCCTCGCCCGCGAGAGAGGCGACGGGCAGGGGAAGGCCTTTGGCGAGACGGTCGACGATGGCGTCGCCCAACGCAACGCCGCTGTGCCCATCCGAGGTGATCAGGTTCAGCGGGGTAGAGATCACCGCGCTGAGCAGGAAGCAGATAGCCCACATCGCGAGCCAGCCCGCCGGCTGCCTGTGCCAGCCCTGGCGAGCGGCCAGGCCGGCCGCGAATCCGATGGCGAACGAGACCGCGGCGTAGGGCGCCGCGTTCGGATCGATGGAGTTGGCGGTGACCAGGTTGGTGATCACTCCGACGCTGCCGCCGACCCAGGGTCCGGCGATCAGCGCGCAGAGAATCGTCCCGGTTGAATCCAGGAAGAGCGGAAGGTGGAACTGTACCGCCAGCAGGTGGCCGGTGAAGTTGATGCCGATGCAGGCCGGGATCACGACGAACCCAGGCGAATCGAGGCGCAGCACCCAGGCATTGGCCCACGCAGCCGGCCCAATCGACGCGAGCCCGCGCTTGGCCGGCCGCCAAAGGATGAGTGCAAGCGCGATGGCGGCAATGATCGGCAGACCGAAAAGCAGAAACTGATGCTCGGCGCGCTTGATGATCTCGAGGATCGGGCGGCCGAAGGCAGCTCCCAAGCCGACGAACGCGACCACGTAAACGGTTGCGGCCGGCACGAGGCCGCCGATGAAAGTGCGCCTGGGCAGCTCGGTAACGCCCGCGACCTCCGTGGTGTGGACACGAAGTCCTGGAATCAATCGCGCGGTGAACCCGGCACGCCAGCCCCGTTGGTGCAGCAGGCTTGCCACCCTTTCCAGCGGCGCCTCGATGCGGAGCGGTCGGGCAACTCTGAGCAGGCGCTTCCAGCCCAGCAGGGCGAAGATCTCGCGACCGAGGATCGCCCCGCCGACGATCGCAGCCATTGCGATCGCTATGAACTCGAGGGCTGAAATCTTCCCGGCGGCGATTGCGATCCCCCCTATGGCAAGCAGCAGATCGCCAGGGGCGAGCGGAAGAGGCACGCCTATCTCCTCGACAAACAGCAGGCCGGCGATCGCAAGGGCGAGGACGAGCCCGTTTAGACCCTGAACCCAACCGATGAGGTCTACCAACTTGGCGCTACGCCCGACCCGAAGGCCTGCGTCGCCCGGAACGCCGCAAGGCAGTTCGAGGTGCTCTTAAGGATCAATTCGGAGCGTGTCGGGTGCACAAATGCTGGCCTAATTCCGGCACCTAGCGACGTGGGCAGATGGCAGCACCTCCGCCGGCCTCTGAAGTTAGGCGGCGACGGTCACGGTCACCAAGCGGGGCGGCTCTCGCTCCTCGGGCACGACCTCGCCATCTGCCTCTAGTCCCGCAATGTGGACGCTGATGGCCTCAGCTGCCCGCTCCATTGCTTCCTCGACCGTCTTCCCCTGGGTGAAGCAACCGGGTAAGGCCGGGACCGTGACGGCGTAGCCTCCTCCCTCCTCCGGTTCGAGAACGATCGAATATGTGCGTTGCTTCATGGGCCTCCTAGGTTAGAGCGCCGATCGGAACTCATCAACTGACAAGCCGGCCTGGGTCAGTATCGATCCCAGCAAGCGCGGCCCTATGGTCTCTCCGGCATGGATTGGGATCGTGAGTCGACCGGGCCGATCAGGATGTTTCAGTTGAATATGCGAGCCGGGCTGGGCGGCGACGACCCAAACCAACGAGCGCAGGGCTCGCAGGACTTCGGCACCGGTGACGCGTGGCATCCTCGGCATTGCGAGGCCTAATCAGGCAGCGCGGGGCAGGCGCGCGTACTCGTGAATCAGCCCGCCCAGCCTCACGCGACGATTGATCCCTCCGACCGGACTAGGCACGGGTGCATCCCCATTTGGAGGCTGCAGCTGCAGGGCGCGGTGCGGCTGGGCGCGGTTGTAATGGTCGACATACTCGCCCAGCACTCGCTCGAGGTGGCCTCGACCGAGAATGATCAGCCAGTCAAGGCATTCGCGGCGGACACTTTTCACCCGGCGCTCGGCATAACAGTTCGCAACGGGTGCCTGCAGCGGCGTGCGGATTACTCTCACGCCTTCGCTGGCGTGGCGCAGCAGCAACAGTTCCGCGTCGCGCTGGGCCTGAGGCTGCCGAATCAGGATCAGGTCGACGAGGAAGCGGAGGCAAACGTACAGCCCGGCCAGGAGCATGAGCGCGGCGGATAGTAAGCGATCAGCCGGTTACGTTGCCGGACGGCCCTGACGCAATTAATGCACCCGACACCTATAAGTGAGGGCCTTTCTGCGGTATAGGGCTACTAACGCCTTTCGGCCGGCTGTCGATGCAGGCCTTCCGATCGGCCGAAGCAGGGGTGGGCGAGGTCTCCTGATCGAGGCCAGTTCATCAGTAGTCACTTCTCAGGACAAACATTTGCGGAGTTTCCTCTTAGCCGCGCTACAGTTCCCCACCAAATGCACCCGATAATCCCGCGCGCCGAGCCCCATTGAGTTCTTCTCCTCACCTTTCTCCGGACCGGCGGTGGTGGTGGGACAGCGCCGCCTGGCGCTCGGTGTCGCCCGACGGGCGGTGGTGGTGGGACGGCGCAAGTTGGCAAGCGTTGCCTGTCAGCCAGGCGGATCAGCGGTCAACAACTGCTGACGCTGGCCTGAATCCGGCGACGGTGCGGCAATCGGCGGGCTCTGACGCCTCGCTGAGGCGCCTCCGCCTTCGCTACGCCGGAACTTGTGTCCTCTGTGGACGGGAGCTCACAAAGGGAAGTCTGGCGATGTATCACTACGGGACCGCAACTGTCCGATGCGTCGAATGCCGCACCGCAGAGGATCGTCCCGGACCGGTTCAGATTGACGCGGGAATCCCTGGAGCGTCGGCCTATCGTCAATACGAGCGACGCAAGGCGATTCGTGAAGCCCGAGTCCGGGCAAGTCTCGGCAACACCTTGGGCGGGCTTGCGCTCGCAATTGCAGGCGAGGCGCAGTCCACCAGCGCGTGGAGACGGGGATCGATCGGAGAGTACAAGCTGGCGGAAGCGCTAGCTGGCGTTCACGGAGTGACGGTTCTCAATGACCGTCGCGTGCCGCGGACGAGAGGCAACATCGATCACATCGCCATTGCGCCGGCTGGTGTGTTCGTCGTGGACACCAAGCTTTATAAGGGTCTGATCAGGGTGCGGGACCGAGGCGGATGGTTCAACCGGGACAAGCGCCTGTATGTCGGACGCCGAGACTGCTCGCGACTCGCCGACAACATGTCTTGGCAGGTGGGATCTGTGCAGCGAGTCATCAACTCGGCAGGCGGACAGTTCAACCACGTAACTGTCCTGCCCGTCCTTTGCTTCGTCGATGGCGAATGGTCGGTGATGACTCCTCCGTCGTACCGTGGCGTTCGACTGGAAGGTTTGCGGTCCATAAAGCAGCTGATCACGCGTCACCAAGTCTTGGGCACTACTGACATAGCCGCTATATCCCAAGTGCTGTCCATTGCGTTTCCGACAAAGTGAGGGGACCCGAATCCCTTCCTGGCACCCTTTGAGCTGATGCGCCAGTCATTTGCTCGCCGGCTAGTTGGGTCATCAATGGCGTGGCTCGTGGCAAGTCTTCTATCAAGCTGCGGCCAACCGTCGACGTTGACATCGTCAAACTCATTTGCGGCAGCCCACGCCACCGCAGCGGCATGGTGGCCAAAAGCAGAATCTGCATTCATCTCGGGCAACCCCCAAACGCTCAGCGACCTCTTCACGGGATCGGCACTCGACATCGCCCGAGGTCAATTGACAATGGCTTCGCTGAAAGGATCAAAGCCGAAGTATCCACGGCCCTATCGAGGCGTAATTGTGTTTGGCCCCAGCGATCCAGCCCTGACTTGGTTCCTGGCCATCATCCAATACGCACCAATCGACCAAGATGGGCGCGCCCAGGTTGTCACCATGACCGCCCCCGGAATGATCTTTACCAACACCGCCGGCGTCTGGAAGGTTGCAGCCGCAGATGTACAGGCACCGATTCCACACACCGTGTTTGGGAATGGCGACTCGACCCTATCTGGCACGGACACCGATACCCACTACATCACGGGTGCTTCTGCGGTGGCGGGCGCTTATGCCTCGTACCTGAACAAACTGAGTGCGGGTCAGCAACCAGAGGTTCCGTTCGTGACAGGCATCAACTCCTTTTCCTGGAGGTTTGCTCGAATCGAATGGCCGCCGTCTTCGATTGCCAAGGCTCAGTTCTCCTTCGTGGTCGACACACCACTCTTGGTTTCCTATTCCATAGCAAGTGGCGGCAGCACCAAGCCTCCGGAGATTGTCCTTTTCGTGCTGCGCCGCGCTGTAACGCTCACTGCGCGACAGGGCTGTCTTGTTAGGCGCCAGGGCGAATTCGAGTGGAGTGACGTGGTGGCCCCTGGAAGCTACCGGTCACTCACCCTAAGCTCGGTCTCGGTCATTGCCGCTACCGTGCCGGTGAACGACGGAGACACTTCACAAGGTCGAAAGGTGATCGACATCAGTGGCAGGGTCGATGACGTCAGCGCTGCCGGCATCCGGTGCTGAGGTCGTACCTCAGCGTGCCGAAATCTCGACCCACGATGTCGCCTGACCTACCGGCACAACTGGCTCACGTTTAAGCCCGCATTATCGATAACAAGATCCCGGCAACGACCTTGAACTCCGATCAGCGGACCGTTCGACTTGCGGAGTCTCGTCCCCATCGATCACCGAACAGGTCTCCCGCTAGTTGCGTTGGTCGCCGAGCCTCAAGCCGGCCCGGCCGAAATTCAATCATCGCGAGCCAAGCTGCGCGCTTGTTCCCATCGGGCAGCGGATGGTTCTTTGCTAGGCGCGCCGCCAACAAACCAGCCTTCTGAGCTGGTTCAGGATAGGCCTCTTGGCCCTGCCAACCCGAAGCCGGCATTGAGAGCTTAGAGGATGCGAGGCTCACAACCCGCGGCATCTCAGCCAAGACCTCTGCTCAGGCCTGTGACGGCTTCCGCGATCAGAAGGTAGTCGGCGAGGTCTAGGTACTGCCAGGCCAAACCTAGGTCGAGGCCAGGCGGTTAAGAATCTCCTGGTTGCGCTTAATTGACGCCTTCAATCGAACCTGGAATGCACGATCGCGCCGCCTCTTCGCAATGTACTCAGCGAGCGCGATCCGTACCTCCTCAGCCATTGGCACGTTCTCAACGCGAGCGATCGCCTCTAGTTCCGCCGCCTGCTCATCAGTAAGCCGAAGGGTCATTGACTTTGGCATCTCGGCATCATGGTATCACGGTATCAGACAGTTTTTTTGTTCATAGCAATATGACTCAGCCGCGAAGACATCCTTACTGGCTCCGCAGCAAATCCCGGAATCCTCGCAGCGACGCCCGAGATCGGGATGACGACGGGTTGTGGCAAGCGTCGACCCGCTGGAGGTTATTCTGACGTTGGCGAGGAAGCACCCGCGCGAGGCGGTCGCCATCCTGTGGTTTTTTTATAGGGAGGCGGCGATGCATAGGTTGTTAATTTTGGGCGCAGCCCTCCTTGCGCTGATGCCAATCACAGCCGCAGCGCAGACTGTCCCGAACGCGGACCTGGCGATCGTATCGAACACGGCCAACCTTAAGCACGCGCACGTGGGCCAGCAGGTCACGTTCACAATCGTGGCCACAAACAACGGGCCCGACGCGGCCGAGCTTGACGTTCACGTAGTCCTGCAGGGGTTGACGCTTGTGAGTGAGACTTGCGACCTTGGCATCTCAGCCGACACGCCGTTCTGCCAGTACGGGATTGTCCAGGCCGGCGAGACGCTCACGACCATCGCGGTTGTGCAGGTCTTGAGTACAGGTGCCAAAACGGCGACGAATTTGGCTTGCGTCTCGTCGGAGGAAGCGCTCAACGACCCAAATACCAATAACGACTGTGTGACTGCCACCGTCAAGGTCGTTGGAAACAGAAAAAGTTGAACCTCAGAACCAAGAGCCCGATGCTCGAAGTCCAGGGCAGTCGGTATTGAGCTTGAGAAAGACAGATTTGAAGCTCTGTACTCCGTTGCCCTGACGATGGGCTTGCGCCAAGGAGAGGCGCTGGGCTTGCGATGGAGGGACATAGACCTCGAAATGGGCTACCTGCGAATCAACAAGCAACTCCAGCGAATCAACGGTGCGTTCCAGCTCGTTGAGCCTAAGACCCCACGGAGTCGGCGAACCGTGGCGCTGCCTGCCTCCATTGTTGTTGCTCTCCGTGAACACGAGGATCGGCAACTCAACGAGAAACGGGTTGCTGGGGAGCGATGGGAGGACTCGGATCTCGTATTCACAACAGATCGTGGACGACCGCTGGACGGTACGGTCGTTAGTCACCGCTTCCATCGCATACTCGATCAGGCTGGGCTGCCGCAGCGACGCTTCCACGACCTACGATACTCGTGCGCAACTCTGCTCCTTGTTCAGGGAGTATCACCACGCGTAGTGATGGATGTGCTTGGGCACTCTCAGATCGCCCAAACGATGAATACTTACACGCACGTAATTCCCGAACTGCGCCGAGACGCAGCCAACCGGATGGAGGCATTGATCGCGGACCGCGAGCGGTGAACAGCGCCCTCCGCCCTAGAGTGCCGCTGCCTCGCTGATCACACGCGCAAGGCGGCGAGTCCGGGAGGGACAGAACCCCCGAGGCCTATCCCGTTCTCAGTAACCGAGATCCCGACGCCAAAGCCTGACACCATGTTGCTCTGAAACGTGTTCGTTCCTACCCGGATGGCATCGCGAGAAATAGTCACGGGAAGCAACTTCAGTGACAGCGGTGTAATGCTTTTTGCTACAGGACTGACTTTGTAGAGCTCGGTTCCCTGTGCGTCCATGATCACAAACCCCTCGACGCTGGGGGCGAATGGAATTCCCTGGGCCGGCTCGTCCTCTAGCACCTCAAGCAAAGCTCGGTCGCCGCCGAGATTGATAATCGACAGTCGCTCTTCCGGGTCCTGCACGATGGCTCTTGTGCCCCAAAGGAGCGGGATCTGCACATCGATGAAGAGTTGACTGCCCATCCGCAGATTCATCTGTTCACTCTCCCAGTACTTTACGGAGTCGCTCAAGCCGTTCCTCATAAGCCCGATCTGGCGCTGGCGGAGCAGCCGCAGAGGTCAATGCCGATGCTTCTACCGATGCGATTTCTCCAGCCTCAAACACGTGGACTTCCGAGGGGCCCTCGGGCGGAGTCCGCAGCTGAACGACTACCGCCTTTTCGGCGCCGGACTCTAATCGCACATGGATGGTGGCCAGTGCGAATAAAGCGCCACTCGGACCTCGCACGAACCGAGCATTTCTAACATCGACCACCGAGACCTCAGCTGGGACTGCCAGTCCCTGAGCAGGCAGCTCCTTCCAAAGAGGTGTGAGCAGCTCAATGAACAATTTGGCATCTGGCGTTTCAATCTTGAAGAGTCTCAGCGCGTCGTCAACGCTCGGCACTACTGAGAGTTTCGCCGCCTCTGCCTCTACCCTCCCGAGCTCACCCGTGTGAATCTTGTCCCGACTAAGAAGCACTGCTCCTCCGTGCAGTTTCGCCACCCTCAGGGATATCGCCCAGATAACTAGGTCGCGCATTTCATCCTCGCCTTTGTCGTTGGGCACTTGTGGGCTGAGATGAAGGCTTGCCCGCCTGTGCGCGTCGTTGAAGTCTTCAATCGTCGGCGAGATGACCTGTACTTTGACCCCAGCGTTCCTGAAGAGGTCGTCGAGGCTCCGGGTCCTAATGAGCTCGTTGACGTTGAAGTCCTCGTGAGGGATGCGATATTTGTCGAGCGTGGCGCCCGCGCTAGTTAGAGCTTCGCGCTCTCCTTGAACGATGGCCAGTTGCTGGCGTTCAAACTCAAGCACCGTCGTCAGAGGGAGGTTGATCTCGAAGTCGCGCTCTTGGCACGCCTTGGCAAGAGCAGATAAATTCCTTGGGAGCTCGCTTTGCAGCCGCTGCGAGTAAGCAACATCCGAATTCAGAAGGACCTTCACCAGAACGCAACCGGTAAGTCAGCCCGCGATATAGGCGTTTTGCTTGCTCCATGTATGAATGCCACCGCAATGAGGTCATGACACCGAGTTGTTTAGCAGCGTTGAGGATGCGAACGACGCCTTATCCATAACAATGCCGGTAGAGAGGGGATTCCTTGTGTTAGCGCACGTGATCATGACCGTCCCGGGACTTGGCCGTACCTTCGCTATTGGCTGAGCGACGGCAGACGGAATCGGACCAGCTTTTCCCCTGGAATCTTGGCTGCCTTACGGGCTGCCTTTTTCGGTTTGATGCGTCCCATGCCGAGGTTGTACCACGAATGATCGGTTAGTCAGCTGCACGTACCTCGGACAGACTCGTGCGACGCCGATCGGCGTGCGAGGCGGAATCGTGGGTTGGGTGGCGGAGACCTACGACGAGAGGATCGCAGCGCCACCGATGGCTACAAAATGGTCACAGAATGGCTACAGACCAGGGCGAGTTCACGATGCGGTACCGTCTACTTCGTATTCGGATTTGGCTCCGGGGTGTGCTGTCCCGGTTGATGCCCGACAGCGGCGTCCCGGTTGACACCCGACACTCCCAATTCACCTAGACCTCGGCGCAGTGCCGTTGGCGTGTAGTTTGCGGACCACGCCAGTGCCCGTGCGAGCGACTGTCTTGAGCAACTCGCTGCCCACCCAGAACTGAAGC
>VBFH01000014.1 GCA_005883575.1 Chloroflexota bacterium | reverse complement strand
AAAACGAGGCCGTCATGCTCTTTACCGAGCGCGCGGCTGCGGCGTCAGGTGCGTTTGAGTTGACCACTGAAAATCGAGCGGCCATTGTGGGTCTGTGTCGGCGGCTCGACGGACTGCCGCTGGCGATCGAGCTCGCCGCGGTGAGAACTCGGGCGCTTGCCGTCGAGCAGATCCTCGAGCGACTGAGTGATCGATTCGCCCTCCTCACAGGAGGAGGCCGCGTCGCGCTGCCGCGCCATCAGACCCTCGAAACGACCATCGACTGGAGTTACGAGCTCCTGGGCGAGGGCGAACAAGCCTTGCTTCGACGCCTATGCGTGTTCGCAGGTAGGTTCACCCTCGAAGATGTCGAGTCGGTGTGCACGTCCGACGACCTGCCGGCAGCCGAGGTGCTCGACACGATGACCTCGCTGGTCGACAAATCGCTCGTGACCAAACAAGACGTCAGGAGCCACGCTTCCTATCGACTGCACGAGACGATGCGCGAATACGCCACCCTCAAGTTGCGAGATGCACATGAGGACAGGGTTCTCGAGGAGCGTTGCCTCGAGTACTACCGGGCGACGTGTCTGCAATCTGTGGACCAAATTCGGTACCAGCTAGTCGATTGGCTCGCGTGGGCGGACCTGGAAATCGACAACATCCGAGCCGTTCTCCATCAATGTGTGGCGCGCGGCGACCTCGCCCGCGGTCTGGATATCGCCGCTTCGATGGGTTACTACTGGATCACGCACGGGACTACGGAGAGCACGCGCTGGCTTGACGAGCTGCTCGGAGCTGAAGATGCTGCCCCAGCGACCAAGGTGCGGGCTTACTACCTTCGTGGGTGGTTAAGCCTGCTACAAGCAGACGCTTCAACCGCCAGGGCATGGATCGCTCGAGCAGTAGCGACGGCTCGAGAGACGCGACAGCTGACGAAATTGTCGGAGTCACTATCAATAGCCGCGACCGTTGAGAGCGTGGCCGGCGATCTCGAGGCGGCCAGACGATACCTCGAGCAGGCCGAAGAGATTACCCCTGGCCTTCGTGACTTTCCGGCGACGATCGAGTTGCTGCTGTCTCGAGCCGTTCTCGCCTTGGTCGAGGGGGACTTGGAGACGGCGAGAGCTGTCTCTTTAGAGGGCGTGCGCCTCAGCCGAGAAGCCGGTGACCTGTATCAAGTTGAAGCCATGCTTGGCAACCTTGGCATGGTTGGAGTGTTGGCCGGCGACCTTGAGACGGCAAAGTCGCGGTTCGTCGAAGCCTTGCAAGTCGCTCGACAGATCGATAATCGGCTCGGCCAGTATTGGAGGCTCGCCGGTTTGGGCTGGTACGCGGCCAACTCTGGGCAGGTGCGAGTCGCAGCCCAGCTGCTAGGAGCAGCACAAGCTGTGGCTACGGGTGCTGGCGCGGGCATGATGGGACCAGCAGTTCCATTGCTTGCCGAGGCCAAAGAGTCAGCGATTGGAGCGCTTGGTGCAGCGAAATTCGAGGCCGAATTCGAGGCAGGCAAACACATGAGCCGCGACACGGCGGTGCGCCTCGCTCTCGGCGAAGCCACTCAAGCCGAACTCGGGGCCGCAGACTCCGTTGCTCCGGGGTTACTTCCGACGCGGCAGGCGGAGGTCGCGCAGTTGATCGCCGAGGGTCTGAGCAACAGGCAGATCGGAGCGCGCCTGTTCATCTCAGAGGCCACCGTCGCAACCCACGTTCGCGGCATCATGAACAAGCTCGGCTTCAACTCGCGCGCTCAGATCGCGAGCTGGATGGCGTCCTCAAAGCAGTAACTGTCCCATTACGGTCCGTCGCGAGGCCCCCAAAACCCAACCTAAACTGACGGCATGTCCCCCGCCAATCGATCCGGCATTGGCAAACTTCCGGCGGAGTCGACCAGCTTCGTCGGCCGGCGCCGTTTGCTGGCCGAGGTCAAGGCGGCATTCGCTAATACCCGCCTCCTCACCCTGGTCGGACCTGGTGGCGTTGGTAAAACCCGGCTCGCCCTACGCGCCGCCGCGGATCTCAGACGGACCGTGAGCGACGGCGTCTGGTTCATTGACCTTGCGGGTCTCGAAGATCCTCATCTGGTTCCAAAGGCGGTGATTACCAGCCTGGGCTTGGCGGACAAGTCTGGACAGTGGCCAACCTCGCTCCTGGTCACCCACCTGGCCTCTCGCGAAGCGCTTCTCGTCCTCGACAACTGCGAGCATCTTTTGGACGCCATCGCCGTCCTTGTCGATGTCGTCTTGAAGGAAGCCACCGGAGTTCGCCTCCTCGCTACCAGCCGCCAGCCGTTGGGTATCTCAGGCGAGCGCGTGCTTCAGGTTCCGCCGCTGAGTCTGCCGGGAGAAGGCTCCGGCTCCGCGGAGTCGGAGGCTGTGGCCCTCTTCCTAGCCCGATCCGCGGATGCGGGCATCCAGCTCGAGGAAACCGATGCCACCCGCCAGCTTGTCTCCGATCTGTGTCGACGGCTGGACGGCATGCCTCTGGCGCTGGAGTTAGCAGCGATCAGATTGAGGACCATTGGACTCGAGGAACTGATTGAAAGGTTGAGCGAACGTTTCGCGTTGCTCACTGGCGGCAGCCGGGCTGCGCTGCCGAGGCAGCAGACGCTGATGGAAACTATTGACTGGAGTCACGACCTGTTGAGCGGCGAGGAGGCGGCGGTTCTGCGCCGACTTGCGGTCTTCCCCTCCGAATTTGGGCTCGATGCCGCTGAAGCGGTTGCAGCCGGAACGACCATCGCCCCGTCGTCCGTGCTCGAGCTCTTGTCCAACCTGATTGAGAAATCATTTGTGGCCCGGATGCCCGGCGCTGCAATCGCCCGCTTCCGGCTTCACGAAACGATGCGCGAGTACGCGCTGCTAAAGCTGCGCGATGCGGGTGAGCAGGCCACGACGATGAAAGCCTTCGTCCGCTTCTACTCCGCCATGTGCAAGGTGGGAGAGAAGGCCGCGCAAACTGTCAACGTCGTGGAGTGGCTAAAACGAATGGACAGCGAGGTCGACAACGTGCGCGCCGCTCTCGCGCATTGCCTCAACGGTCCTGACCACGCTGTCGGCATGTCCATCGTCGGCTCGCTTCTTTGGTATTGGACCGCACGCGCCACAAGTGAGGGCGCTTATTGGCTGGACCTGTTCCTCGAGCGCAGAGAGGGCGACCCTTCCACCACCGCGCGTGCGCTCTACGCGCGAGGTTTCATGGCAATGACGCAGGGGGATGCGACCACTGCCCAGCCGCTGCTTGTCGAGTCTGAGGAGAGGGCGCGCGCGCTGCATGATGGGCCGCTGCTCGCTCGGATCCTTGCCGTGTGCGCGGGAGTCCGTGTAATGAGCGGCGACCTCGAAGGTGCTCGGTCCCAGCTGCGTGAGGCAAAGGTCTTGGCCAGCGGCCTTGACGATGCAGCCGCCGATGCAATGCTGGCCCTGACTGCAGCCTTTATTGCTCTCGGCGATACGGACCTACAAGCACTGGAACGGGTGTTCTCCGAATGGGCTGGCCGAGCCCGCGACCGCGGCGACATCCAAACCCTCAGCTACCTGATTTCGATGTACGGCTTCGCTCTCCTCCAAAACGGACAACCAGAGACGGCCCGGCCGCTGTTCGAGGAAGCCCTGGCAATCGAGCGTCGCCTGGAGAACCGGGACATGATCGTCTACATGCTGTACGGGCTGGCATGCCACGCGGCCTTGGTCGGCCGGCCCCAGCGCGCCGCACGGCTGTTGGGCGCCGCGGAGAACCTGCAGGCCCAGACCGGTGTTCGTCTGATGCGGCATATGGAACCGCTGTTGATACAGGCGCGAGAAACCATTTCCGCCTCGTTAGGAGCTGCGAATCTGGAGTCCGAGACGCAAGCAGGTAGGCGGATGGGAAGGGATGAGACGATCACATACGCACTGGAGGAGAAGAAGCCTACCCGGCCAACAGGCGTTTTGGTGAAGACCGGGAAGTCGACGTTGAGCAAGCGGGAGCTCGAGATCGCCGAACTCGTCTCGGAGGGCCTCAGCAACAAGGAGATCGCCTCCCGCGTCTTCCTGTCCGAGCGCACTGTCGAGACGCACGTGTCCAACATCCTTGACAAGCTCGGAGTCAATTCCCGAGTTGAGATCTCCAGCTGGGTGGCACGCGAACTGACGCCGAACTAGACCTCCACCACTTCCAGGACCCGCGCTGAAGGCAGCAGCGCGATCTCGAACAGATGCTGGACGTCATTGCGGCCCCGCGCCGTGACGATGAAGGAGAGCCGGCCATCGCCCGGTATGTGGAGCGCGCTCAAGATATTCAGGCCAGGGCTGGTGCCATCGACGCGCCGGCACGCTGCCTCGAGGCTCTGGCGGATCCATGAGAGGTCCGTCCCCGCTTCGACTCGAAGCCTCACTTCGGCCATGTAGTAATTCACACCGCCAGCTTGAGGGAGGCGCAGCGGCGAGTCGTCGGTGTGAGTACGGGTTCACCACGTAGTCGATTACGTGGTCAGTCAGTGCTGCCCCCGATGTTTGCTCTCCCGCCGCCGCACAGGATGGAGCCAGGGCAATGAATGCCCACCAATCAATTAAGGAGTGCTGCTCATGATCGAAACGAAACGGATGACCAACGGCAACGCGCCGCCGGCCGCGAATACCTCGCTGAAGGCAGGTGTTCTCAGGGACTCTCGCATGACATATTCGAGAGTGATAGGAGCGCTGTTCCTTCTGGGATTTCTCTCGTACGGAATCGGCTCCGGACTGGCGACCTCCCTCGTCGGCGGCTCCAACTTCCTCTCGACGATTGCAGCCAGTCAGACCGTTCTGGTCATCGGCGCCTTTCTGATGTTCTTGAACACAGGGGTGGATCTGGGGAAGGCGGTTCTATTCTTCCCGATCCTGGAGAGGCACAGCAAGCGAACTGCGCTCGCTTACCTGGCCACCATGATCGTCGAGGTTGTACTCCTGGACCTCGGCGTGCTCGCTCTCCTGTTGATCGTTCCATTAGCCAAGCACGCCGGCGAGGCCGGGGCGCAAACGCTCGGTTCAATCTTGGTCCAGACCAACTTCACGGCCTACCAGATGGGCGAGATGACACTTGGCGTCGGGGCCGTGGTTCTGTGTGCGCTACTGTTCCGGACGCGACTGATCCCTCGGTGGCTCGCGATCTCGGGCCTGATCGGCTACCCGATTCTGGCGGCGGGAACGATCGCTGAAATCTTCGGGATCCACATCGGCCTCTATCTCACGATCCCCGGTTTCTTCTTTGAGCTGGTGTTTCCCGTCTGGCTGTTCTTCAAGGGTTTTCAGCCCGAGGCTTACCGAGGCCTGCCCGTCAACAACCTTAAATCTCAGGAGGCCTAAGGTGGCTACAACGTCTGCTGCAAAAGTTGAATCCAGCCAATTCGGCGCTGCTCCTTCGGCTGGCTTGATGAAGGCGATCGTCCAAGACACCTACGGCGAACCGGAGGCGGTCCTATCGCTCCAGGATGTCGCCAAGCCAGCGGTCAACGACGGCGAGGTTCTGGTACGCGTTCATGCGGCTTCGGTTCATGTCGGTGATTGGATGCTGGTGAAAGGCGTGCCCTACATCGCGCGCCCGGCGTACGGAATGCCCAGGCCAAAAAGCCGCATCCCGGGAACGGACGTCGCGGGAACGGTGGAGGCGGTCGGCAAGGATGTCACTGAGCTCCGACCAGGCGACGACGTAATCGGCTGGTGCGCAGGCGCCTTTGCCGAGTACGCGTGTGCCACACAGGACCATTTCGTGCGCAAGCCGGCCAACCTCACGTTCGAGCAGGCCGCGGCGATCGGAGTATCCGCATCCACCGCACTCCAGCTGCTTCGCGATCAAGGGAGGGTCCAGGCGGGCCAGAAAGTCTTGATCAACGGCGCGTCTGGAGGCCTCGGTACCTTCGCCGTGCAGATTGCCAAGGCTTTCGGCGCCGAGGTGACCGGCGTCTGCAGCTCTAAGAACGTGGACATGGTTCGCTCCATCGGCGCTGACCATGTCATCGACTACACACGTGAAGACTTCACCCGGAGCGGGCAGCGCTACGACTTCATCCTCGACAACGTGGCGAACCACTCGTTGCCAGAGACCAGGCGCTCACTCACCCCGACCGGGATGCTGCAGTCCAACAACGGAACCTCGGGCGGCCGTTGGTTCGGCACCCTTGGGACCGTCATCAAATCGGCTGCAGCATCGAGGTTCGCGCGCCAGCAGCTGGGCCCGTCCATCAAATTTCAGAACCGAGCGGACCTACACGTCCTGACGGGACTCATCGAGGCCGGCAAAATCACACCGGTCATCGACGGAACGTACCCACTCAGCGGGACCCCCCAGGCAATTGGTCATGTCGGAAAAGGACATGCAAGAGGAACCGTCGTCATCAACGTCAATGGGGCGGACCATGCCTGAGGCACTTCCCATGGCCGGCAAGGTCGTCCTTATCACCGGCGGCACCGGGGGAATCGGCAAGGCCACCGCGATCGGCCTTGCCACCCTCGGCGCCCGGGTCGGCATCACAGGTCGCGACCTCGCGAGCACCGCAGAGTCCGCGGCCGACGTCCGTACGGCTTCGCGAAACTCTGCGGTCGACGCGTTCGCCGGCGACATGAGCTCCCAGGTCGAGGTACGCCGGCTCGCAGCCTCTGTCCTCGATACGTATCCGAAGCTTCATGTGCTGGTCAACAACGTGGGCGGGTTCTGGGCACACCGACACCCAACCGCCGATGGTCTAGAGCACACATTTGCTCTCAACCACCTCGCCTCCTTCTTGCTCACCAACCTCCTTCTCGATCGGCTCAAGGCCTGCGCACCCGCAAGGGTGGTAACCGTCTCCTCCCACGTACAGGCGGAGGGCCATATCGCGTTCGACGACCTGCAGGGCTCTCGCAACTACTCCGGGCAGTCGGCCTACAGCCAATCGAAGCTCGCCAACGTCATGTTCACCAACGAGCTGGCCCGTCGCCTCGAAGGCACGCGCGTCACGGCCACGTCCCTGCACCCGGGCTTCGTTCGCACCGACTTCGGCGCTGAAGATCAGGCCTGGTTCTTCACAGTTATCAGCCGCATCGTTCGCCCCTTTTTGAGGACCCCGGCGCAAGGCGCCCAGACATCGATCTATCTGGCGTCTTCACCCGACGTGGCCGGCGTCACCGGGCAGTTCTTCGCGGACCGCAAGCCAAGGGCCGCGAACAAGGTCGCCTACGACACCGATCTGGCAGCCAGGCTCTGGCAGATCAGCGCCGACCTGGTCGGCATGACAACCCTCGGCTCCGGCGCCATTGCTTCCATGTAGCAGTTCATGTAGTAATCCCGCGGATGATCACGTCAAATCTGGACGAGACTCTTCCGACTGGACCGTGTTTGAAGTCAAATCGCCCCGAAAACACTCACTCTGGACCGAACCGCCAAGAATTCGGGACCGTGAGGCCCCGGGTTCAAATCCCGGCCCCCGACCAACTCAAAATCGGGCGATTTCGCGACTCACCTATCCCCGAGCAGCCTCGTACGTGGCGATCAACACGCCTGTGCTCGTGGTGATGCTGTCGACCAGCCGCAGCGATGCTTGCGTGCCGCCGGCAAACAGCCGCCGTCCGGTGCCCAGCACCAGAGGAGCAATCATCAGCAGGTACTCGTCGATCAAATCGGCGGCCATGAGCGAGCCGATCAGTACGCCGCTACCCATGATCACGAGATTCGCGCTCGAGCTCTGCTTGAGGTCCGCCACGGCGGCCGGAATGTCGCCGTGCAGCAGAGTCGAGTTCGGCCAGTCGAGCCTCGTCGCCGGGTTGCTCGAGACCACGTACTTGCGTGCGTTGTTGAGCGCGTCCTTGAACGGGCCGCCCCGGGCGTTCCAGGAGGCCAGGAGCTGCTCGTAGGTGCGCCGCCCGAACAGCCACGCGCGATCCCCGCCCATCCGCTCGCCCATCTTGGCGACGCTCGCCTCGTCGCCGTACGGGATCCCCCAGCCGCCGCGCTCAAACCCATCCCGCATGTCCTCATCCGCGCGACCCGGTCCCTGCATCACGCCGTCAAGCGTCACCCAGTTCATCACAATTACCTTTCCCATCTCATCTCCTGTTCTTGGTCTCAGATGCGCCACCTGGGATTCCCGAGACGAGGGTGATTCCGGCCTTCGACGATTAGCTCATCGATAAGTTCTGTGGGGTTCGGCATTATTGCTCCTGTTGTAGCCATTTGGAACATTTCATCTTTGCGAAGCAAATTCTTCCACCAATTTGACCTCCTCCCGCCTGTCCCGCACCTCCCCACTAATCGCTGCATAAGCTGCCGCCAATCACAAACTGAATGGCTGCGGCTGACGCCGTAGTACCGACACGTCTTGGCAACACTCCCCCGACACCTCCTCGGCATGTCTGAGGATGGCTAGGCGTTTCGCTGCTCGCTTTGCAAGATCCCGTTCGCTCACTTGGAACCCCCCTGACTGAGATACCGGGCCCACGACCATCGTCCGGATAAAGTCCCCATGTCACGACTGGCTGCATCCCGGCTGTGCGGGTCTACCATGTGCTCGGCCAAAACGACTTCTTGCGCTGATCAGGAGGGGATGGGGCGATGGACAACAGCTTGGTGAGCCACCGGCCTACGGTCGCTTCGGAGCCCGGCCGGACGCTGCGCAACTGGAACGGTTCGGACGTGAGCCATCCTCGGGTCATAGCGGTTCCCAGCGATTCGTCAGAGCTTGCCGAGGTGGTCAAAGACCGAGACACCTACCAGTCGCCGCTGCGTGCGGCGGGCAGCCTTCATTCGATGAACGCATGCTTCGAAACCACTGGCACGCAGGTCATGACCAGGGCGCTCAACGAGATAAAGGTCGACTTGGCGGAGCAAACGGTGACCGTCGGTGCCGGGGTAACGCTTCTGCAGATTCGAAACACGCTGCGACCCATGGGCGTCCAGCTGGAGGTGACACCGGAGATCGGCAACGCAACCGCCGGATCGGTGTGCTGCTGTGGGACCAAGGACTCGTCGCTGGGCAGGACAGGCCTGGGCCAGGTCAGCTCGGCGGTCTGCGCCATGAAGCTGGTCAACGCCCGAGGCGAAGTCGAGGACGTCTCAGAGAAATCCGATCCGGAGCGCATGCGAGTCCTGCGTTCGAGCTACGGACTGCTTGGCATCGTGTACGAGGTCACATTCCGAATCCAGCCGGCAGTCCTGCTGAGGTACGAGTACGCGGTACTGCCCCTCGTCCCTGCGCCAACCATCGAGCAGATGCGTGCGGGCGCCGATGCGATGCTCGGCTTCGCGCAGCCTTACGCGAACCGGATCATCGTCGAGCGCCGCTTCCGCTTACCCGACGGTGCGGGTGGCCCGACCCGTTTCTCTCGCGCCAAGCGGCGCTTCCGAGACATCCTCTGGGAGAGCGGTGCCAGCTTCTTTCCCGCCCGCCTGCCTCACAATTGGTGGTTCGACACCCAGGATCGCCTTCTCCAGACGCAGCTGCGAATCCTGACCGCGATCGGGGGATTCACTGCGCACCGCTGGGATTCCACTGTCGACTTCAAGCCGAACCGCTCCGATTGGGTGGACTTCACGTTCTGGGCCATTCCCGTCAGCCGCTGGGCGGAATTCACGCCCGCTGTCCGGGAGTTCTGCGAACGCTTTCGTGAGCAGACCGGTTTTCGCATGTCGATCATGGCCGAGGTTTATGCCCTGGCTCGGGATCAACACTCTCTGCTCTCACCGTCGCCCAACGAGGACATGCTCACAATGGATGTCGTCGACACTCGAACCAACGATCCCCTGTGGGCCGAGTTCAACAAGCAGTTCAACGAGGTCGCTGCCGACTTCGTGGGCCGGCCACTACTCAACCAGACCAAGCACCCAAACCGAAGCCTGGTCCAGCGAACGCTGGGCCCGGAGTGGCTTCGTTTCTTGGAGATTCGCAAGCGTGAGGATCCTCAAGGTCGCTTTCTCAACGGATTCTTTGGCGACCTGGTCTGAGTTCAGGGAAGCCCAGACGCGGGCGCGGAGCAAGGAGACCCAGTGACCAGTGTCCAGGTCAGCAACGGAACATCTGGCTTGCCGTGAGCATGACGCAGTTCGAATATTTCGCCGAGGTGGCCTGAGCCATTGCTGGGCGTAAGGCTCGCCAAGCGCAAACCCCCGATGCGCGACGACTGGCGGCCGGTTGCGGTAAGGCCGCGTGAATGGGCGCTGCTCGGAATCAGCTTTCGGCCCGCGCCAGGTTGAAGCCTTCGGCCTGGGAGGCCAGACCACGCTTGATGCGTTGCTCGAATATCCCTTCGAGTTGCTGCGCCTTGGGGCCTATTGGGATCGCATCGAAACCAGCGGCCGTGAATTCGACACCCAGCAGCTCGATTGGCAGCTCGCGGCCGCTGAACGAGCCGGAAAGATGGTGATCCTCTCAGTTGGCCCGGTCAAGAATTTCGGCTATCCGGAGTTCTACGTCCCAAAACATCAGCTCGATCGTCCGCTGCGAGAGGGCGCCTTGTTGAGCCTGAGGTTCAGGCGAGCCTTCTGTCTGCGGCCAAGAGCTTCATATCCACATCGTCATCGAGGTCGAGACTCTGTGGTCGCGTGGCAGTTCGAGCACGAGGCGGTGGATCCGCTTGGGTCCAAGCATTCGTGGGGTGTTCGTCGCCCTGTCCGTGGCCGGACACGGGACGGGCCCCATAGAGGGGCGGCTTTAGGCGCGAGCCGCCCCTCTCGATTGATCTAGTGCAGCTTGACGACTTGGATCTGGATCGCCACGCCTGGCGGTGGCGTGAAGCCGAACAAATCGGAGGCGGTGTAGTGACCGGGTGTCAGCGGGATGCCCGAGTCCGATCCGGGCACTGTCATGGTCGTTCGAAAGCGGCCAACGTAAGTTTGAGTCTCGCTGATGGTTACTAGTTCCGTGGTGTTGCTGAGGTCGAAGGTGAAATCATCGTGGAAGTGGATCGCGCCTGCCGTGCCGGGACCGCCCCCTCCCACCAGGTGCTGGCAGCCGGTCAGTTCCGCGTCGCCAGTCCCATCCGAGTACAGGACCGCCCACCCCCAAAATCCGCCAGTTCCGCCCATGCTGGCGCATGCGGCGGGATTGTTGCAGTTGAACGAGAACATGAGCTGGTAAGTCTGCTTAGGACCGCCTGGTGGGTTTCCATAGGCCGCAGCGGGTGTCGCTGCAGCGGCCATCATCAAAATGGCCGCGAACGACGTGGTCGCGATCAGCAAGAGCCTTCGCATAGGCAAGCCCTCCAGCGCCGGACAGCTGAGATGCAAAGCATTGGGCCGAGAAGTCTCAGCCTCCCCCAGGCCACAACTTAAAACGTGCGCCTCTCAGCGGCGAATGGCAATAGGAAATCTGCCCGGTGCAGTTCGCAGTGTTGTTTGGCGAGTTGATCGAATGCAGCGATTGATAAACTGACCAGGGTCCTCGCTCACCTGGCCTCGAGCCGCAGTTTCATGTAGTCATTCATGTCATGACGCAGGGAGTGAGTGACCCAGGATGGGGCTCAAAATCACTGCGGGGAGGGCTCGAAATTGACGCAAGACCCTCGAAAACGGCCTTGATGGACGAAACCGCCTAAATTTCGGGAACGTGACGCCCCGGGTTCAAATCCCGGGCCCCCGACCAGCTCCATACCTGGTTGTCCACGTTCAAATGTGATAGCGGCGTCGGGCTACAGCGTGAGATCGGGGTCACCGGTTTCGAGGGCCTCACGGTTTCCGGCCGTATGGGTTGAAGTCGGTGATTCGGACTCTGTAATCTCCGAAACCGGCGCCCCTAGACCTCCTGTAGCAATCCGTGTAGCAGGCCACAGGGCATCGTGGCGCGGTGTTCTGTGAGTTGATCCTCGGTCCGCATAAGGTCGTTGTCACGCGCCGATCGCACGTAACCGGCCGTACCGACGAGGCGGCCCCGTCCCCTACCTCCATAGGGTATTTCGACCCTTGTGGCATGCGTCATCCGGCCGTCGCGAAAACGCCTATCAATCGATACGTTGTGAGGGATCAGCCACTAAGGAGGAAACCGAAATGATGTGGGGCCTTTACGACGGAAACTGGCTTTGGATGGGCGCCGCAATGCTGCTCTTCTGGGCCGGAGTGATTGCACTGGTGATCTGGAGCGTCAAAGCTTTCGCGAGCCCAAGGCCCGCGACCGACCCGGCCATCGAGACGTTGCGCCAGCGCCTCGCCGCGGGCGAGATCAGCCAGGAAGACATCGACAAGACCAAGCGGATGCTCCAGAACTGAACGATGAGCCAGCGACTGCTCTTCACGGTCGGACTCGCGGCGATCGCGGCGGCTGTAATCGCTGGCATGGCCGGCATGGCACTCAATCCCGCCGGCTTTTCGATGATGGGGTCGCTCGGACCATCGGCCGGACAGAGGATCTCAATTGACCGTGCCCAACAGTCGGTGCAGTCATTCGTCGATCGCAATGGCAACAGCGACCTTGAGATCGACGAACTCATGGAGTTCGACCAGAACTTCTACGCGCTGATCAAGGAGAGAAGCACGGGTATCGGCGCTTTCGAACTGCTTGTCAACAAGACGACAGGCGCTGTCGGTTACGAGCCTGGTCCGGACATGATGTGGAACACGAAGTACGGCATGATGCGCGGCTTCGGCGGGATGATGGGGTACGGCTCGATGGCCGCCTCAATGTTAGTCACCGCAGAGCAAGCGACGCAAATCGCTGAGAGTTGGCTTTACCGCCGAGGTGGTGACTACTCGGCCGGCACCCCCGACGCCTTCTACGGCTACTACACATTCCACTTTTTGAAGGCCGGCCGCATCGACGGCATGCTCTCGGTGAACGGGACAACTGTCCAGGTGTGGTTCCACAGCTGGCATGGCAATTTCATTCAGAGCAGGGAGCTGGCCGGCTGAAGGCGCGCGATGAGCGCCGAGGGACGTATGAGCGAGCGAGCTGCCGATGGAGCTCGTCTGACGTTCGGGGCAATCCTGCGTCACATCCGGCGGCACAGCTTCGCCGTCCTCGCGACCTCAGACGAACACCGAGTTCCGCACGCGGTGGGCGTGGAGTACGGCGTCACGCGGGGGACGGCAGGTCGATAAGTCACGATGCCGGCCTCCAGATTCAGATGTTGGCGGCGGCGCCATTGGCGCTGGTTGTTCTGCTCGTGGCCACTCTCGTCTCTGTTTACAAACCGCGATGAACGATTGTGGATATACCCTTAGGGGGTATCATGACACTGATGCCAGGTTACACCAAGGACAAGAAGCGAATCCAGGGCCGCCTCCGCCGTATTGAAGGCCAAGTGCGAGGGATCCAAAAGATGGTCGAGGGGGACCGCTACTGCATCGATGTCCTCACACAGGTCAACGCCACCAAAGCGGCTCTCGAGAGCGTCGCCCTCCAACTGCTTGCCGACCACACCGAACACTGTGTGACCGAGGCAATCCGCGCCGGGGATGGCGCCAAAAGGGTTCGCGAGCTCAACGAGGCTGTAGAGCGGCTGGTGAGGAGCTGAGATGAACCTCGCCGATCTTGGTGTGACCTCGGGTGGCGCTCTAGCGATCGCCCTTTTGGCTGTGTATTTCTTTGCCCCCAAGCAGGCGCGACGGGCGGAGCTGGTCGGGCGGGTCCAGGAGGTCACGGTGACCGTCAAAGGGGGCTATTCGCCTGACCTGATACGCGCCAGCGAGAACGTTCCCCTGCGCATCCTGTTCGACCGGCAGGAGAGCGGTGAGTGCACGTCCAGGGTCGTCTTTCCCGACTTCGCCCTGAATCGCTCGCTGCCGGCTTACGCGACCACTACGGTCGAGTTCACGCCCGACAGGGCAGGTCGGTTTGGTTTCGCGTGCGGCATGAACATGGTCCACGGCACGCTCGTTGTCGAGCCGTCGACTGACCACGGCGGGAATGGACACGCTTCTCAGGCTGCCGTCGAGGTCGCGCCGCCTGCGACCCGCGAAGGGTCTTCGCCTGGGACCGAGGACGCCGAAACTCTGGAGCGGAGGGCCGAGATCGCAGACCTTACGCGCCGCGTGCTGGTCGGTGCGGTGCTGACGGCGCCCGTGCTTTTCGCGGTGATGGCGGACAGCCTGAATGCTCGATGGCTGCCCCAGATCCTCCTCAACCACTGGCTCCAGCTGGCCCTGATCACGCCCGCCTATCTCTATGCAGGATGGCCTATCCACCGCATCGGCTGGCTTAGCCTGGCGCACCGCGCGGCCGAGATGAACGCACTGATCACGGTCGGCACCACCGCGGCCTTCATCTACAGCCTATTCGTGACGGCGCTGCCGGGACTGCTGCCGACCGACCTGCGGCAGGTCTACTTCGAAGCGGTCGGCGTGATCATCACGTTGATCCTCCTCGGTCGGCTGTTCGAAGCCAGGGCCAAGGCAGGCACCGGCGAGGCGATCCGCAAGCTGATCGGGCTTCAGCCTCGCACGGCTCGGCTGGTGCGCGATGGGGTGGAGGCGGATGTGCCGATCGAAGAGGTGGTGCCGGGCGATGTGATCTCGATCCGGCCCGGCGAAAAGATTCCGGTCGACGGCGATGTGATCGACGGCCATTCGAGCGTCGACGAGTCGATGGTCACGGGTGAGTCGATCCCGGTCGCAAAGCAACGGGGCGACGTTGTGATCGGAGCCACTATCAACCAGATAGGTGCGTTCCACCTCCGCGCCACGCGTGTCGGCAAGGACACGATGCTGGCCCACATCATTCGCCTCGTCCAGGAGGCCCAGGCCTCGAAAGCTCCAATCCAGCGGCTGGCGGATGTGGTTTCGAGCTACTTCGTCCCGTTCGTCATCTTCATCGCCATCGCGACATTCGTCGTCTGGTTCGTCGTGGGCCCGGAGCCCCAGTTCACGCTCGCACTGATCAGCGCCGTGTCCGTGCTCATCATCGCCTGCCCCTGCGCGCTCGGCCTCGCGACTCCGCTCTCGATCATGGTCAGCACGGGCAAGGGCGCAGAGCAGGGCATCCTTGTCCGCTCTGCGGAGGCACTGGAGACAGCGCAGAAGCTGAACACCATCGTCCTCGACAAGACAGGCACGATCACCCGCGGGGCCCCCGAGCTGACCGACGTCATTAACACCAACGCTCTGAATCACGACGAACTGCTACGGCTGGTCGCCTCAGCCGAGCTGAGATCGGAGCATCCGCTCGCGGCGGCGATCATCGCCGGCGCCAAAAAGCGCGGGATCGACGTGGCCGACCCGTCCGACTTCCAGTCATTTACGGGCAAGGGCGTTCGCGCGAAGGTCGGTGGCCGCATTGTGGCGGTCGGCAACGAACGCATTCTCCGCGAAGCTGGGATTGCGGCGGAGCCCCTGGCTGAGGCGGCGCTACGGCTGTCGACCGAGGGCAAGACTCCGATGCTGGTCGCGGTTGACGGCAGGCCGGCGGGCGTCATCGGCGTCGCCGACACCATCAAGGACGATTCCGCGGCAGCCGTGGCCGAGCTTCACCGGCTCGGCGTTCAGGCCGTGATGATCACAGGGGACAACCGGCGGACCGCAGGTGCGATCGCGCGCCTGGCCGGCATCCAGCGCGTCTTCGCCGAAGTGCTGCCTGAGCGGAAGGCGAACGAGGTCAAGCGTCTCCAGAGCGAGGGCCGCGTGGTGGCAATGGTCGGGGACGGCATAAACGACGCACCCGCGCTGGCGCAAGCAGACATCGGCATGGCGATCGGGACCGGAGCCGACGTCGCCATCGAGGCGTCCGACATCACCCTGATCTCAGGTTCGCTGGCAGGGGTCGTGACGGCTGTCAAGCTGAGCCGGGCCACGATGCGCAACATCCGCCAGAATCTCGTTCTTGCCTTCGGCTACAACATCATCGGCATCCCGATCGCCGCGGGCGTCCTGTACCCGCTGCTCGGGCTTCGGCTCAGCCCGATGATCGCCGCAGCCGCGATGGCATTGAGCTCGCTGTCCGTTGTATCCAACGCAAACCGGCTGCGCGCATTCCGAGTCAAGACCCTTCCGGCGGGCGAGATCCCGACACTCGAGCCGAACGTGGAGGTATCTGCTGAGGAATCCGCTCCGGCCTACGTGGATGCCCATACGGGCGAAGGAGATTACATGAAGGAGAAGACGACGGCAACCGACCCGGTCTGCGGAATGAGCGTCGACCCGGCCACCGCCGAATATCGGTCGTTCATCGACGGCAACGCCTACTACTTCTGTTCCGCCGGCTGCAAGACGAGCTTCGACATAGACCCGGCGCAGTACACGGCCGGCTCGACCAGCGGCGGGCACCACAGCCGCTAGCGAGCCCGAACAACCGGCCTCGTTACATCTACGCGCCCCCGACGTTCTGATCGGCATGATGGCTTCAGGGCTTCTGGCTCCCATTGCGTTCCTCCTGCTTGCTTCGTGCCAGGTTCTCGGCGCGGACACCCCCTGCACCAAACAGATCGACTGGGTCGACTTCATTCAGGTCGGCTCAACCCATTACGTGGCCGGCCCCGGCTCAGTGACCACGCTCCAGGAGAGTGACCTCGGACCGGCGTACGCCACGGTCAAGTTCAAGGTCAGCGGAAATGTCTGCGACGAGAATTACAAGCTCAATGATGGGGATGCAGCGCTTCTCGAGCCGGGGGCAACCATTTACGAGGTCAAGGGATATCCACCCAGCCAGCGATTGGCCGCTCGACGGCAAGGGCAGATCCTGGTCTACGTGGCAATGCCGCCGGCCTAACGCGCTAGCCTGGTTACTACTTCTCGGTAGTAGGCAGCTCAACTCTCGGCGATATCATTTGCCCGGCATGGACCAGGCTAAGGACCGACGTCGCGCGTTGGCGTTGCTCGGTCCTCTCGAGGGCCGGCTAATGGATCTGATCTGGTCAGGGACTGTCAAGCAACCGTTCGTCGTGCGGGAAGTCCTGGCCCACACCCCAAAGTTGGCTTACACGACCGTGATGACGACGCTGAATCGCCTGGTTGACAAAAATCTCCTCAGGCTCGATAAGCGTGCCGGTAGCCGAGCGCATCGATATCGCGCCGCGGGCGATATCGCCGATTTCCTGGCGTCCGCCGGAGGCGCCGAGGTGGATCGCCTCATCAAGCAGTACGGCGATGTTGCGCTGGCCGCGTTTGCCGACCGACTTGACAGCCTCACTCCGGCGACCAGTGAGGCGTTGCGCAAGTTGAGGCAACAGAAGTGAGACGACTACCCCAACTTGGCCTGATCGCCACAGCGATCGTTCTGGCAGCCGGTTGCCTGTCAGCTGCTGTTCCTTGCGGTCGGGATGGTGGGCCATGTTCCTGGATCGTCCGCGGAAGCGACCCGCGCCTTGCGCTTCAGGCCGTTGAGGTCACGATCGCCGTCTTTACCGTAGGCTGGGTCGTTCGCTTTCTGCTGGTCGTTAGGCAGACCAATTCAGTGATCGGACAGTTGCCCAGACGAGGCTTGCCGCGCTGGCTGCAGGGCCGTGCAGATGATGCGGGTGTTGCGCGGCTCGTGTGCTTCGAGTCCCCAGCGCGGTTGGCTTTTTGCGCCGGGCTTATTAGTCCGACCGTGTATCTCAGCACCGGCGCCTTGAATCGCCTCGACCGGGCCGAGCTCGGCGCCGTGCTACATCACGAAGCCCATCACGCAAGCGGATATGAGCCGCTCCGCCGGTTGGTTATTGGCTCGATGGCCGATGTGCTCTGTTTTATCCCGCTTGTCAAGTGGTTGGCTGACCACCGACGAGAAGCAGCAGAACTCCGTGCTGATGATGCGGCCGTGCGAGTTGTGGGACGCACTGCCACCGCGGGTGCCCTCCTGGCGATGACGCCGGGCGCGGCGGGCTTCGCAGCGTTCTCCGACTGCGCAGAGTTGCGGGCCCGCCGCCTCCTCGGCGAGGATGAGGACATTCCGCGATATCCCTCTCTTCAAATGGTGTTTACTTCGGCGGCGGCGTTGATGTTTGCCGTCAGCGTCGCGAACTGTTTGACCGACATGGCTCATCTCGTGCGCTGAGCGCGCTACATGCCGAGCCAGGCTAGCTTGGCGATCCAGTTGAAACCTAGAGCGACGAATCCGATGAGCACCAAACGCCGAATCATTCCTGGCGTCGGGTACGCGTTCAAGGCGCGACCTCCGATCAAGATCACACCGGCGTAGGCGATGGCGGCAAAAGTCCCGACAAAGAGCAGCGGCCCCAGTGGATAGACCGCCAACGCCCTCCCGATGTCTCCGTGCCACATCCACGCGAATGTGCGAGTGCCACCGCAGAACGGATCGGGCTTGTTGAGCACGTTCATGAAAAAGCCGCCATCAAACGTGAGGTGGCGAGGTTGAAGGTAGAAGTAGAGGCGGGTATACCCGAGCCAGGGGAGAGCAATTCCGAGCAACGTCCAGGCCAGCACCCGGTCTCCCGGTGAGGCCCGAGCAATCACAAGCAGCGGCGCCCGCCGATCAGTTGTCGATCGCATCGACGTGGCTCTCCAGGATTCCGGCATTTGTTTCGCCGATGTAGCGTCCCTCGACCGTGCCGTCAGGGCGGACAAAGTACGTCGTTGGAACCCTGTGATTCCAAAAAGGTCGCCCAGTCTGGCGATCACTATCAAAGAGGACCACAAATCCTTGACCTACTGGCAGCTGCCGGCGGACACGCATGCCCCTCGGGTTCTGTGGAGGGACGCGCACCGCGTAGCGAGTTACTCGATTTGTCGGAGCGCACCCCACTTAGGTCATGCCTTCCGTGGCCGATCCGGGCCTCCCGTGGTCGCCAAGGCTGCCGCACGCATGGCCGTTACTAGGGATCGATAGTACTAGTCTTCATCGCACTCGGTGCCACGCCTCTGAACTTGGCGCGCTGCTTCTTTCTTACCGGCTTCCTGTGGCGCAGGCGCAACGGCGAGCTTGCGCGAAGGCGTCCTTCTTCTGGCGGCCTACAGCCGGCCTACCGTTCATGGCATTGGCGTTCTCGGTCGTTCGTGTTCGGGTATGGTTGCAGCCGGCAGGTCGGATCACGGCGGTGCTCCAGCCGATCTCAGGAGCCCTTCTCGCGGTCATTGGCATCTTGCTGGTTACAGATCGCTGGCTGCCATTGATCTCGCCAGTTCTCGCCTGGTATGCCAGCGATCTAGAGAGAGCGTCTAGCGCCGCTCTTCGACAGCCCGCCTGGGCTTCACCTGCAACGCCGCACCGTAGGCCGCGCCAACCAATCCAATTAGAAACCCGGCCGCCATCACTTGATGGGGGGGAAGTGATGCCATCGAGGCCCGGATTTCTGCTGCATGCGTCTGGTGCCAGTAGACGTCCCAAAGCATTCCGGCGGCAACGACCAGGATCCCCAACGACGCTGTCACGCGCCACCACGTGGCTTTGTCGAGAGACAGCCAGCGCCCGGCACTCCAGCTCGCCAGCAACACCAATGGGAGGTATGGCACCACCGCGGCAGGCGATAAGGCCTGATTCAGTGCGGCCGTCAGCGTGCTGGTCGGGGCTACCGCCCTCAGCGTCGTCGGCCCGAGCGCAATGAGAGCGACCAACACAACCAGTAGGTACAGGACTGTGAACGCGCGCGATCGATAGTCGATCTGCCCGCTGAAAGCCAACACTCCCACGACCAGCAGGCCGCCAAGGTCGATCACGAGATGCGGTGACTGGATACCAGGACCGACGAAATGCTCCCACCAGTCCCAAAGCGTTCCAGCCATCCCGACCGCGTAACCGGCAGCCAAGAGTTCAATGGCCCCGATGCCGGCCCGCGCCGGCGGTGAGGACGCAGACATCGCAGGCATCGTAGTCCTACTATCGGTCGGTAGTCGTGGGTAGGCTTCCGAACGTCAGAATCACGCGGCGCGGGGCGCTCGGACTTGCGATCGCATTCGGCGCTCTTCTTGGCGTCGCCCTATCGACAGGATCTCTCGCTCGCGACGTACTCCGGTTCATTGGTCGTTCAGTGCCAGGGTCTGGCGGCGGCATGATGGGCAGTGCCACCTCTGCCGACATCAGCACCTACATGGAACTCTTCAATCGTCACACGCAGATTCGTCGGACTGTCGAAGAGATCGCGGGCGGGGCACGGACGACGACCGAGTCCGATGCGACCGACCTGGTGGCGAAGCTCCAGACTCATGTCGCGAACATGTACACGCATCTCGAGCAAAAGTCTGAAGTGACTTGCATGAGCAATAGCCTTCCGACCCTCTTTAGGAATGCAAGTGCTTATCACAGGGAGCTTGTGTTGACGGAAAAGGGAGTCTCAGTAACGGAAACATCCACCGACCCGGCACTGACGGAGGCGATCCGCAAGCATGCCCAAGAGGTGAGCGGCTTCGTGCGGGATGGGATGCCGGCCATGATGGACGGGATGATGGGCAGCTAGCGCTGCCGCGAGGCTGGCGTTACTCGGTAGTGGGTCGAGTGCAGCAGGAGTCTGTGCATCCTGGATCGGACTCGCATTCGGCCATGACTTCCAAGCCTGGCACGTCGCGGCAGTTTTTGCCCCGCCAGGCCTCAAGACCCTCTCGAACGGCGACCCCGGCAATGGCTAGGCCAGCGACCGCATCCAGCCACCACCAGCCGAAGACTGGTTAGCCACCTTCGACGGTCATCCAGAACAGGCTCGCCCACGCGAGCCATCGAGCCCAGCGCGCGGCGCGATGCCAACCCCTTACGCCAACGCACATCGCCCTGCTTGTGCCTGTGGCGCTGCTCTCGTGCTTCATGGGCGGCGCATTCGGTCTGCTCTTGCTGAACACGATGTCTGACACGAGGGCCGCTAACCAGATCTTCAATTTTGTCTTCCTGCCCCAGTACTTCGTGGCGGGCTTGATCAGCCCGATCAACGTCCTGCCCTGGTACCTGGCTGTGCTGTCGCTGCATTCGCCGATGCGCTACGTGATCGACCTTGCCCGAGGCGTGGTCTATGCGGGCACTCCGGAGTACAGCCGGGTCGTGCTGTTAACTCCTGCAACCAACATCGCGGTCCTGGGTGCCATGTTCGTCGTGTTCATGGTCGCAGGCATCGCGCTGTTCGTGAGACGGGAGACCAGCCGCTAGGACAGACGTAAGCCCCTGGATGGCACCTCAGCTCTGTAGTAGTTCATGTAGTAATCCGTTGGAAAATCGCCTCAGGTCTGGACGCCAGCCGATCAAGACACGAAGGTTTCGAGCTGAAACCACCCAAAGACGACGTATTTGGACGCCT
Organism: Chloroflexota bacterium; assembly: GCA_005883575.1. Taxonomy (GTDB): domain Bacteria; phylum Chloroflexota; class Dormibacteria; order Dormibacterales; family Dormibacteraceae; genus 40CM-4-65-16. Next base: position 14,573 of record VBFH01000014.1, on the reverse strand, counting down.
TCATTCGCGTCCCACGGCGACGATCGCGCTTGCGCGCCGTCCTGCCAAGCGCAGCCGGAGGTAAAGGCCATGGAAGGGCGGCTTGAGCTCAGTCCTCAGCTCACCGCTTTCTTCACGAGCGCGCTGATCCTTGCCTCCTCGGCGGCACTTAACCCCTTCAGCGCGAAGGCGACTGGCCACAGGGCGCCTTCGTCGAGGTTCGCCGCGTCGCTGAACCCGAACGTCGCGTACCTCGTCTTGAACTTCTGCGCGCTTTGGAAGTGGCAGACGACCTTGCCGTCCTTGGCATACGCGGGCATCCCGTACCAGGTTGTCGGCGAGAGGGAGGGGGCGCTCGCTTTGATGATGGCATGGAGCCGCTTGCCCATGGCGCGATCCGGTTCCCGCATCTCGGCGATCTTCGCGAGCAGGGCGCTTTCCCCGTCCGCCTTGGCCGCGGCCACCTTCTGCTCTTGGACGCGGGCCTTCATCGCGTCTCGTTCCTCGTCCGTGAATCCCTCGTACCTCTTTCTTGTGGCGGCGGGGCTCTTGGCGGACTTCTGCTTCTCCTTCATTGGAGGTTTCCTCCCGGTGAATATTTCATGCGAACGACCCTCATGCTAGGGTGCCTACCGCCGCGTTTCGACCGGCTCACCGGCGGCCCGAGTCGCTACTTGCGCGATCCAGTTGCGTGATCTGGATCAAGTTGCCGGCGGTGTCATTCGCCTGGGCGATGGTCGAGCCTGTCACCTTGGTTGGCGGCATCTTGAATTCGGCGCCGGCGGCTTTCATCCGCTCGTAGTCGCGCTGGATGTCGTCGGTGTAGAACATGGCTCCGGGCTGGCCCTGCTGAAAGAGCGTCTCCTGGTAGGCCTTGGCCGCGGGGTTGTCGTTGCGTGCGAGCTGCAGCTCGGTGCCTTCCGGCTCTTCCGGCGACGCCACAGTGAGCCAGCGATACCCCCCTTGCGAAACATCCGCCTTCTTCACGAAGCCGGCCACCTGTGTATAGAAGCGCAAGGCCTTGTCCTGGTCGTCCACGTAGATGGTGGTCAGTTTGATCTTCATTCGATTCCTCCTGTCATATTCGCGGCGTTGGCTGCGTCGCGTTTATGCCGCTCACGCTAGGCCCATGCGCGCCGCGATTGCTTCTCCGTTTATGACGGATCTCAAAGTGCTGGCAGGGCGGGAGCCAATCGTGGCGTGGCATGCTAGGTGTTGATGACTCGGTCAGACCTCGTGAGACTGCGACGCGCGAGAGACCGCATGGATCGCGACTACGCCAGCCCGCTCGACGTGCCCGCGCTCGCGGCCACGGCTGCGATGTCCGCCGGCCATTTCTCCCGCAGCTTCCGCGAGGCCTTTGGGGAAACGCCGTATGGCTACCTCATGACCAGGCGCATCGAGCGCGCCAAGGCGCTCCTGAGGCGCGGCGACGTGTCGGTGACGGAAGTCTGCTTTGCGGTCGGATGTACATCCCTCGGGTCCTTCAGCTCGCGCTTCACCGAGCTGGTGGGGACGAGCCCAAGCGCCTACCGGCGGCGCGACCACGACGAAATCGCCACCATCCCGGCCTGCCTCACCCGCCTGCACCTGAGACCGGTCAGAAATGGAGAAGCAACCGCGGCGCGCGGGGCCTAGCGTGACCCGCATGAACCTGACTGTCTCGACCTGCTTCATCCCGGTCCACGACCACGACGAGGCGCTCGCCTTCTACCGCGACGCGCTGGGACTCGAGGTTCGCAACGACGTCAAGTACGAGGGCATGCGCTGGGTCACGGTGGGCCCGAAGGCACAGCCCGACCTCAGCATCGTGCTCGAGCCGCCCGCTGCCATCCCCGATGCCTCGCCCCAGGACCGCAAGGCGGCGGAGGAGCTGCTTGCCAAGGGCCTGCTGCGCGCGGTCATCTTCGCGACCGACGACTGCGACGCCACCTTCGAGCACGTGTGCCAGGCCGGTGCGGAGGTGCTGCAGGAGCCGATGGACCAGGGCTACGGCGTTCGCGACTGCGCGTTTCGCGACCCATCGGGCAACATGGTCCGATTCAGCCAGAAGCGGTAACAGGCGCGCGGCCGGGACCCCCACCCCAGGCCTTCCCCGCAACGGGAAGTCATCCGGTGTTCACTGCGCCTTGGCCGCTCGCCGCCACGCGTTTCGCGCGGTGTGTGGTTCGAGAATACGTCGAACTCATGTCGAGTGCGAAGACGGGCCTTGTCCCCCGCTCGTCGAGCGCTCGTCCATGTCGTGCCCATTGCCGGCGCGCTGAGCTCGCCTCGCCGGGTGTATCGGCGCCAGTCGGCAGCAACGTTGCACTGACTGGTCCGAGACTTCGACATCGCGACTACACGGTGAGGATTGCCTTGCCTGTCGTTTGACGCGAAGCGAATTCCTGGAGCAGCCTGACCGCGTCGGCGAGAGGAGCCTGACGCCCCACATATGGCCGGATCTTTCCCTCCGCATAGAGTTGAAAGAGCTTGTCGGTGCACTCATTGATTTGCTCCGGCGCTCGCTGGCGGTACAAACCCCAGTGCAGCCCAACTACTGAATAGTTCTTGATCAAGACGTGATTGGCCCCTAACGTCGGGATGCGTCCAGATGTGAATCCGACAACGACGATCCGACCCTCAAACGCCACGCATTTCGTCGATCGATCGAAGACGTCACCGCCCACCGGGTCATAGATGACGTCCGCGCCCTTCCCTCCAGTGGCCTCCTTGACTACAGCGACGAAGTCGTCCTCGTTGTAGTTGAGCGCCAGATCGGCGCCCATTGCGCGACAGACCTTAAGCTTGGCTTCCGAGCCCGCAGTCGCGATAACCCGAGCGCCGGCAGCCTTGGCGAGCTGGATTGCCGCCGACCCGACACCGCCCGCGCCGGCGTGAACGAGAACGACATCATCCGCCTGCAAACAAGCGCGCCGGTGTAGTCCGAACCAACCGGTCTGATAGTTGATGAAAAAAGCAGCGCCCTCTTCGTACGACATAGCGTCGGGGATTTTGACGACCGCATCCGGGTCGGCATGGGTGACCTCTGTGTAGCCGCCACGGTGAAGGCCTTCTTGCGAGACGACCGCGAGCACGCGGTCTCCAGCCTCAAACCCGCTTTCGGGCGGCGCCACCTCGACCTCGCCGCCCACCTCGGCTCCTGGCACGAAAGGCAGATCAGGCTTGACCTGGTAAGTTCCGCCAATTTGGAGCAGGTCAAAGAAGTTCACTCCCGCCGCGCGCACTCGGATTCGCACCAGCCCTTCGGTCGATTGCGTGGGCTCGACATCTTCGAATCGGAGCTGCTCGGGTGTCCCTAATTCATAGACGATCCACGCCTTTGGCATTTCGGGGGATCGTAACGCTCGGGCTGGACATTGAGCACGAGCCAGGTGTTGGTGACCCGCAATATCACCTGGTCCTTTTCGCGGATCACCTTCGCACCGACCCGAGCGGTCGAACCGTTCGGCCTTACTCGCTTGCTGATTGACGTGACCGGCACGAAAAATCCAACCTAAACTGACGGATGCCTCCGACCAATCGATCAGCTATTGGCAAACTACCGGAAGAGTCGACAAGCTTCGTCGGTCGGCGCCGATTGCTGGCCGAGGTCAATGCTGCATTTGCGAAATACCTGCTCACTCGATGGGACCTGGCGGTGTCAGTTCTGGACTCGTTAAGGCGAGCTCGTAGAGTGGTGGGGCGCCCGGCTCGATAACGAACAAGTGGAGGTTGCTAGATGAACCCAGAGGACTTTCCCGCGCCGAAGGACGGTTTTGTCATTACGAACTTTCTCGTGGTCTCCGATCAGGATCGGTCCCGTGAGTTCTATCGGTCGCTGTTCGATGGCCAGGTTCTCCTGGAGCGCGACCCGGTCATCATGAAAGTTGCGAACACGTGGCTGATCCTAAATGTCGGTGGCGGTCCTACGGACGACAAGCCCAACGTCACTCTCACTACGCCACCTGACCCCAACCGAACAAGCGCATTCCTCAACATTCGCGTCGCCGATATCGACAAGACCTACAAGGAATGGTCGTCGAAGGGCGCGGAGTTCCTCACCGAGCCGAAGGACCATGAACGCGAGATCCGCGCGTATGTTCGGGACCCCGACGGCCATCTGATCGAGGTCGGCCAATCGACCGGCATATTGACCTGATTCGGCCGGCGTCCACACAGTCGATTCGTGTCGTAAAGCGTGGTCGAGGCGGGGCGGTCGCCATGTCGCCAGCTTCCGTCGGCGCCACCCTACAGCGCGTCCAAGACCATTGGCGCGGCGAGTCAGGACCTCACGTAGGAGCAGGGGCTTCCAGAATCTCCTTGACTTTTGCCAGCCGCCAGCTCCAATTCTTCTGGCCCATGCGGTCCATGAGCGGCGTCAGGAGCTTTGCCGGGCCGAGCGGATTCGAGTTGCCGATAAATATCACTTTGGTACCGCCCTCCGTGGCCTCAAAGGTTAGAGAGCATCGAGGCCGCATCGGACCGATCTCAGCATCGAACTCGATCTTCCGATTGGGTTCGACAGCCGTGTAGTGGGTCTTCGTTTCCATCATCCGCCCCAGGTTCCGCTGGCGAAACACGAACGTCGTTCCAGGTCCAGGCGGGCCCGCGGGCGTCTTCGCAACGAAGCTACCGGCCGGATCCATTTTGGGCGCGCTCTGGTCGGGGTTGAGAAGGAACTGAAAGACGTTTTCGACAGGTCGTGCAATGAAAATCGAGGTTTCCATCATGGCCATGCCTCCCCGGTTAGTCGGCGGCCCCGAAACTGCCGTGAATTATGGCACCAGCTCTCATTTGCCAAGCCCGGAGCCGCCAGACGCATCGCTGACGGGCGAAGTACATGTCGAAAAAGCTGCCTGTCATTCGATAAGTGGGTGAGGCCGCAAAAGCCCCGAGCTCACAACAATGCGAAAGTTGATTACGAGGAGACAGAGATGCGTGTGCTGATAATGGCGAAAGAAGGCGAGCAGAGCGAGGCGGCCACTCCCCCCACGCCGGAGGCTATGGCCGAGTACCAGAAGTTCAACGAAGAGCTGGTCAAGGCGGGGGTGGTACTCGAGGCCGGCCGCCTGTATCCGAGCTCCCAGAGCAAACGCGTTCGGTTCGACGGCAAGAAGCGCACGGTCATCGACGGTCCTTTCGCGGAGACCAAGGAGCTCGTCGCCGGGTACTGGCTGTGGCAGGTGCGCTCGATCGATGAGGCCCTCGAGTGGCTCAAGCGGGCGCCTTACGACGGCGGGACGTTCGAGGTCCGTCAGGTCCTCGAGTTCGAGGGCATGTGAAGGAGCTCTCGCCATAGGTCCCCGAACGGCCGGCACGCCTGAGGACCCAGGTCGCCGCGACGTAGCAGCCAAGGAAGCGCATCGCGCCATCGAAGCGATCTGGCGGATCGAGTCAGCCCGGCTGATCGCGGGGCTGGCTCGCGTCGTCGGCGACATCGGGACGGCTGAAGAGCTCGCGCAGGACGCCCTCGTCGCCGCCCTCGAGCAGTGGCCCGCCGAAGGCGTGCCGGAGCGGCCGGCCGCGTGGCTCATGGGGACCGCGAAGCATCGCGCGATCGACCTCATTCGGCGCCGCAAGACGCTGGAGCGCAAGCACGAAGAGATTGGACGCGATGTCGAGCGTGCTCACGAAGCAGGGGACTCGGGCACAGCGATCGAAGAGGAGATGGGGGACGATCTCCTCGGCCTCATCTTCATGGCCTGCCATCGGGTCCTCGCGAAGGATGCACGGGTCGCGTTGACACTTCGGGTCCTCGGCGGTCTGACGACCGAGGAGATCGGCCGGGCCTTCCTCGTCCCAGTCACGACCATCGCCCAGCGGATCGTGCGTGCGAAGCGGACCCTGGCGGAGGCGGACGTCAGGTTCGACGTCCCGGGCGGCGCCGAGCGCGCTGCGCGCCTGGCCTCCGTTCTCGAGGTCATCTATTTGATCTTCAACGAAGGGTATTCGGCAACGGCGGGCACGGACTGGGTCCGACCGGCGCTGTGCGAGGAGGCCCTCCGTCTGGGCCGAATTCTGGCCGAGCTTGCGCCGACGGACCCCGAAGTCCACGGCCTCGTCGCACTCATGGAGATCCAGGCCTCTCGTCTGGGCGCTCGTGTCGGGCCGTCCGGCGAGCCCATCCTCTTGCTCGATCAGGACCGAGCGCGCTGGGACCGTCTGCTCATCCGGCGCGGCCTCGCGGCGCTCGAGCGCGCCGAGCAGCTCGGGGGCGCACTGGGTCCGTACGCCATGCAGGCGGCGATCGCCGCGTGCCACGCTCGAGCGACCACTGCTGCGGAGACGGACTGGCCGCGAATCGTCGCTCTCTACGACGCGGTTGCGCAGCTCGCGCCGTCCCCGGTCGTGGAGCTGAACCGGGCGGTCGCCGTCGGGATGGCTTTCGGTCCGGCTGCCGGCCTCGAGATCGTGGACGCGCTCGTCGCCGAGCCCTCGCTCAAGTCGTATTACCTGCTGCCGGCCGTTCGCGGCGACCTCCTGAGGAAGCTCGGCCGGTCCGATGAGGCGCGAGCCGAGTTCGAGCGCAGCGCGTCGCTGACGGGGAACGTGCGAGAGCGGGAGCTCCTGCAGAGGCGAGCCGCAGAGTGCGCCGCGGAGCGGATGACAGGACTACGACATGGGACAGCTTGACATCCGGTCGGTGATTCCCGGTCCTGGGTTGCACCTGGCTCGAATCAACGGCCAGCTGTATGTCAAGCACGATGGTGCGTTCTCTGGGCTGGGTCGTGACGTCTCCCTGGACGAGCTCCTTCGGTTGCCGCTCGCGGAGCTGCGCGAATCCCTATTGCGAGCCCGCCCGAATGAGTCAATCGTCGACGGTCTCATCGAGGCGCCGATCCAGAGCCAGGAGGTGTGGGCCGCCGGCGTCACATACCAGCGGAGCCGGGAAGCGAGAGCCGAGGAGTCGGTCAACGCCGACCCATACGATCGCGTGTATTCCGCCGCCCGACCCGAGCTTTTCTTCAAGGCGACGCCCGACCGCGTCCGTGGGCCAGGTCAGAAGATCACGATCCGCGCCGACTCCAACTGGGACGTCCCCGAGCCAGAGCTGGCGGTCGTATGCAACTCCAGGCAGGAGGTGATCGGCTACACCATCGGCAACGATGTGAGCTCACGGAGCATCGAGGGGGAGAACCCGCTTTATTTGCCTCAGGCCAAGGTCTACGACGGGTGCTGCGCGCTTGGCCCGGCGATTGCCCTCGCATGGGAATTTGATCCGGCGGACAAAACGATCGCCCTCGAAATCAGGAGGGACGGCACTGTGCTCTTCCGATCCGAAACGAACACATCCGCGATGCGACGGCCGATTGCGGAGTTACTCGAGTACCTATATCGGCACCAGCATTTCAAGTCCGGATGCATATTGTTGACGGGTACCGGCATCGTTCCTCCGCGCGAGTTCACGCTTCAGCCGGCCGACGAGGTCATCATCCGGATCGAGGGGATCGGTGCGTTGCACAACGAGGTGGAACGGCTCTAGCCAGGAAGCGTGGGGCGCTGATGCTGCTGCTGGAACATCTCCCTGATTTCACGCACTGTGGTCGCGTCTTCGGGCTCCTTGTCGGCGGACCGGAAGGAGACGATGCGCGGGAACCGCAACGCGAATCCCGGCTGGTCGCCGACCTTGCCCGCGGTATGCCTAGGGCTGGGCGTGATCTCGTCGGCCAGGACTTCGACCACCACCTCCGGCCGCAGCCAGACGTCGGGGACGAGCAGCGAGTTGACCCGCGCGGGCTTCTCGCTGACCTCCAGCCGGTTCACCTGCTTGTGGAGCTCACGCCAGCCCTCGTCTGAGAGGCCGGTCCCGAGCTTGCTGATCGTCACGAACTCGTCTTTGTCACTGTCGTAAACGCCCGCCAGAAGAGCGCCGGCGCCAAATTCCGCGCGTTTTCCCTTGCCGCCGTAGTAGCCGATGAGGACGACGTCGATGGTGTCTGTCAGCTCGCCGCTCGTGTTCCGCTTCAACTTCACCCAGTTGAAGTTGCGGGCGCCGGCTTGATATGGAGAGTCGAGGCGCTTGGCCACGACTCCCTCCAGCCCGCGGCTTATGTTGTCGAGCAGCTCCCTGGTCAGGACCTCGACCGAATCCGTCTTCGTCAGTGGCGCCGCCTGCAGCGTGTCCGAGCCCTTGACCAGCTCATCGACGATCGCGAAGCGCTGCTCGTAGGGCAATGGAGTCAGGTCGGCCCCATCCCGAAACATGACGTCGAAGACGAAAGCCCGGAGCGGGACTCTGGTGGCGAATTCGTCAATGCCCTCCTTGCGCCGGCGCGCCGTGGTTTCCTGGAAGGGCACGTACTCCTCCGACTCCGGGTTGTACGCGATCGCCTCGCCGTCGAGGATGACGCTCTTGACCGCGATACTGTTTGTGGCCGCCACCAGCTCGGGGAACATCGAAGTCATCGTTTCGAGGTTCCGGGAGAAGATGCTGACCTCATCGGCGTCCTTGTGGATCTGGACCCGGAAGCCGTCGTACTTCGGCTGGATGCCGACCAACCCGAGCTTCTTGATCACCGCCTCCGGGTTGGGCAGGCGCTCGGCGAGCTGGCTGCGCAGCGGCTTGCCCACCGTGACTCTGATCGCGTCCATTCCCTCCACGCCTCGAGCCCAGAGGGTCCTCGCGATCAGGCCCAGGTCGGAGCTCCGGTTGTACGCGCCTTCGAGGATCGGGCGCAGCGAGCGATCGCCCTGCTTCGCGAACGAGAGCGCGTCGAGGACCGTCGGGTCGCCGATCCCCAGCCTCATCTTGCCCAAAGTGATTCGGATCAGGTGCTTGGCCGAGGCCGCATCCAGCTCGCCGAGAAGCGCGGCGAAGAGGTCGAGCTTCGCCTTCAAGCTGCCTTCGCCGCTTTTGCCCGCTATCTCCCACAACCGTCGATGGACTTCGACGACCGTCGGCGTGCTAGGTCTGGTTTTCGGGCCCAGGCCCAGTGCGGTGAGGCCGAGGTCGCCGGTCTGCCGGTAGAGCTTGGTGACGTCCTCCTTGGGCGTGTTATAGGCCGTCGCGATGGCGGAAATGAGCAACCTTTCGCCGAGTCCGATCTCGACGGGTTCGAAGAACGGCGCCAGCCGACCCTGGATGAGGTAAGTGATCGGCTCGATCTCGTCCACAGAGCAAGCTCTGTAAACCTCGGAAAGGATGCGAACCAGCTCGTTGCGGCTGCGTGTCGCCTCCAATCGATCCAGGTACCCGGCTAGCTCGCTGAACCGCATATCGCTGCGGCTTAGGGTAATAAGCGGCCGGCGCTGGAGATCTTTCAGGTGCTGAGGCGAATATCACGGCAGGCCTTGCCGCCAGGCCGAACAGCCACCGTTCCCAAGCAATGGGATCTTTGTCCCATTTCCGGTATTGCCAGTTGGGACTATACGTTTTGACCCGGGATTTCTTGAGTCATTTTGCCCGACCAGCGTTAACGCATTTTGCACTGATCTCGGTGTGCTCAGGGCTGGCACTGCACGTTGCTACCGCGCAGGCGAGCTCGACGCAAGCTCCAGCCCTCCTCATCGACCAAGGCTTGAACGGAAACACTGTCGAGTTGATGTGGACGGCAGCCCCAGGCGCATCGTCGTATGACATCTACCGCGATGGAATTCAGGTTGCCTCCACGGCGGCGACGAACTATGCCGACAGTGGCCTGGCGCCGCTGACCGCCTACTCGTATCAGGTTGCCAGCGTGGTGGATGGCACCGAATCGGGGCTTTCGACGGCGGCCACGGCAGAAACACAGGCACCGGCGGAAACGTCGCCTCCGACTGAGCCCGGCGCCATCACGGTGTCCTCCGTGACGCCGTCGTCCGTAAAGCTGACCTGGAGCAAATCGAGCGATAACGTCAAAGTCGAGGGTTACAGGATTCTTCGCGGCGGCCCCACGGACCCTGCTGGCGCTCTCGTCTACATCTGGACGGCCGATGGTTTCAAGAACACGTACACGCCCACGGGCCTTCGCAGTGGGACCGCCTATCAATTCGGTGTGCAAGCACTCGATCCTGACAACAACTTGTCTCCCATTCGCACGGTCACGGTCACAACAAGCACGTCAACCGATACCCTGCCCCCTGCCGCACCATCGTCGACAAGTGTGGCAATAAAACCGTTTTCGCCGACCCGAATTGACCTGACATGGGGCGCGTCTTCATCGTCCGATGTTTCCGGGTACGTGGTACTTCGCGACGGCGGCGTCGCCGGTAGTGTCGACCTGCCGATGCGGACGACGTACTCCGACAACGGCCTGGCTCCCGGCACGACTCATTCCTATTCCATCGAGGCGGTTGATTCGGCCGGCAACATATCGGTCGCGACGACGCCCAAGAACGGAACGACACTGGCCGCGGGCCGGATCCGGATTGCGCGCGGTCCGCTGGCACAGTCGACAACGGCCGATTCGTCCCGCGTGGTGTGGTGGACCGACCTGCCTAGCCAGAGCGTCGTGACCTTTGGAGAGGGAAGCCTCACAACGCAGTTGGTCGATCCAGTGCCGACGCTTCGCCACGTCATGCTCATCGGACCTCTAAGTCCCGGAACGACGTACGAATATCAAGTCGGCGATGGGGTGGTGACGAGCGGTCTTGCAACGGTGACCACTGCCGCACTTTCCGGGACCACTTTCTCCTTCGCCGCCATCGGTGACTTCGGAGGCAACTCGCCCGGTGAACTCCAGAATGCGCAGCGGATCAACGCGGACACGACGCAGTTCATCCAGACGGTAGGCGACAACATCTATCCCGACGGCCGCGATCCAGATTTCGTGAACTTCTACTCTGACTACGACAACAGGCTCTTCAAGCAGTTCAAGGCCGCCTTCTTGCATGAGACGTTCATAACGGCAAACGGCGAAAAGGAATATTTCGGCGACGGGACTTTCTGGGGCGACTTCTCGCTGCCCAACAACGAAGAATGGTTCAGCTATGACTGGGGTGACGCCCACATCCTCGTGATGGATACGGAGCGGCCTTATTCACCAGGATCGCCGCAGTACAACTTCGCGCAATCCGACCTTGCGGCCCATCAGTCAAGCAAGTGGAGGATCGTCGTCTTCCAGAACCCTCCGTACAGCTCGACCACGACAAATTCGAGCTCCGTTCCGGTGCAGCAAAATGTCGTTCCGCTGCTCCAGCAGGAGAACGTGCAGCTTGTCCTCTCCGGCAACTCGCACAACTACGAGCGCAGCTTCCCGCTGATCAACGGACAACCTGCCCAAGGAGGCATTACCTACATCGTCACAGGCGCGGGTGGCAACAGCTTCAACAAGTTCGCCATCGCGGAGCCGTCCTGGAGCGCCTTTCGGGAGGACACGTCCTACGAATACGTTCGTGTCACGGTGAGCGCCACCTCATTGTTGCTCCAGGCGGTCAAGGCATCTGACGGATCCGTCCTGGATACCGCTTCAATTTCAGCACCGTAACGGCCTGCTATCAAACGCCGCGTCCTAGGGTCGTAATCGCTCGGCTTGCGGTCCCTGTGAAAAAAACGCGTACGCGGCACGCGAAAATCGACCGAACGGTGGATGTTCGGCCGAACGTATCGCGGCTACCTTCGGTCCCATGAGTTATCAATCCGCACCGGACACGTTCCTTTCCGCCCGTCTCCTCGCCGTCGCGGAGATCTATCAGTCGATGAGAGAGGATCGCGCTTGGAGGCCGGCGCTCAAGCCCGAGGCGGTGACGCGGCAACTGCAAGATGAGGTCGCGGCGCGGCGCCTCGACGCGCGAGCCGTTGAGGCGGTGCTCTCAGCGGCCGGCCAGCCTCGGCAGAAAGGAAGGTCGAGCCAGGTGTGGCCGGCTGGTCTCACCGACCGTGAGGTGGATGTGCTGAAGGGGATCACACGTGGACTCGCGAACAAGCAGATCGCCCGCGAGCTCCACGTCTCCCAGGCCACGGTGCACACGCACGTCATCAACCTGTACGGGAAGATCGGCATCAACACGCGGCGGGCGCCACGCCCTACGCCTTCGAGCACGACCTGATCGACTCGCCACCTCATCGCTAGATCGACCAAAACGGTTGATGTCGCCGGTGCTTTGGAATGGCTACGCTGGACACCTAGGATCCGTAGCCCAGATTGAAGTGAGCAAGGAGATTTGGAATGCCGCTTTACATGGATATCCATCACAAGATCGATGGCCTGACCGCGGAGGCGATCAAAGGCGCTCATGAGCAGGACCTGAAGGTTCAGCAAAAGCTCGGAGTCAAGTACCTCAACTATTGGTTCGACGAGGGCTCCGGGAAGGCCTTCTGCCTGGTTGAGGCGCCGAGCAAGGAAGCCGCCAGCGCGGTGCATCGCGAGGCCCATGGCCTGGTGGCGGACGAGTTGATCGAGGTGCAGCAGGGAACTTAGTCAGGCCGACGAGTAGAGTCAGCCAGATGGGAGGCGGTCCGCTGACCGCCTCTCTTTTTGCTTTTTGAGTTACCGAGCGCCGGGCGGACCATAGCCTTGACGCTATGCGGATCGCGGCCGGCGTTCAGGGCTTGCTCGACGTCGTCAAGGCCAAACTCGCCGGTAACCAGATCGTCGAGACCGACCCTTCCCGAAGCCGCAAGTGCAATTGCGGTCGGCCATGTGTTGGCGTAGCGGAATGTGCCGGTGATGAGCAGCTCGCGCTGCTGGACGACCGAAAGAGGCAGGCTCAGCTCATCCGCGCCCATCCCGACGAGGACGACCGAACCTGCCGGCCGCACCGAACGGACCCCTGCGTCGACGGCCCTCGATGAACCCGAGCAGTCGATGAACGCATCGAACTCGCCCGCGACCTCGTCAGTGCCGGCGACCGCGATCTCAGTGGCGCCGCTGGCCAGGGCCGCCGTCAGCCGGTTGCGGTTGACGTCCGTCACGGTGATTCGGGTCGCGCCGACGGCACGCGCGACCTTGGCCGTGACAAGGCCGACCGGCCCCGCGCCAGCGATCAGCACTGACGACCCGATCTGGGTGCCGGCCTTGCGATTTGCCCAGATTCCAACCGAAAGCGGCTCGAGGAGGGCGGCAGCGTTGTCGCTGATCTCCTTGGGCACCGCGTAGGCGAGGTCCGACTTCACGATGACGAATTCCGACAGAGTGCCGTCGACGGGAGGTGTGCCATGGAATCTGATGTTCGGACACAGGTTGTATCTGCCCGACCGGCACTGGTCGCAGCGGCCACAGGGCTCGCCAGGCTCGATGGCAACGCGTTCGCCCACTCGCCCGGGGGAGACGCCCTTGCCGACCTCGACTATCTGACCCGACGATTCGTGCCCCAACACCAACGGGGCGCGGACCACGAAGTCGCCGATGCGGCCGTGCTCGTAGTAGTGGACATCGGAACCGCAAACTCCGACCGACAAGATCCGGACCAGCACCTCGCCTTGCGACGGAGTTGGAATCGGACGTTGCTCAATGCGCAGATCGTGCGGCGCATACAGGACGGCTGCGGTCATCGTGCCGTTTGGTCGACCTGGATGGCGGGTCGACCTGGGTGTGGACATGTCGGCCTGGCCCACTATGCCATAGGCCAAGTGACCGTAATCGGGAACGCCATGGGCTCCTCCATCTCGGGGGTCGGCTCGCCCTGGGGAGCAGGCGGCGGTCCGCCCTTGATCCCGACCAGCGTCATGAACTTCTGAATCGCCGGCCACAGCCCCTCGGTGGCGCACGTGTCGCTGACATCCTCGATCGCCGCGCGAGTCTCGGCGGTGTTTGGCACCAGCGAAGGAGGAGGGGGTTCGTGAGCGACCAGCGTTTCCAGCTGTTCAGAGTGGCGCGCGGCGAGCTCGAGCGCTATCGCGGCGGCGCCGCTGTTGGCGAACACGAACGATTTGCCGTTTGCCTCTTTGTCCAGGAGGCGGTGGACGTCGTCGGCGAAGACCTGCACCATCCGCCAGTCGTCGAGCGGCGCGCTGAGCCTGCTGTGAGACAGGCCGCGCGGGTCGTAGGTGACGACGGTGTACCGGGACGCGAGGTCATTGGCTCCCATGATGTTTACCTCCCCGCGGTGTCCTACCTGTTTTGACTGGTCCCCTTTCAAAACTAATCGGTCGCGCAACTCCGAGCTGTCGGCTTCGAGACCAGGACTAATTTGCCGGCGACGGTAACGGTCCTCCAACCGCACTGTTTAAGTGTCAAAGGGCGAGCTCCCAACTTTTCAACCCGCAGCCCTGCTGGCTCTCGTCTCAGGCTTTGGGTTTGGCTTTCTGTGGGTCAAGTCCGACGGCGATCGCTCGTTGGTCGTGGCTCCTTGGGGACGCGTCGCCGCTGTCTGAGCAGTCGTTTGGTTCCCGCCCGAATCCTCTCGTCAGCGATTTCCGCGAGCGCCGCCGCGTTGACGCTCTTGACTGTCTTGTGGGGTCGACCAGGTGGTCGGCGCAACCTCTTGAACGCCTCGAGGTCGTCGGGGTAGATGGCCCACACGAAACCAAGCTTGGTTCCATAAAGTCGCTGCCTCAGAAGCAGACGGCGCACATACGCCTCCGACGCGCCAAGGTCGGCGGCGGCTTCGGCGACCGAAAGGAGGCGTGGACGTCGTTTGATCGCCGAATATTAGCACGCACTCGCAACCATTTCTGGTATAGTGACGGCTGTTCCTGGACTGAGGCGAGGGCGGTGAGTCTTCGCGGTTGCCGGCCTGACGATGGCAGTAGC
>VBFH01000127.1 GCA_005883575.1 Chloroflexota bacterium | reverse complement strand
TCGGCAGGCAGGGCGAGCTCCTTGACCACCTCGACTCCTGGGCCGGCATCGACCGCTGGTTCGACTTCATGGTCCAGCACCAGATCGAGCGGCAAGCGCGTGGCGGCTGCCCGATCGGCTCCCTCGCCGGCCAGCTCGCCGAGAGCGACCCCGGAGCCCGAGCAGCGATCGCCGCACGTCTCGAACGCTGGGAAGCGCACCTCCGCGACGGCCTCACCCGCATGAAAACCCGCGGCAAGCTGCGCAACGACGCCGACCCCGCCGCGCTCGCCTCTGCCACCATGGCCAGCATCCAAGGCGGCCTCCTCCTCACCCAGGTCCGCCGCGACCCCAACCAGCTCCGCACCGCCCTCAACGCAGCGCGCAACAACCTCCGCCTCGCCGCCACCTGACCACGCGTGCACGGCACATCCGGCATGGAGCCCTTATGGAGCCAAACGGGCGCAACCGGTGGCAACCGGCCGCAAGCACACCCGCCCGTCGCTGAGGTAGTCATGAATCCGGAATCGATTGACGACCGCCAATTCGCGATGTACGCGGCGGCGACGGGTAGGGCGGCTGCTGGACGTGTACCGGGCGGTCGAGTCGGGAGACCGGTTCGTCTCGCATCATTCAACCCCGAACCCACGCTGCCCGGTGGGAAAGAACATCCAGCCAGCGCTCAGGAGGGTGCTCAGCCCCGCGGAGCGGGCGCGCTAGAGAGGCAGCTGGCGAACGTCACACTGGCGGAGATGGCCGATTCAGTGAGAGCGCGCGCTGGCCGGCCGGTGGGGAACTGCGCTCGGACCTAGTCAGTTTTTTTGTGAGGGTAATTGTTACTGTATCGGTAACGAACCAGGAATATGGTCGTGAACGTTCGCGGAGCACAAACCTGGTGATCACGGAGGATGTATGACCACCACTCAGTCGCTGTCCCGCGCGCTTCTTGCCGTGGCCGTCTTGATCGGCGCCGCCCTGCCCGCGCTCGCCCAGACGCCCGCTGAGCGTCCGCAGTACCCACCGCCCCCGCCCGAGCGCCAGGCGCCCGCCGTCGAGCGGAACCTCAAGACCTTCGACGTGCTCGACTTCGACGTCTTCAGCAACCAGAAGTGGGACCGCCTCCGGGAGAGTCACGCCCAGGACATCCTCGTGACCTGGCCTGACGGGCAAGAGGAGACGCGCGGAATCGAGAAGCACATCGAGGACCTGAAGGCGCTCTTCGTCTGGGCGCCAGACATCACGATCAAGGTGCACCCGATTCGCTTCGGGTCCGGTAGCTGGACGGCGGTCACCGGGGTCATGACCGGCACCTTTACTCGGTCCATGCCCCTCCCTGACGGCACGAGCATTCCCCCTACCGGGAAGCGCTTCGCCATCGGGATGGCAACGATTGGTCACTGGCTCAACGGGCGCATGGATCACGAATGGTTGTTCTGGGATGGCGGCGACTTCATGAAGCAGCTTGGCCTCGCGAAGTAACGGAGTTCACAATCGTGCTAGCGCGGGATCTCGATCGAGCCGCGCCGCGGTTCGGATTCCAGCCACTTGAGATGCTCCGTCGGTTCCAGCCCGGACTCGGGCGCGTCCGCCGGCAAGTCTACAATCGGGTCCGTCGTACGAAGGTCGGGGTGAAGCTGAAGTGAGCTGTCGAAATGCGTTTGCCTGACGACAACTACCCACAAAAATCCCCACACCGACTCTTGGCTGAGGGCGTATTCTTCGAGTGCGCTGAAAAGACCAGCGATCTCGGCCGTTCATGGCTCTGCGGTACTGTAAGCGTGCGGCACGACAGAGGTTTAAAAGAGGTCGGAAGAACTTCCCGGGGTGGGTTGAGAAAGTCTAAGTAGATTGCGAGTTTATGTCTCACGGCGCCGTAGCCAAGTGGTAAGGCAGAGGTCTGCAAAACCTCTATTCGTCGGTTCGATTCCGACCGGCGCCTCTCGACACGACAACGGGTTAGCGGGTGGTGTCTCGCAGGCTTTTCGGGCCGTCGCGGGGCCCCCTGAGAAACTCGTGGCTCACGAGCGTGCGCAAGGGTAACGAATCCCGACTGAAGCGCTTTATACTGCATCTCGCCCTAAACCGTATCTTCGCTGCCCTTCTTCCGTCGCTCTCAGGATTATGGTGCAATTGCAACGAACGAGGCGTCCAGCCCCGCCGCAAACGGCGAGCCAGGAACTGCAGTCAGCGCGCCGGTCGCTTCATCGATACGAAACCCCGAAACCGTGCCGGCATTTCGGTTGCTTACATACAGAAACCTGCCGCTCTGATCTACGGCCACCCCAAAAGGCACCGGTCCCACGTCAAATGGCGAACCGGCGATCGGAGTCAGAGCACCGGTCGTGGGATTGATCGTGAACGCAGAGAGGTTGTCGCCCTCACTGGCAACATACAGGAACTTGCCCGTAGGATGCACCGCCATGGAGGTGGGGGTGTTCCCCACCGGAAAGGGCGAGCCTGTAATCGGAGTCAGCGCGCCAGTGGTGGCATCAATGATGTAAGCCGATAGGTTGAATGAAACGTGATTCATGACATACGCGAACTTGCCCGATGGAGCCACCAC
>VBFH01000086.1 GCA_005883575.1 Chloroflexota bacterium | reverse complement strand
CTTCTGGGGCGACCGCCTCCTTCAATCCCAGCTCGGTCACCGCCGGTGGCAGCTCGACCCTGACCCTGAGCACCACCTCTTCGACTCCGGGCGGCACTTACACCGTGACCGTGACCGGGACGGGCGCCTCGGTCAGCCACAGCACCTCGGTCTCACTCACCGTGACCCTGCCTGACGACTTCTCGATCAGCGCCAGCCCGAACAGCGTGTCCGTGGTCCAGGGCCAGAGCGGGACCTCGACCATCAGCACCACCGTGACCAGCGGGAACGCGCAGACGCTGACGCTGAGCGCAAGCGGACTGCCCGCGGGAGCGACGGCGTCCTTCAATCCCAGCACGGTCACGGCCGGAGGCAGCTCGACGCTGACGATCAGCACGTCTGCTTCAACTCCCGGCGGGACTTACACCGTGACCGTGACCGGGACGGGCGCCTCGGCCACGCACAGCACATCGGTCGCACTCACGGTGAGCGCGCCGTCGTCGGGCCCGCGTTTTGTCCAGATGGCTGCCGCCGGCGAGTCCGTAAGCTCGACCACGCTCACCGCCACCTTTACGACTCCGACCGGCGCTGGGCACCTGCTGGTGCTCGCGGCCAGCGTCTACACGGGCGCGACGAACCAGATCACCAGGGTCACCGATTCGGCGAGCAACACATGGACCAAGATCGGCGCGTACTGCTCCGCCGGCCACTACTCGGATGGTGAGATGTGGTACGCGGCCAACGCCAACAGCGTGACGAGCGTGACCGTAAGCGTCGCCACCGCAACCGTGGTGGCGATTGAGGTGAATGAGTTCTCCGGGGTGGCCGCCACGAATCCGCTCGACGTCTCCGGAGGTGCATCAAGCACCGGCACAACTGCAGACTCGGGCGCGAGCACCCCGGCGACCTCGACGGAGCTGGTAGTCGGCTTCCTCGCGGGCCATGGGTCGGTCCAGACGATGACCGTCACCGCCGCCGGGTACACAGCACAAGCTCAGCAGACAAGCACCAACGGCACCTCGACCCCGGTGAGCGTGGTCAGCGCCTATCGGGTCCTCAGCTCAGCCGGTGCTCAGGACCTGACCGGCAGCTTTGCGGCCCCGATGTACTGGGCTGCCGGAATCGCGCTGTTCAAGTCCGCCTGACGCCGACGGGCCGCTACCTGAGCAGGTGCCGCCGGTCGTTCAGCCTCCGCCGGACCTCGGCCCGGCGCTCCAAGAACCTCCGGCCGCCGACCCTTCGCTCGACTTCGATCGGCACCACGGCCACCCGCCGGTCCGTGGTCGACCGCCGCTCGCCGGCGCGGCGATCCGCAGCACCGCGCCGTGACTGTGCTCGCCGTTCCCCTGATTTGACCGCCATGCCCACCACTCCTCTCGTGATCGTTCGGCTAGTGTGCCGACTCGACCGATTCGTAAAACAACGATTGCATCTCAACCGGGATCTCGAGTCCGAGATCGTGCAGCCGGTCGAGAACACGTGGACGGATCGAAGACGCCGTGAAGCGTCCGACGACCCGGCCCTGGTCGTCGAGGCCGCCGCGGACGAATCGGAAGACGTCTTGCATGGTGATCACGTCTTCCTCCATCCCGGTGACCTCGCTGATCTGGACGACCTTCCGGCTGCCGTCGCGCATCCGCTGGAGGTGCACGATCACGTCGATGGCGCTCGAGATCTGGGCGCGAATGGCGCGCAGCGGAAGGTCGTACCCCGCCATGAGGACGAGGGTCTCGATCCTGGCCAGCGCGTCCCGCGGTTTGTTGGCGTGCAGCGAGGTCATGGACCCGTCATGCCCCGTGTTCATCGCCTGCAGCATGTCCAGCGCTTCGGCGCCGCGGACCTCACCGACGACCAGACGGTCCGGCCTCATGCGCAGCGACGAGATGACGAGGTCGCGGATGGTGACCTCTTTGCCGGTCAATCCGGCGGGGCGAGCTTCGAGGCGGGCTACGTGTCGCTGTCGCAGCTGCAGCTCCGCTGCATCCTCGATCGTGACGATGCGTTCGTCGTCGGGCAGGTATCCAGAAAGCACGTTGAGCAGCGTGGTCTTGCCGCTGCCCGTCCCGCCGCTGACGACGATGTTGGCACGGGCAATCACGCAAGCTTTCAAGAAGCCGAAAGCTGTCTCGCTGCAGCTGCCGAGCCGCACCAGGTCCGCCATGTCCAGCGGACCTCTCACGAACTTGCGGATGTTGAGCAGCGGCCCGTCGATGGCGACGGGAGGAATCGCG
Source organism: Chloroflexota bacterium (assembly GCA_005883575.1). Taxonomy (GTDB): domain Bacteria; phylum Chloroflexota; class Dormibacteria; order Dormibacterales; family Dormibacteraceae; genus 40CM-4-65-16. The sequence goes on along the minus strand of VBFH01000086.1, from coordinate 3,714 downwards.
ACGTGGACGCGGGATCCATCGGCCAGGCGGGCATCGCTCAGCGGCGACTCGACGTCGACTCGCCTTCCGACCGATTCGACGATGTACCGGATCACGTCCATCAGCTCGTCTTCGGTGGAGAAGTTGATCGGCGTCAGCAGGACCTTGCCGTCGACCTCGATGTAGACGTCGTGCACGCCCATGACCATGATCTCTGTCACACGGGGATTTGCCATCAGCGGACCGATCGGTCCCAGGCGTGAGTATTGGGAGGCGGCGTCCGGCATGGGTTGTAGGCGGACGTTCATTGGGTCAAATGCACGGCCGAAGGCCATGTCCGGAGCGTCGGGTCGGCCATGATCGAGACACCTCCATTTCCTTTGACGGTTGCGGCCCAGGCGATGACGCCGCCCGCGATGGTCGCGAGATAGCTGCTGCTCCCGATGATCGTCACCGAGGCCGCGGGCACGTAGAAGATGCCGATCAGGCTTGTAATCCCATGACCGGCGACGTTGTTGAGGCATGTGTTCGCCGGCGGCGGCTGTTCAGGCCCCGGCTCATAGATCAGGATCCGCTGGTACTGATAGCCGCTGTAGACGTATATGTCGCCTCCGCCCTGCAGGTTGAGGCATGTGGAGTTGTTGCCGCCCCCCGGGATGAAGAACTGCACGGCGCCCACGGTCCAGGCCGATGGGCACGCCACGTTGGTGCCGGTGGTCGGATCCACGCAGTGCGTCGCGTTCGCGAGGTCGCCCCGGGGCGGGGTGCCAGGCGCCGGGTCCGCGTTCGGCAAGCCGGCTGCAACCGGCAGACTCTCCTGGTCAGGCGGTGAAGGCTGGCCGGTAGGGCACGTGTTGATGGTGACGGTCGAGTTGCCGTTGCCCGTGTCGGTGCAGTACGTCAACCCGCTGCAGTTCGCATTGGCGGCGATATATATGTTGAAGTCAGTTGCGCCCGGGTCCGCCGTCACGTCGACCTTCACGTTGCCACTCGTCGCGACGGTGAGTGTCTTGCACATCGACGGCGCGGACTCGCGCATGTAGCAGGTAGGAGAGGCGGGGCCGCTGCAGCTCGAGACGCCGTTGGCCTGCCATCGGACGGCAGTCACCTCAACCGAGTAGGTGCCTGCCAAGAGGCTTCCAGAGCCTGGCGATGACAGCGTGAACGAGCTGCCGCAGCCAACCCCGTTGGAGTCCCAGAACTGCGGATAGGCCCGTACCGTGAGCAGCGATCCGCTGGGGATCGTCCCGACCACGTCCTGCCGGCTGATGCTGATCGAAGTGGCCCCGGCGGCCACGTCAGCCGAAACCGTAAACGCCTGGCTGCCGACGATCACGATCGAGTTGTTCGGTATCGCTCCAGGCAGCGCGTTGACCGCGATCGAGGTTTGCCTGGTCCCCGTCAGGGCCGCACGGAGGGTGGTCATGTTGGGGTTGCCGGCGGAGGCCATGTTCGGCTCGTCGGGTGGCCTGAGGACGTTGCTCACAAAGCCGCCGTTGTCCGTGAATCCTTGCGAGAAGTCGTAGATGCCGCCGCTCAGAAAGTAGCAGCCGGCACTACCGCTAAGGCCCGGGTCGCGGTTGTACGTCCCGGGCAGTTCGGTGCTTCCGCTGGTCGAGTTCCACGTCCTCGACGTCGAGTTGAGCGTCTGCTGCGGAAAACCCGGGTCGGGGATGTTGAAGCCGTTGGCCATCGAACCGGTGACGCTGAAGTTCGGGAGCATGGAGGGCGGATAGACGGGGCAGATGTCGATGACGTTTCCGTTCACCGAGCCCCGGGCAGACCCGTTGTCACCGATGCTGCCGTCTGACCAGACGTCACCGGTGATGTTCGTGGTCGAGGTGCCTGTGAAGACCAGCGACGGCCCGGAACCGTTGCAGGTGCCCGGGCTCAGGGTCTGGATCGCGGCCCCGTTCTGGCCCTGAGGCCGGGCCACCGCGGTCGCCGTCGACCCGACCCGCATGGTCGAGCCCGCTCCCAGGACCTGCATGACAGTGATCCCGATCCGATGGGTGACCGTGACCGTGAAGCTGACGCCCGCGATCGAGTGGTCGACGGCCGTCAGGGTCAGCGCCTGGCTGGTGGGGTCACCGAACGTGCACGACACCGACAGGCTGCCGTACCCGGCGCAGGTCGGCGTCGCATAAAGCTGCTGGTTGTTGGCGTACTCGGTCACGGCGGCGACCTCCGCCAGTGCGTAGTCGTGATTGTTCATGTAGTTGTATGCGGCGGCGAGGGCGGCGGCGTCGGCTGAAGCCTGCATGTGCCGGCGGTCCAGGTAGCCGCGGCCCCCGTCGATGGCCAGGCCGAGGAACCCGAACAGGACGGTGAGGACCAGGACGACGAGGACGATGGCCTGGCCGGATTGCCGGCGGCGTCTTGCTGACATCTCAGTACTCCGTCTGGTAGGTGGCCGCCGCGCTGATGACGATGTGGTTCACCGTCAGCTGCTGGATCAGCGGAGTGATGGGGACGAAGTTGTAGTGGATCGTTACCTGCAGCGGTGAATGCTTGAACGCCGGGAGCGTTGCGCTGCATGTCCCATTTGTTTCGGCCCACATCTGTCCACCAGGGGCGTTTCCAGCGCCGACCTGGACTTGCGCCACGCTCTGGAGATCCGCGAGCGACTCAACCGTTGACGCATTTGGCTCCGTGATGTAGATCCATCCCCGATTCGCCGGCGGGACGGCCGAGGTGACCGGGCCGTTCGGGCACGGGTTCGCCAGCGAGACGTCCACCGCATGCTGGCGGACGGCTGTCTGCACGTCGACATTCGTCGGCAGCAACGGCGAATCGCGGATCGCCATCCGGGCTCCCTCGTTGACCGCCTGGTTGAGGGTGGCGTACGTGTAGATGAGGCGCCCGAAATCAACGATGCCGAAGAGCAGGATGATGAGGATCGGCGCGATCAGCGAGAACTCCACGATCGCTTGCGACCGCTGCGAGTTCCCGCGCCATTGCCTCAACAGGCGCGTCATCTCAGTAACCGCCCACCGTCATGTGCGTGCTCGCGACGATGTGGATCGAGTTGCCGAGGATGCCCGACAGCATGCCGGAGGCAAAGCCGAAGCTCATGACCAAGATCACGTTCACGTCCGTGCCCCTGTAGCTGGAATCCGCCGGCGCGGAGGTGAGGTCGAGCCCCGGCGTGTTGGAGTAGCAGATGTAAAGCGACGGTGTGTTGATGCTTGTGGGATATACGGAGCCGTCGTAGGGCGGGTTGAAGGCCGTGTTGCCGTCGCTCGTGCTCGGACACGTGGCGCCTGGGTTCTGAAGCACCGAGTACGGCGGGTTGAAGCCGGATTTGGCGAGGACCCGGTCGACCGAAGCCTTGATCAAGGAGTCACAGAGGTAGGGGTTCGGGCTCGCGCCGCAGCCTTGATCGGGGTTGGTCTGATCGAACCAGCTCGCCTGACGCGCGCCCTCGCGGACGGCGCCCTGGAGGCCGACGTCGTAGTAGAAAACCCGTCCCAGGTCGATGAGGCCGAACAGGAGCAGGACGAGGACGAGGGCCGAGGCCCCGAATTCGACCGTCGACTGACCGCGCCGAGCTGCCGGGTCTCGCGCCAAGGCTATGGACCTCCCCGCAGGAAATGCATCGCCAGCAGGGCGGCGGGCCCGAGCAGGATGACCCAAAGTGTCGGGAAGATGCATCCCAGCATCGGGAGGAGCATCTTCAACGAGGCCTTTGCCCCTCGCTCCTGCGCGGTCACCAACCGCCGCAGGCGCATCTCG
>VBFH01000090.1 GCA_005883575.1 Chloroflexota bacterium | reverse complement strand
CGCGCCATCGAGGCCATTGTCACTGAGGACCCATCGCTCCCCCGATTCCGGGTGGGGATTGCGACAGGTGCAGCGCTTGTAGGCAACATCGGGAGCGAGGAACTGCGGAACTACGTCGCGCACGGTGACGCTGTGAATCTCGCCGCCCGGCTCCAGACGGGTGCGATCCCGGGTCAGGTTGTGGTCTCGGCGCCGACGTATGCGCTCATACGCGACCTGGCGTCAGTCCGCCCACTCGGGAGATTCGCGGTCAAGGGCAAAAGCGAAGAGGTCGAAGCGTTCGTCCTTGAGCATCTGGCGGATTCATAAGCGTGTAAACGTTGCATTCGGTAAAACCACCGGTCCATGCCGGCCCGCTGGGCGGCGGTCGCGCGCAAGGGAGCAGAACTACCACATGCGGCACGACCTCGAATATTGCTTGCCGGGGCACACATTCCCGGCACCGAGCGGTCACCAGCGGTAACCAGTGGACACGCAGGCGTCGAGATCTGTATTCAGGAGGAGCATGGCGGGTACGGGAGGATCTGGCTGGACACGCCGTCGAGACGGTTCGGGACCGTGAGGCCCCGGGTTCAAATCCCGGGCCCCCGACCAATTTCTGAACTCAGACCTTTCCTTCTCGCGGAGATAACGTGACACGATCGATGTGCTACTGCAGCAGTTCTGCAGCAGTCTTGCTCGATGGCTACTGCCCGGCACTTCACAAATAGGTGCATTTCACGCGCGAGAAGAGAGGGGTTGCATCCGATCGTTGGCTGTACCGAATGGGAATCGCCTGACGATGCCGCCCGCTTAGCCCGCAGCCTACGCCACGGAGACGGCGAGTGACAAGATTGGAGGGGTGGCACGGCGCAAGGCAACCCGTACCGGATCGCCTGATGATGACCGGCCCACCTACCTCGCACCTGGATTCACGTCTGCCGTGGTGGCCGCCGACCTCATGACCGGATCGCCAAGGGTCGCGAGCTTGTCAGTGGTTCGGCTGAGCCTTTACACCGGCTTTGGCTGATGCTTGACACTCTCGCGCATAGAGGGAGACGGCTCGGCATCAGAATGTGACATTCCCGTGAGCCCTAGCACGAAGTCCGAACCCCCGATTCGAATCTCCGAGATTCCAATGAGCTCGGACGTCGCACGGGTCCTTCGCGCCAAAAGACAGCTTCAGAGCCTCTTGTTCGGGGCAGCAGGTGGCGTGCTGGTGGTCGTGACAATTTTGCTGGCTGTCGCGGGCGGTACGGCCACGCTGATCGCTTTCCCAGTAGGGTTGATTGCAGCAACTCTGTTGGTTCTGACGTGGTCCAACTGGTCTCGCGTCAGCGAGGACTTAGCCGACAGAAAGATCCTCCGCGCAAGCGGGACGATTGGCCTCACGGACAGAACCACGAGCGCTGAATCTAGTTCCAGGCGTGTCTGCAAACTGATTGTGGGCGAAACTCAGCTGTCGATAACGACAGAAGCCGCCGATTTGGTGCGATCTCGTGTCAGAGTGGCCGTTGGCAAGAAATCTACGAGTTGGCTTACCGATACAGTCGGAGATGAGATCGCGTTCCAGGGCACCGTCGAGTACACGGCGCGGAGTGCTCTGGTAGTCGGCATCCGCACCGCAGGCGGCGGCCTTGTCTGGGAACATCCTGGACTGACGGATGAGCGTCCTGCCAGGGCTGAAACGCCAGACATCGAGGACCCGCTCGACGATTGGCCTGATGCGGTTAGAGTCGCAGCTTACGTCGCCGCAGGCTGTCTCAATTTTCCCATCATGTTCGTTTCGCTCTTTTTTGGGGCTTGCAGGGTCCGGGATGGTCTGCCAACCCCCCGGATCTCTTTGCGTCAGTTGTACAGGTAACACTCACGCTCGTGGGTGCCAGTTTGGCATTTGGCGCCGGTTGGTATTTTCTTCGGATCGGTCGCCAAGATTGGTGGCTCGGAGCGGTATTCGCTTGGCCATGGATCGCCGTGGGAATCGTTTTCGGCTTCGGCCATTTCTTTTCCGACTCGCGCGATTCCAGTGATCTATTAATCAGCGCTTGCCTCCTTCTGTTCACTGCATTCCCGCTGGCCGGTTCGATCGTGGGTGTTCGAAGGCGGGCGCGACGATACACAAACCCTGCTCGAAACCGGACAAGAAATTTGACGATGTAATCGCGATTCAAGGCTGGCGGTGGTTTCCCCCGCGTCGTCTTTGTGGGAAAGGGGAGAGGGGCCGCCGACCGGCTTCGAGCGAGCACGCGCAAGTTGCTCGACCTCGTATCCCGCAAGAAGGTCGCGCAGCACCGACTGATGTCCCGGCGCGTGGCCGCTGTAGGACACCCCTAAGTTTCCACCAAACTCAGGGCGATTCAAATCCCGGGCCCCGACCAATTCCGTATTCAAAATCGCCCTTGGCCGTGGTCTGGAGCGCCGGAGATCACAGAGAGGTCACAGATTTCCAGCGTATGGCATGATGTATGGCGTGAAGCGGACCACAATCTACTTGCCTGAAGACTTGAAGAGCAGCCTTGCCCGAGCTGCCTACGAAGCGGGCCGGACGGAGGCGGACCTGATCCGCGAGGGAGTCGAACGTCTTCTGCAGTCGCGCCACGCCGAGCCCAGACTTCCGTTGTTCACAAGCGGCAAACCTGATCTTGCGGAGAACGTCGACGGGCTGCTGGCTGGATTCGGCGAGAAGTGATCCTTCTCGACACGAGCGGTTTGCTGGCCGCAATTGATGGCAGCCAGCACCTACACGCCTTAGCGGCCGCAGCCCTCCGCCAAGCTCGCGCACCACTTCTCTTGTCGCCTTTCGTTCTGGCCGAGCTCGACTACCTGCTGGCCACCAGGGTCGGCGCTGGCGCCCAGCGTGCGGTGCTGGACGAAGTCGCCCGAGGTGCCTACCGGCTGGAGAGTTTCACCGGAGCGGATATAGGTTTAGCTGCTGTGATCCTGAGGCGCTATCCGAATCTCGAAATCGATCTTGCCGACGCTTCGATCGTGGTCCTCGCTGAGCGCTATGGCGTTTGGGATGTGCTCACGCTGGATCACCGCCATTTCCATGCCCTACGGGGACCGGGACGTCGGCGTTTTCGCCTTCTGCCGTCGGCCTGAGCACTGTGGAACCGCGCATGCCCTCGCGCCCGAGGCTCTCCTAGAATAATTGGCCCTCCCTTCCAGTTGGCACGCCCATTCGAGAAGATGTCCTGACAACGACACAGTCCACTACTCCCGCCTTGATACCAGCGCTCAGGGTTAGCGGGCTTCGGGTCGCCTACGGCTCGATCGTCGCGGTTGACAGCATTGACCTCGAGGTTCGCGAGGGGGAGATCTATGGACTGCTGGGTCCCAACGGTGCCGGGAAGACCAGCGCGCTGAGCGCCATCGAAGGGCTGCTGCGTCCGGCGGCGGGGGACATAGTGATCGGAGACGTCGACGCCCGCGCTCACCCGCTGCAAGCCAAGGCCCAGCTCGGAGTCCAACTGCAGACGACGAGCTTTCACTCGAGTCTCACGCTGGTCGAGATCGTGCGGTTGTACGCTGGCCTGTACGGCGTCACTCTCACATCGGCGCAGATACGCGAACTCCTGGGACAAATCAACCTGCAGAAGGAAGCGTCCAAGCGCTTTCGGGAGCTATCGGGGGGCCAGCAGCAACGATTCTCACTGCTGATCGCGACCATCCATGATCCCGCGCTGGTGCTGCTCGACGAGCCCACCGCCGGGCTCGACCCCCAAGCCCGGCGCCAGCTCTGGGACCGAATCGAGCGGTTCCGCAAAGAGGGGCGCAGCATCCTGCTCACGACACACTCGATGGAGGAGGCGCAGGCAGTTTGTGATCGCGTCGCCATCATGGATCACGGCAAGATACTGACGGTAGGCACGCCCGCCGCTCTCATCGCAGCCCATCGCGATGACCCCCAAGTCCGCCAGGCGGCACACGGGCCGGTCACTCTGGAGGATGTCTTCATCGCGCTAACCGGACGGGAATTGCGTGACTGATGACGCAAGGGTTCCCGAGCGTCGCTCGGTGGCGGTCCCCACCTGGTCGTCATCGCTCAGGGTTCTCCTGCGTGCAGATACCACGGCTCAGATGCGTACTTCTCTGTCTTTGGTGCTCACCTTTGCGCTTCCTCTCATCTTGTTGGTGGCCACTGGGCTCGGTAAGAATTCGGCGGCACTAGGCGGTACCGAGTTCCGTATCAGCCTCGCGCTCACCGTGGGGCTGGTCTCGATCGGGACCGTCGGCTACTCGCTGGCGATCGCGCGCGACCGCGATACCGGCGTCTTTCAGCGCCTTCGGGTGACACCGGCCCCGACCTGGACCATCATGGTCAGCCGCTGGATCGTGCAACTCGGCGCAGTTCTGGTCATGGCGATTGTGGTTCTGGTGGTTGCCGCCCTCTTCGTGGGTGTCACCCTGCCCCCGCAGGACTACCTGTTCACAGTTCTGGTCGCGTTGCTCGGATCTGCCGTCTTCCTCAGCATTGGCCAAGCGATTGTGGGACTGATAGCGTCGGCGGACACGCTCAACGCGGCTGGCCGCCTCCTTTACGTACCCCTAATCGGTCTCAGCCTCTTCGGAGATACAGATCGGCTCGGAACGACGGTCGAGCTGGTGTCCCGCTGGTCGCCTGGCGGCTGTCTCGAGACGTTACTGTCGGCCGCCATGGGTGCGACTCCTTGGAGCGGTCAACTCTGGGGTGCGCTCTTCGCCAGCTTCGGCTACACCGTGGTGTTCGCGGTGATTGGGATTCGCTGGTTCCGCTGGGTATCTCACTGATAGGCCCTGGGTAGAGCTCTGGTCGAGCGCGTAGTCGTCGAAGTGCTCGCCGACATCGCGCATGGTCTTCTGTCCGGGAACCTGCTTCCGAAACTGAACCAGCGCTGGGATGACCTCTGTGACGCCGCGCTCGGTGGCAGTCACAATCTGGGCGGCACGTTGCAGCCGATACAGAGACACGATTAGAAACTCCCAGTCCGCATGCTTCCGAAAGACGAAGTTCTCGTCCTCAGGCTCAAGGGAGTCAAGCCGTCGGACCTGGAGCGCCACCGTGAACATGGCCTTATTCGCCAGGCGATAGGCCCGCTCGATGACCGCCGCGTCTGTCGCAGAGATCATGGGAGGACGGTAAGCCATGCGTGCCAGTACGCATCCAGTACGCAGCCGCTCTCAACCTGGGGTTGTCGTTAGTGGTGTGTCGCGGATTTGGTGATCCGATTGGTGGGCGGTACTCTTGCGAAATGCGACCCCTTCGGTACTCCATCAACGTCACATTGGATGGGTGCTGCGATCATCGTGCAATCCCCGCGGACGAAGACTTGCATCGTCACGCGGGCGAGATCCTCAACCAGGCCGATGCTCTTCTCTTTGGCCGGGTGACTTACGAAATGATGGAATCAGCGTGGCGGCCGCCGGCGCCGACGGGAGCGAGACCTGATTGGATGGAACCCTTCGCCCAGACGATCAACGCGGCAAAGAAGTACGTCGTGTCGAGCACCCTGGAGCAGGTCGATTGGAACGCGGAACTCGTGCGCGGGGATCTGGGCAAGGCAGTTCAGCAACTCAAGCGGGAGTCGGGCAAGGGACTGTTAGTGGGAGGTGTGAAGCTGCCACTGGCGTTGACGGAGCTGGGATTGATCGATGAGTACGAGTTCGTGGTGCACCCCAGGCTCGCGGGCCACGGGCCGACGTTGTTCGCGGGGCTATCGAAGCATGTCGACTTGAAGCTCGTGAGCCGGCTGGAGTTCGGCTCGGGCGCAGTGGCGATGCGGTACGAGCTAAGAAGGTAAGTCGGGTTCTGTATCAGCGAGTTCGCCTCTGACCATCCAGCCTGGCTCATCTGTCCAATCCCTGAGAAGCCGACATGGGCCGTGAGCATCGCCGCCGGATCACAGCCGTATAACGCATTCCCGGGACGGGACGGCTCTAGGGGGTCACCAAAGGACACCAACCTGGGCGATTCCGTATTCGCGAGGACCACGCGGGAGTCTGTCGGACACGGCAGGACCCGACGTCCACAGGGTTCGGGAC